>NZ_JACRSO010000003.1:0-300000 GCF_014384745.1 Luoshenia tenuis
GCCAGCGTTCGTCCTGAGCCAGGATCAAACTCTTCAATTTAATCCTTTTATTCAAGCAGGGCTTCGTTTCCTACCCCCTGCTCTTTGGCTCTTACTCAAAGTCCTCTCCGTTTCCGCTTCCTTACTTACGTCAGAACTTCTTGCTATTTCGTCTCTTCTCTGTGCAGTTTTCAAAGGTCTTTTCTGCCGCCCTGGGGCCTCCCCCGTGCGACAGCTTACTTAGATTACCACAGGGGATATCCTTTGTCAAGCATTATTTAGGATTTTTTTATATCCATTTGCTCGAGCAATCCATATCCGACCGGGTTCTTTGATTATATAGAATCTATACACAATTGACAACTATCCTTTACAAAATAAAGATCGATATCGTCCGGCATTATACCGGAGGATATCGATCTTTTAATAATAATGTTCGGATTTTAATGAATTCGGGCGCAATCAGTCGATATAACCCTTCAATATGCTCTTAAAGCCCGATTGCATATCCTGTAACTGCTGCTGCGCTTGCTGCGCCGTTTTCCCGGAAACGGCATAATAGATCTTAATTTTCGGCTCTGTGCCGGACGGACGGATGACGGAAAATGCGCGTCCGCTCAACTCATAGTACAGCATATTTCCCGCCTTATCGCTCAGCGGCTGCTCAGAGCCGTCTCCCGGAACCGTACGCACCCCCGAAAGATAGTCCCGCACCGCGGCCACGAAGAAGCTGCCAATCGATGCCGGCGTATGCTCGCGGAGATATTCCATGATGCTGCGGATCTTCTGCATGCCCTCTACGCCGGTAAAGGTGTAGCTATCCACCTTTTCAACAAAATAGCCATATTTCTCATACAGCTCTTGCAGGCCTTGATACAGCGTCATCCCCCGCTGCTTATAATAAGCCGCGGTTTCTACCGCCAGCATCGCCGCGTTGACCGCATCCTTATCCCGTACTTTTGTGCCGGACAGATAGCCAAAGCTCTCCTCAAAGCCGAACAGGAAAGTATAATCCCCCGTCGTTTGGAACTGCTGAATCTTCTCGGCAATGAATTTAAATCCCGTGGGCACATCGAATAGTTCCACGCCATAATCTGCGGCGATGGCCGCGGCCATGGGCGTTGAAACCAGGGACTTTACCACCGCGCCATTGGCCGGCAGCACGCCCTTTTGTTTTTTCGCTTCTAATATATAATGTAGCAATAGCACGCCGATCTGGTTTCCCGTCAGCGGGAAATAGCGGTCCTGCTCATCTTTGACCACCAGCCCCAGCCGGTCTGCGTCCGGATCCGTGCCGATAATAATATCCGCATCCAGCTCCTGGGCCATCTGGATCGCCTCGGTAAAGACATCGCTGCGCTCCGGATTGGGGGCGACCACCGTGGGGAACGTCGGATCGGGCTTTTCCTGGGAGGGAACCACATGCACGTTTTTGACCCCGATCTCCTTAAGAATACGGCGAACCGGCTTGTTGCCAGAACCGTGCAACGGCGTATAAATTACCGTAAAATCGTCTGCGATCGCCGCCGTGCGCTCCGGCGCCACGGCCAATTCCTTTACCGCTGCAATATAGGCGTCATCCACCTGCGCGCCGATGATCTCCAGCAGCCCCTGCGCTTTAGCCTGCTCAACGTCCATCCGTTTGACGCTTCCATAATCCTCAATCGCGTTGATATGCTGCAGCACCACTGCCGCCGGCTCCGGGGGAAGCTGCCCGCCATCCTCCCAATAGACTTTATAGCCGTTATATTCCGGCGGATTGTGGCTAGCCGTAATGACGATACCCGAAATGCACTTTAAATAGCGAATGGCAAACGACAATTCCGGCACAGGGCGCAATTCGTCAAACAAGAAGGTCTTGATCCCATTTTGGCAGAGCACCTGCGCAGCGATGCGCGCAAATACGTCAGAATACAACCTGGAATCATAAGCGATGACCACGCCCCGCTTTGCCGCATCCGCGTCCGCCTCCAGAATCGTTTCAGCCAACCCCTGGGTGGCCCGGGCCACCACGTATTCGTTCATCCGGTTGGTGCCGGCGCCGATCACGCCCCGCAAGCCCGCCGTGCCAAATTCCAGATCCGTATAAAACCGATCTTCGATCTGTGCCGGGTCCCCCGCAATCGCCAACAGCTCCGCTTTAGCCTGCGCATCGATCCAGGACGCCTGACACCACGTATCATAACGTTTTTGAAAATCCATCCCTTTTCCTCCTTTAAATAGGGCGCCCCCGGCGCGTTTGCCCACCCACTTGGCGGGGGAAGGTCTCTTCAAACATATTTTACCACGTTCTGCCCCCCTGTCCAGTTCCTTTTTCCCTTTTGGCAGGATCGGCCAAAAACCGCTTTCCTTTCCGGCTGGTATGGGCTATCATGGAGGGTAGAAGAACGATTGGGAGGGGCTTTGCATGAGTATTGTTTACTATACCTTACATAACGGCGTCACCATCCCCAGCCTTGGTTTTGGCACTTATAAGCTGCAAGATACCGAACAGGCCCGGGACTGCGTGGCTTACGCGCTGCGCGCAGGCTACCGCAGCATCGATACGGCGGCGCTTTATAAAAATGAAACCGGCGTAGGACAGGGCATCCGTGAAAGCGGCCTGAAGCGGGAAGACATTTTCGTGACCACTAAATTGCCCAACGACCGCCATGGGTATGATGAAGCGCTGCGTACTTTTGACGAAAGCATGGCGCGCCTGGGGCTGGACTATTTGGACCTTTATCTGATCCATTGGCCCGGCAAAGACCGCTATGTGGAGACCTGGAAGGCCTTTGAGAAGCTCTATCGCGAAGGGCGGGTCCGGGCTATCGGCGTATCCAACTTTCTCCCTCATCACCTGGAGACCCTGCGCCAGCAAACCGAGATCATGCCTATGGTCAACCAGATTGAACTGCATCCCTATCTGTGGCAGCGCGAGGCCATCGATTACTGCCAAGGCCATGGTATCCTTGTAGAAGCCTGGTCCCCCCTGATGCGGGGCGGCGCCGCTTTTACAGAGCCCACGGTCAGCGCCATCTCACAAAAGCACGGCAGAACCAATGCTCAGGTGATCTTGCGCTGGGAGCTGCAGCACGGCATCCGGGTCATCCCCAAATCTGCCACGCCCGCACGCATTCTGGAAAACAGCGATCTGTTCGGCTTTGCGCTGGATCAGGATGATATGGCGGCCATCGACGCGCTGGAGCGCGACGGGCGCACAGGCGCGCATCCAGATGAATTCCTCTTTTAATTCAAGAAAGACACAAACAAAAAGCAGCAGGCATGGCCTGCTGCTTTTTTTGCTTTACTCGGTCACCTCATCCTGGTGGGCCTGGACAAACTCACGATACCAGCTCAACTGCTTTTTCAGCAGCGCCGGCGTATCCAGGCCATAGGGGCAGTGGTTTTTGCAGTGTCCGCAGTTGATACACGAGTCGATCCGCGCCATCTCCGCTTGAAAGCTCTTGGATATGAAGCGGGCATAGGGCGAGCGGGTGATCAACCCCTTCATCCTGGCGGCCATATTAATCGGGATATTGACCGGACAGGGCAGGCAGTAGCCGCACCCCCGGCAAAACGCGCCGGCCAGCTCCTTGCGGTCCCGTTCAATTACGGCCTTCATCTCGTCGTCCAGCAAAGGCGGATTAGCCGCCAGCGCGATAAACTCGTCCAGCTCGCTCTCCTTTTGTATCCCCCAGATGGGCACCACGTTTTCAAACTGGCGGATAAAGGTAAAGGTGGAAGCGGCATTGGTGATCAAGCCGCCCGACAAGCCTTTCATAGCCAAAAAGCCCATCCCCGCGGCCTTGCATTTGCGGGTCAGCTCGATGTCGCCATCGGAAGCCAGCGAAGAAAAGGGAAACTGCAAACTTTCGTACAATCCGGAATCGATAGCCGCGTGCGCATTGGCGGGTTTATGCGCCGTAATGCCGATGTGCCGGACCTTACCCTGCTTTTTGGCCTCCAGCAGCCCCTGGTAAAGCCCGTTTGGATCCTCGGGGTCGGGCAGATCAGCAGGATTATGCAGCTGATAAAGGTCGATATAGTCTGTTTTGAGCATCCTCAAACTGGTTTCCAGGTCCTTCATCAACCCCGCTTTGTCCTTTGCCGGCGTCTTGGTAGCGATGTAGATGTTCTGGCGCACATCGCTCAAAGCATAGCCGATCTTTTCTTCACTGTCGGAATAGCCGCGTGCCGTGTCGAAAAAATTGATCCCCGCGTCATAGGCTTTGCGTAAGATGCGCTTGGCCGTTTCCCGATCCACCCGTTGAATAGGCAGCGCGCCGAAGGAAGTGCGCGTGACCATCATGCCAGTAGAACCAAATGCGATCTTCTCCATACAACAGATACCCCCTTTATTTGTATTTATTATAACATATCCCACAGGGTGTAATCTGGCTAATATTGCCTCAGCGCGTTGAATCTTCCTGTGCCGCCAGCAAAATTTAGCTTGCCAACCCTGCCGTGCGGGTGTATGATGGCGGTGAGAAAAATTTTGCGCACTGCGCGAACGGAGGAAAACAAATGGCTAAAATCACCAAGGATATGATCATTAGCGATATTTTGAAACTCGACCAGCGCACCATCCCTGTGTTAATGAATGCCGGGATGCATTGCATCGGCTGCCCCATGTCCGCGGGCGAGTCTTTGGAGCAGGCCTGCATGGGCCACGGCATCAATGTAGACGCGTTGGTGGAAGAGCTCAACAAGCTGTTTGCGGAATAACTTCTAAAAACAGGCTTACGCACCGCGCGTAAGCCTGTTTTTTTCTCTAATTTGTGTATAACCCTGTGCATATGTTGATAAGGTTGTGCATAAACTAGATGCGGTTGTGAATAACCGAGATAATTCGACGGTTTTTTTCGCAGAAAATCATACCGAAGGGCTTGATTTACAGGAAGAATATGGTATAATATCAATTAGGATAAGTTCCTAATAAATAAGTTGAATACCAGAAAGGGGATCTCATAATGGCTAAATATGTTTGCTCGATTTGCGGTTATGTTTATGACGAAGAAGTAGAGGGTACGCCTTTTGATCAGCTGCCCGAGGATTATGAGTGCCCGCTTTGCGGCGCCGGCAAGGATGCTTTTGAGCAGGAAGACTAAGGCCCAATTTTAAGGGCAAGGCGCGGTGCCCGCCCAATTGGGCGGGCACCGTTTCTTTAATGGAGGGAATCAGAATGAAAGCAGTTCAGCCTAAAAAAATCGCGGATGGCATCACTTACGTTGGGGCGGCAGATCCCAACCTACGGGTATTTGACGTGATCATGTCCACCGAATATGGGACAACCTATAATTCTTATTTTATCGAGGGCACCAAGGCCCGTGCGCTGGTCGAGGTCGTTAAAGAGGGCTTTGGCGACGAACAGATCGCGGCGTTGCAGGAGATGACGGACCTGGCCTCTTTAGAGTATATCATCCTGGATCATACCGAGCCGGATCATAGCGGCGCGTTTTATAAACTGCTAGACGCCGCGCCGGATGCCACGGTGGTCGCTACCCGCGCGGGTATGACGCTGGCCCGGGAGCTGGCCAACCGCCCGTTTAAAGAGATGATCGTTAAGGACGGCGACAGTATCGACCTGGGCGGGAAGACCCTCCAGTTTATCATGGCGCCCTTCCTCCACTGGCCGGATACCATGTTCACCTATGTCAAAGAGGACAAGGCGCTGATCTCCGGCGACGTATTTGGCTGCCACTATGGCCTGGCCCCCGCCCAGTACGACGACGAGGTGAAAGATGACATCTCCCAGGTGCGCGCCTATTACTTCGAGGTGATCATGTCCCCCTTTAAGCCTTACATGCTCAAGGCGATGGACAAGCTGGATGGGCTGGCGATCGACCTGATCCTGCCCAGCCATGGCCCGCTGATGCGTGGCGCCGCCGTTGGAGAGGCGATCGCCCTGATGCGCAAGCTTTCCGCCCCGGATACCGCGGCGCTAAACCGTGCCTTTGTGGCCTATGTGTCCTCTTACGGCAATACGAAAAAGCTGGCGGAGACCATCGCCCAAGGCCTGCAGGATGCCGGCGTGGAAGTCGATCTGCAGGATCTGACCCAGATCAGCCTGGAGGATGCGCTGGCCAAGGCGGCCAACAGCGGCGCGCTGATCGTAGGTTCGCCCACCTTTAACCGCGACGCGCTGCCTCCGGTCTGGCAGTTTTTGACCAGCCTTTCCGCCCTGGCGAACCGCGACAAAGTAGGCGCGGCTTTCGGTAGCTACGGCTGGTCCGGCGAGGCGGCCCCCATGATCGAGGAGCGCCTGCGCTCCATAGGCCTTAAGATCGTTCAGCCCGCGGCGCGCGCCAAGCTGCGCCCCTCCCAGAAGGAGCTGGAAGGTGCAAAAGCGCTGGCCGCAGCCGTTGCCGAAAAAATGAAGAAATAAGCTAAAGCAATTGTTGAAGCCGGCGCTGTAACAGCGCCGGCTTTTTTATGGTCCCATGCGTTGCCAAGATGGATAAAATACGCTAGGATAAAAAGAGTTTAAATCAAACGATCGAGGTGGCGCCGCTATGGTATTAACCGTTGTACTCAACCCCTGCGTGGATAAAACGCTATGGGTGGAAAAGCTAACGCTGGACCTGGTCACGCGTGCCGGGCGTATGGATCTGCAATCCGGCGGAAAGGGCACCAATGTAGCCCGCGTGCTCTCCCGCCTGGGTACGCCCTGCCGTTGCCTAGCGCTGACGGGCGGCATCCAGGGCCAGTGGTACGCCACCCTCGCCCGGGAAGAGGGGATCGACTTGATACCCGTACCCGTCAGCGGGCAGACCCGCTGCATCACCACCATGGTGGAGGAAGGCACCTTCCGGCAGGCCGCCTTTGCCGAGCCGGGCGCAAGGGTGAGCGAGGCGGAGTGGCAGGCCTTTTTCCAGGCCTTTGACGCCCAACTACCCGATACGGACTGGGTAGTCCTTCAGGGCAGCTTGCCCTCTCCGGAGCTTAGCTGGGTCTATCGAGAGCTGATCGAGCGGGCGCACGCATCCGGCAGCCGGGTGTGGCTGGACAGCCGGGATGAGGGCTTAACTCAATGCATTGAAGCGGGGCCGGATTTTATCAAGCCTAACGAGCAGGAGCTATCACAGCTACTATCCGTCCGCAAGGCAGCCGGGCCGGAGCAACTGCTGGGTACCGTCCCCAACATCGTGCTCAGCAGGGGCGAGCAGGGGGCCAGCTGGCTAAGCTCGCAGTGCGAACTGAGCCAAAGCGTGTTTCCGGTAGAAGCCGTCAACCCTGTGGGCAGCGGCGATTCCTTCACTGCCGGCTTTTTGCACGGCCTTTCCCGCGGCTATACGCGGGAGGATACGCTGAAGCTTGCTTGCCTGCTGGGCGCGCTCAACGCATCTCAGTGGCGGGCGGCCGATTTTACCCGCGCGGATGTGGAAAGCGCCCTAAAGCGTTACGAACTGACCCTGGCATTATAAACCATAAAGCCCGGCGGAGAAATACTCCGCCGGGCTTTACCGTGCCGCGGTACTATCGATGTGCGCGCTCAAAGTCCAGCAGGTACGCCTTTTTATCCAGCCCCGGCGCGTACCCCACCAGTCCCTTGGCCCCTACCACCCGGTGGCAGGGCACCACGATGGGCAGGGGATTGACGTGGTTCGCCCCGCCCACCGCCCGGGCGGCCGTGGGCTTGCCCAGTTCTTTGGCTATTTCGCCATAGGTCCGCGTTTCGCCGTAGGGGATGCGGCAAAGCGCCTCATACACGCATACGCGAAACGCGCTGCCCGTGAGCTTCAGCGGCAATTGAAACTGCTTGCGCGTGCCGGCAAAATATTCCTCCAGCTGACGCGCAGTTTCTCCCGCCAGGGGGAACTCCCGCGCTACCTCCGTATAAAGCCCCTTTTCCAGGCCGAATTCCAGCCAATGCGTCTGCTCAAAGTCGATCACGGTTAGGCACTCTGCCCCCGCGGCAATGCGCAGCTTCCCCAATGGGGAATCCATTTGAACGATCGATATCTCCACCGCGTACCCTCCTTTTTCGCCCATCTTTAACGGCATCCGGGCTCTTGCGTTTCTCTTTTAACCCATTATAGCATAAACTTTACGCCCCGATGGCGCCATCCCTTGACGCGGCGGGTTTTTCTACCGTATAATATTCACATTCGCCCAAGGCCATGTCGGCGATAGTATTGATGCAAACCCGCGCTTGAACCGCGCGGGTAAAATAAGGGAGTGTTTTAACGTGATCAGCGCCAATGAGCTGCGCCAAAAATTCTTGGATTTCTTTGTGGAAAAGGGACATACCCGCATCCCCAGCGCCTCCGTGGTGCCGGATAACGACCCCACCGTGCTCTTCACCACGGCGGGCATGCACCCGCTGGTTCCCTACCTGATGGGGGAAAAGCACCCCGCCGGCACCCGGCTGTGCGATGTGCAAAAGTGCATCCGTACCGGGGATATCGACGACGTAGGAGACGATAGCCACCTGACCTTTTTTGAAATGCTGGGCAACTGGTCCCTGGGCGATTATTTTAAGGCGGATTCTATCCGCTGGTCCTGGGAGTTTTTGACCGACCCCAAATGGCTGGGTCTGGGCCCAGAGCGGATCGCCGTATCCGTCTTTGCCGGAGAGGACGGCATCCCCCGGGACGACGAGGCCGCCGACATCTGGCGTCAGGCCGGCGTGCCGGAGGAGCGGATCTTCTACCTTCCCCGCGAGAACAACTGGTGGGGCCCCGCCGGACAAACCGGCCCCTGCGGCCCGGATACCGAGATCTTCTACATTACCGATAAAGAGCCCTGCGGCCCGGATTGCTCCCCGGCCTGCGATTGCGGACGCTATCTTGAGATTTGGAACAACGTGTTTATGCAGTACCTCAAGACGGCGGACGGGCAGTACCTGCCCATGGAACATAAAAACGTGGATACCGGCATGGGCTTAGAGCGCACCATCGGGGTGCTGTGCGGCGCTAAATCGGTCTATGAGACCGATCTGTTTACCGATATTATCGCCCGTATCGAATCCTTAAGCGGCAAAAAATACGGCGAATCTCCCGAGATCACCCGCGCCATGCGCATCGTGGCCGATCATCTGCGCTCGGCCACCTTTATCCTGGGCGACGATAAGGCCGTGACCCCCTCCAACGTGGACCAGGGGTACGTGCTGCGCCGCCTGATCCGCCGGGCGGTGCGCTTCGGCATGCAGCTGGGTATGCCCGACGATGCGCCTCAGGCCATCGCCGAGGTGATCATCGCCCAATATCAGGATGTCTACGACGAGCTGCGCCGCCATCACGATGCCATCATCGACGAGCTGGGCAAGGAGGTCACCCGTTTCCAGCGCACATTGCGCCAGGGCATGCGGGAATTTGAGAAGATCTTCAAGCGCATCAAACAGTTCCTGGACAACCTGGATAAGTTTGAATACGTGTTGCCCAACCCCGATAACGTAGAACAGGCCACCCGGCTGGCCAAACAGATCGGCTCCAACCTGCGGCCTTTACCTGAGTTTGAAATGCTGCAAAACGCCGTGGCCCGCATGCGGCAGGGCTTTGAGCTGATCGCCTCCGCTTCAGACGACCTGAAAAAGGCCCGCGACGGCATCGCTGCGATCGACGGGCAGCAGGCCTTCCGCCTATACGACACTTTTGGTTTCCCCATCGAGATGACGGTAGAGCTAGCCCGCGAGAACGGGTTGATCGTCGACGAGGACGGCTTTAAAAAAGCCTTTGCCATCCATCAGCAAAAGAGCCATGCCGGCGCGGAACAGCGCTTTAAGGGCGGCCTGGCGGATCACGCCGTGGAGACCGCGCGGCTGCATACCGCTACCCACCTTTTGCTTGGCGCGCTGCGCAAGGTGCTGGGGGACGACGTGTATCAGCGCGGTAGCAATATCACTGCCGAGCGGCTGCGGTTCGACTTTTCCTTCGGCCGTAAGGTGACCAAGGAAGAGCTGGCCCAGGTGCAGCAGCTGGTCAACGAGGCCATCAAGGCCGACGTGCCTGTGGTTTGCGAGGAGATGACTGTGGACGAGGCCAAGGCGCAGGGCGCCATGGGCATTTTCGAGTCCAAGTACGGCGAAAAGGTCAAGGTCTACACGATCGAGGGCTATTCCAAGGAGATCTGCGGCGGGCCGCACGCGAACCGCACCGGCGAGCTGGGCGAGTTCATCATCAAAAAAGAGGAAAGCTCCTCTTCCGGCGTACGCCGGATCAAGGCGATCCTCAAATACGATAATTAAAGCATACAAAAAACCGCAGGGGCGCCCGCCGGGCGCCCCTTTTTCATGGCATACCCTAGCCGCGGCAGCGCCGCCTTGTTGCTTGCACGCAGATTTGATATAATAACAATAAAATCATCGTATGATAAGTTGAGGTAATGATGGAAAACTGGTTTTCCGTAACCAATAGCGCGATCACCTTTCTCCCCTGGGATCTTCAGATCCCCTATGCGGCTATTCTAAAGGGCGTATTGGGGATCGTGATCATCTTTATCGTGGCCAAGGTGCTAAATAAAGCGGGGGCGCGCATCATCTACGCCTGTTTCCACCGCAGAAAGCTGCCCTTTGGCCAAACGCCGGACGCGCGGTTGGATACCACCAGCACGCTCATAATCAGCATCTGGCGGTACGTGGTCTATTTTTTCGCCATCATCGCGATTTTGGGCGTATTAGGGCTGGGCCAGGCGGCCACCAGCCTGCTGGCCACCGCTGGCATCGGCGGCATCGCCATCGGCCTTGGGGCGCAGGATCTGTTTAAAGATGTGATCAACGGCTTTTTCCTGCTGTTTGAAGATCAATTCCGCGTGGGGGACTATGTCACCATCGGCAGCTTTACCGGCACGGTAGAGTCCATCAGCATGCGCGTTACCCAGCTGCGGTGCTTTCGCGGCGAGGTGGTCACCATCCCCAACGGCGGTATCGAGCAGGTGGTCAACCTCTCGCGCGGCAATTCGTTGGCGCTGGTGGATGTCAAAATACCCATCGAGGGGGATGTGGAACAGGCCATCGCGCTGCTGCAGGATGTGGCCGCTGCATGGGCGGACGAACAGGGCGAGGCCCTGCCCAAGCCGCCGGAGGTGGTGGGCGCGGTGGATATCGGCGGAGAGGGCGTAACGCTGCGCCTGGTCTCAACCACCCAGCCTCTGGGGCATTGGGAGGCCGAGCGCAGGCTGCGCGTCCTCATCAAAAAGCGGTTTGAGCAGGCCGGCATGCCCTTTGCCGTGGAGCGGCGCCAGCTCGTGCCCGCCCCAGCCAAGGAGGAAACGAAATGATAGCGTCTTATGGTCTGCACGATGTGGTGCAAACGAAAAAAAGCCATCCCTGCGGGAGTGACCGCTGGGAGATCATCCGGGTGGGCGCCGACATCAAGATTCGCTGCTGCGGATGCAGGCGGATCGTGATGCTCCCCCGCAATGAATTTGAAAAGCGCGTGCGCAAGGTTTTCCCTGCCGCGGCGGAAAGTGAAGGAAATAAAGCATGAACGATATACAAGAGCCAAAAGGCACCGGCAGCGAACCGAACCTCGACCAGCCCACCACAAGGGTGGCCAAGCTGGAAAAGCGCAAGCGCAAATCCCGCCTGCGCGAGGGGCTGGATTGGGTCATCACCCTCGTGCTGGCTATGGCGCTGGCCTTTTTTCTGCGGCTATACGTGGTAGAATTTATTACGGTAGAGGGGCCATCCATGGAGCCTACGCTGGTTTCGGACGAGCGGGTGCTGATCGACAAGGGGATCTATAACCTCTTTTGCACCCCGCAGCGCGGGGAGATCGTGGTCACGCACTTCCCCGGCGAGAAGGACATCTTTATCAAGCGCATCGTCGGCCTGCCGGGCGAGCGGCTGGAGATTCGCGGCGGCCAGGTCTATATCGACGACCAGCCCTTGGAAGAACCCTATATCGCCGCGCCCATGTTGCAGGATTATGATGAGATTGTCATCCCCGAGGGGCATTACATGGTCATGGGGGATAACCGCAATAACAGCCACGATAGCCGGGCCAGCGTGGTCGGCCCCATCCCGCGGGATCTGATCGTGGGCCGGGCGGTAGCCATCTCCTGGCCGCTGGACGCGTGGCGTGGGCTTTTGCCTTAACGCCTGTTGCCAGTTGTAAACGATAAACCCGCTGAAGAAAAGGACAGGGAAGAAAATGCACGAGCCTAGAAAAATAAAGATCTTTGATACCACTTTGCGCGACGGGGAACAAGCCCCCGGGCTAAACCTGAATGTGGATGAAAAGCTGGAGATCGCCCTGCAGCTGGAAAAGCTGGGGGTGGATTATATCGAGGCCGGCTTCCCCATCAGCTCCACCGGCGATTTTGAGGCCGTGCGCACCATCGCAGGGGCCGTAAAAAACTGCGCGGTGGTGGGGCTTTGCCGCGCCCTGCCCGGGGATATCGACCGGGCCTGGGAGGCGCTTCGGGATGCGGCGCATCCCCGCATCCACATTTTTATTGCATCAAGCGACCTGCACATGGAATATAAATTGAATATGACGCGCGAGCAGGTGCTGGAGGCGGCGCGCACCAGCGTGCGCCATGCGGCGACGCTGTGTAAAGACGTACAGTTCTCCGCAGAGGACGCCACCCGCAGCGACCCGGCGTTTTTAGGGCAGCTTTTTGCCGCCGCCATCGAGGCGGGCGCGACTACCCTTTGCATCGCCGATACGGTAGGCTACTCCATGCCCGAGGAGCTGGCCGGGCTGATCGTCTACCTGCGCAATACCGTGCCCGGCATCGAAAACGTGCAGCTGGCCATCCACTGCCATAACGATATGGGGCTGGCCGTGGCCAATTCCCTCTCGGCCATCCAGGCAGGCTGCACGCAGATCGACGTTACCATCAACGGCCTGGGGGAGCGGGCGGGCAATACGCCGCTGGAAGAGCTGGTAATGGCGCTTTATGTGCGCAAAAGCTACCTGCCTACGGAAACGAATATCTGCCATAAGCAGATCTATCGCACCTGTTCGCTGGTCTCCAGCATCTGCAATATCCCGCTTCCGCCCAACAAGCCCATCGTAGGGGCCAATGCCTTTAGGCACGAGTCCGGCATCCATCAGCATGGGGTGATGAAAAATCCGCTGACCTATGAGATCATCTCGCCCGAGACCGTGGGGGTCAAGCGCAACGGCATCGTCCTGGGCAAGCACTCCGGCCGGCATGCGTTTGAAGAGCGGCTGCTGGAGATGGGCATTACCTTAAGCGGTGAAAAACTAGAAAACGCCTTCCGCCGTTTCAAAGAACTGGCGGATAAAAAACAGTACGTATTAGACCGGGATATTGAAGCCCTGGCCAACGAAAAGATGACTGCCATCCCCGACCGCTACGTACTCGAATATTACCACATCACTTCCGGCAATACCTCGGTGCCGACGGCTACCGTGCGCATTGTCCGCGAAGGGGTGATCATGCAGGAGGCTGCCTGTGGCGAGGGCCCTGTAGACGCGGTGTTTAAGGCAACGTTGCGCGCCTGCGCCTTACAGGATATCACCCTTGAAGAATATTTTCTGCGTGCCGTGACCGGCGGGATGGACGCCCTGGGCGAAGTGACCGTGCGCATCAAGCGCAATAAACTGCTTTGCATTGGCCGCGCCATCTCTACCGACGTGATCGAGGCCAGCGCCAAGGCGCTGATCGCCGCGCTCAACCGCATGGCTTACGAGGCGAATACCGACAGCATCTCCTGATTATATTCTGGAGGTCTGTCATGCCCGCAAGGTACCCTGTACCCCGCACCCGTCCAAGAGCGGTTCCCGCCCGTACCCGCGGCCCTGCCGTGGATTTTGGGCGCTTGCGCTTTGCCAACCGGCGTTACCGGCGCTATCTGCTTTTGGGATTAGCGTTGATCCTGGTCCTGCTCATGATCCTTTCCCGCTGCCAACAGGGCACGCCCTATTACAGCGCCGCGGAGGATTACGCGCCGCAGGCCTTTGACGACCTGTTGTTGGGGCAGCTGTTTACAGTCGAGGTGGAGCAGGATATCTCCTGGCGGGCCGTAGCCGCCGTGTATCTGGCGCAAACGCCGCCGGATGTGCGCGGACAGGAAGAGGATCTGCCTGCCCGATTAGCGGAATGCCGCGCGCTGCTCCCTTTGGAGGGCCCAGCTGAAGGACAGGCGCGGGATTACTTCCGCGCCGCTTTGGGCCAGCCGGGCGGCGATGCCGCCTGGAGCCAATACGCCGCCCTGAGTCAGATTGACCGCGTGTTTCAGGGCAAGCAGTTTCCCCTGGCGCTGGACGCAAATTTCGATTATGCAGACAGCTGGCAGCAATCCCGCACCTTTGGCGGGGACCGCCAGCACGAAGGGTGCGATATCATGGCGGATCAGGGCACGTCGGTCTATGCGGCCTGCGGCGGTGTCGTCACCAAAAAAGGTTGGCTGACTTTAGGCGGTTGGCGGCTGGGTGTGCAGAGCGAGGACGGCGTTTATTACTATTATGCCCATCTATCCGCCTATGCCCAAGGGCTACAGGAGGGCGACGCGGTCCAAAAGGGGCAGCTACTGGGCTATGTGGGCGACACCGGCTACGGCCCGGAGGGGACTTCCGGCCAGTTTGCGCCGCATCTGCACTTTGGCATGTACGCGGATTCCGGCCAGACCGCCTTTAATTCTTACCCCTATTTGAAGGCTTGGCAAGCACTTGCCTTAAAGGATACCGATGAAAAATAAGAAAAGAGGAATAACCATGACCAAGATCACCTTTGACGAGATCCGCCCTTATGACCTGGTTTTGATGGGCCGCGTGGCCATCGATTTTAATCCCCTGGATTATTTTAAGACACTGGTGGAGAGTAGCACCTTTAAAAAATACGTGGGCGGCTCCCCGGCCAATATCGCCGTAGGGCTGGCCCGGCTGGGCAAGCGCATCGGCTTTATGGGCCGGGTGTCCGACGACCGGTTCGGCGAATATGTGGTGAATTTCTTTGAGAAAGAGGGCATCGACTGCTCACACATCAAGCCCTGCGAGAATGGCGAAAAGATCGGTCTGACCTTCACCGAGATCCTCAGCCCCACCGAGAGCAGCATCCTCATGTACCGCAACGGCATTGCGGACCTGATGCTGGACCCGGCCGATATTGACGAAGATTACATCGCCAACAGCAAAGCCCTGCTGATCAGCGGCACGGCGCTGGCGCAAAGCCCTTCCCGCGAGGCCTGCCTAAAGGCCCTGGAGATCGCCAAGCGCCGGGGCACGGTGGTGATCTTTGATATCGACTACCGTCCCTATAACTGGAAGAGCGCCGACGAGATCGCCATTTACTATTCCCTCGTCGCCCGGCGCAGCGATATCATCCTGGGTTCCCGCGAGGAATTTGACCTGACCGAGGCGCTGATCCAGCCCGGCGCGGACGATAAGCAGACCGCCCAATACTGGCAGAACCTGGGCGCCAAGATCGTGATTATCAAGCACGGCAAATCCGGCTCTACCGCCTATACCGATGACGGTCGGCAGTATCAGGTCAAGCCCTTACCGGTGGAGGCGCTGAAATCCTTCGGCGGCGGAGATGGGTATGCCTCCGCCTTCCTGTACGGCATCTTCGAGGGCTGGGATATCCGCAGCTGCTTGGAGTTTGGCAGCGCATCGGCCTCCATGCTGGTAGCCAGCCACGGCTGCTCTGCCGATATGCCCAACGCCGCAGCCGTCAGCGATTTTATCGCCAAAGCCAAAGCCGAGCACGGGGATGTCTTCAGTTCCGAGCTATAAATCTATAACCCTACGGCAAAAGCCGGCGGATAACCGCCGGCTTTTCATTTTATCTATTCTATTGCTATTCTTGATAAACCATGCGCACCACACCGACCTGCGCCGCGCACAAGCACAGGCTGTAGTCCTTTAAAAACGGCAGGCGGCAAAGGCGCGCATCGTCCAGCTGTGTTTTAAGGCCCGCGGCGTCCGCCACCCTGAAATCGCCAAAGCCATCACCGATCCCCTTGCCGGTGAACTTTACATAACTCTCCTTGGCCGTCCAAACGTCAAAGAAGTCGTAGTAATCCCCTTTTGCCAGATACCGGTCCTCCTCCTCATTGAAGAAGCGCCGGGCGATCTGCGCCAGCCTGCCCGCCTGATGGAGCTGCAGATCGATCCCCACGGGTTGCGCGCCAAACGCGCACAGCCAGTATGCTCCGCTGTGACTGATGGAGAAATGCACTTGCGGCACGTCGGGAAAATAGGGTTTCCCCCTGAGGCTTCTGGCCACGCGCCAGGGCTGGCCATGGTACAGGCCTTGCGTATAGTCATCCGCGCAGAGCGCCACGCGCTGTGACGCCGGCACATCGCTATCGGCTGGGTAGATATAGATGGTAAAATCCTCTTTCACGGCTGCGTGATCCCTTTTTGCCGCATGTATTCGATCACGTCCTTGACCTGGCGCAGGTGCCAAACCTCCCGCGTGGGGATCGTCATATCAAAGTGATCCTCAAAAGCGGAGATGATATTCATAATATCGAACGAATTCAGCTCCAGATCCTGAATAAAGTCCGTATCGTAGGTAACATCGCCCTTACCGGTGACCTGGTAGATAATGTTTTGTATGAATTCCAGCATTTTCCTCTTCCTTTTTCCCAGAATTAATAGCGTTTGATCTTCTGCGTGCCGGTCTTTGCAAAGGGCTGTTCCCGAATATTGACCATTTGGACCTGCTGATACAGCGGCAGCGTGGCGTTGATCTGGTCGATCCGGCTTTGCAGCTGCTCCAGGATCTCGTAGGAGGAAAGGCCCTGCGCGCGCTCCGGGTCCGGATAGATACTGGCCGCCAGCTTCACATCATCCGCGGAGGCACCGCTGGCCGCGCCGTAGACCAGCACATCTTTGACCAGCGGAATCTTATGGATCATTTCCTCGATCTTTTCCGGGGAAACCTTGTTGCCGTTTTTAAAGACCACCAGATTCTTTTTGCGCCCTGTGATGAAAAGATGTCCGTCCTTATCCAAATAGCCCAGATCTCCGGTTTTAAACCATTCGCCTTCCATGACTTCGGCCGTTTGCTGGGGGTTATTATAGTAGCCCTTCATCACGTTCACGCCCCGCACCCAGATCTCCTCCTGCTCGATCTTGACCTCGCAGCCCGGCATGACGTACCCTACCGACCCGGTGTTGAACGCCTCGTTGCGGTTGACGGCGATCAGTGGCGAGCACTCCGTAATACCATAGCCCTGGAGCATGGTCAGCCCCAGCAGGGCAAACTCATCGGCGATCTCGCTATCCAGGTGCGCGCCGCCCGAGACCACGATCTTCAGCCGTCCCACGGCCTTTTCCCGTATCTCGTCCAGCTTGCTGCTGCGCCAAGGCAGCCCCATCTTACGGCAAACGCGGCTGACCGACATCAGCTTGCGCAGTCCTTCCGCCTTACCGGCCTTTTCCGCACTCAGCCATATCTGGTTATGGATCGCCTCCAGCATCAGCGGCACGGTCAGCATGGAATCCGGCTGGGCCAGTTGCAGGTCGCGCATGGCGGTTTTGAGATCACCGTTGATATACAGGTGCGCCCCCCGCGCCAGCGCGCCCAGCGCCGTACAGGTCAGCCCATATGTATGGTAAAAGGGCAGAGCGGTAAAGATCTTACGCCCCAAATCCACATAGGCGATAGAATCGGCAATGTTGTGCAAAATATTGCGGTGGCTGAGCATGACAGGCTTTGAAAGGCTGGTGGTACCGGATGTGAAGGCGATCTCCGCGCCCTGGTCCGGGTCCACTTTAAACGCCCGCCCTGGCCCATTGTCCAGTTTTGAAGCGCCTTCCTGCGCCAGGGCCTGCAGACTCTGATAGCTGCCGGCCTCCTTGGCGTTTAAGACGAACATCTGCTTTACCGGGCCGTCCTTTCCCAGCAGCGGCTTGCAGATGTCGATGTAAGGCTCGGAAACAAATATCGCCTCCACATCCGCCATTTTCGCCATTTGGTGGATGGTCTCATCCGATTGCTCGGCATCGATACACACAGCCACGCCCCCGCAGCCGGCGATTGCCACAAAGGCCACCAGCCAATCGTAACTATTCTCCCCCGCGATGGCGATATGCCTGCCCGCCAGGTCCAGCTCCGCCAACATCTCCTGCAGCCCGCGAACATGCTTTACGAATTCGCCAAAGGTAAAACAGGTCTCCTCCTTACGGCGGTTAAAGTATGAAACCGCGGGCCTGTCGGCATATTCCCGTTCCAAACCCGCAATAAAGTCTGGAAAGGTATCGTAATATTTTGCCGGATACAGCGGATAATTTTTCATTTTCCCCCTGCCTTTCTTCCCCTTATCTATTGATATTTTCCTCTTTCGTTTAGGACACGCGTTCTCGTTCCTGTTCCAGTATCCCGATAAAGGCATCCACCAGCTGCGCATCAAACTGGCTTCCTTTGCCGCGGATCAGCTCCTGCACCGCAGCTTCGTATCCCAGGTTCTCGCGGTACTGCCGGTCGCTGGTCATAGCGTCGTACGAATCCGCCACGGTGATGATGCGCGCCTCAATGGGTATCTGCTCCCCACGCAACCCGTCGGGATAGCCCTGTCCGTCCATACGCTCATGATGAGCCCGTACGATGGGGACGATATCGTGAAACAGGCTGATCGCTTCTAACACCTTGGCTCCTTCGGCCGAGTGTCCCTTCATCACGGCGTATTCCTCTTCGGTCAGCCGCCCGGGTTTGAGCAATATGCCATCGGGCACGCCGATCTTGCCAATATCGTGGAACAGGCCCGCCACCCGTACGCGCTCGCACTGCGCCTCGTCCATGCCGATGGCCCGGGCGATCTTCTCCGCCCAGTCGGATACCCGGTCCGAATGGCCGCGGGTGTAGATATTGCGCGCATCCACCAATAGGCGCATAGCGCTGACGATCTCCATATAGCTGTCCCGCAGCGTGCGGTAAGCCTCGGTCAGCTCTTCATTTTTTGCGTTGACCAGGCTGTGCAGCAGGATATTGCGGATCGCCGCAGAGGCCTGCTTGGCGAACACCTGCAAAAGCTGAACCTGATCCGCTTTGGGCGGGGCCGGCAGCGCCACCCCCACAAGCCCGATAGGTCTGCGCCGCTCATCCAAAATGGGGACGATCAGGCTCCCGCCCTCTTCCACCAACGCGTGCCCGTCGCTAAGGGCTTCCCCAGATAGCAGGCTCTCCACATCCGGCCAGGCGTGCTGCCCCCGGGTGCGGGTGATAAAATTTTGCCCGCCCCGCGCATGCTCCTGCTGGTAATACGCCGGGTCCAGCGCCAAAAACCCGCTGACCGTGCCCATCAGGCCCGTAGCCGCCTGCAGGATGCTGTCGGCGATCTGCTCTAGGGACTGAAGGTGATAGATCTGCGGCAGCGAATCCATAATCGCAGCCAGGCCATTTTGATAGCTTTTAATGGTGCGCATCTGCAAAATGGACTTGCAGCAGGACTCGACCAGCAGTTCCAGCTGGTCGAACCGCTCGCTCTTTTCATAATAGCCTTGAATATCCAGCTCTCGGATGGTCTTGATGGGTGGCGCCATGGACTTATGCCCCGTCAGCAGGATGATGAACAACTCCTTGTTGAACTTGCGGATCTCCTCCACCACCTGGTCGCCGCAGATCGGGGTCATCAAAAAGTCCAGCAGCAGGATATCGTATTTTCCCTCCCGCACCCGCTCGATGGCCTGGTAGGGGTCGTTCTCCGTATCCACGCGGTATCCGGAGCGCTGAAAGTACGCCTGCAGCGTAGAAGTCATGATCGCGTCGTCATCCAAGGTCAGGATGGAAAAACTGTTTTTAGCGCTGGCCGATGCCTTGCTCTTTCTCATCCTAAAACCTCCTCTCTTGGTTGCATGGTTCCAATCGTTATCCTATCCCGGGGGATCGACATCCCAAAAATAGAGCCCCCGTCTGGGTTATCCTCTTGCCACATGGCGCCGCCAAACTTGCCGCGCACCACGGCGTTTGAAATATATAGCCCAAGGCCGGTTCCCATCGTGCCTTTGCTGGTCACCATCTCTTTAAAAAGCCGCTTGCGCACGTTGGGGGATATCCCCGGCCCCCGGTCTTTAACAAAGATGCGCAGCGCCTCCTCATCCCAGGAAACGCCCAGCACAATATCCCCGCCGCCCGTCTGCTTTTGGGCGTACACAGCGTTGGAGATCAGGTTATTGAGCACCTGAATCAGGTTATTGATGTCCCCATGCAGCGTGATCTCCTGGCGCGGATCGTACTGGGATACCAGTTTGCACCCGCCGCTGAAAAGTTCATGGCGCATCAGCAATGTGGTGCGCTTAATCAGCTCATCCACCGTAAAGGAGGATTCCTGATCCGCCGATACGCTGGCTGCCTGCCCTTTTATGGCCGTAATGATATCCGACATATAGGCGGAGGACTCGCGCACTTTCTGGAACCAGTCCCGTATCTCGCCATAGATCTCCCGGTAATCCTCCGCTACCACCTCCGGGTCATCCAGGCTCTCCTCACATTCCTCCACCAACGCCTCCGCCGCGGAAATGCAGCCGGATATGCTCATGATCGGCGTCTTTAGGTTGTGGGCCAGGCCGCCCATCATCTGCCCCAGAAAGGCTAAACGCTCCTGCTCCATCATGCGGGTCTGGCTGTCCTGGAGCTGTTGCATGCTCTTTTTCAGCTGGGTGATATCCTTAAAGATCACCACAAAGCCCTGTATCTCGCCCTTGACTACCAAGGATGTCACATCGGTAATATAATAATTCTTCTGCACGCCCTCCTCCCGGGGCAGGGTCACCGCCTGTTCGTAAGAGATCATCGACAGGCTTTCCCGGCAGGATTCGATGGCCGTCATCAGGTTATAAAGGGCCGTTTTATTAGAAATATCCTCTTCCTTCACACAGTCTTTTAGATAGCGGTTCTCCGCAATGCCATATCGGGAGGCAAACACCTCTGCAAAGGGCTGGTTAAAATCCAGCACCAGTCCCTGATCGCTGAGGATCAGATAACAATCCGAGATCCAGTCCAGCACCTGCTGGGTCGCCAGCGGCTTGATATCTAAAAAATGCAGCTGGTAGATGGCGATGCCATGCAGCACGATCGTAACGACGAAGCTCAGCGGCGTCGCCGAGATGGGCATCTGTGTGCCCAGTGTGGCGATCAGGCTGACCACCAGAGGGCAAAACTCGCCCAGGCAGACCAGCAGGCATTGCAACCTATACAGCCGGCTGGGATTCTTGCGGGCAAAATTGATCAGCAGCACGATACTGCTGATCAGGCAAAAATAGCAGTAAACCCCCGATACCACCGAATACGGGCCGAAGATGATCTCGCTGCGCACTGTGGAAAAGACCTCGTATTGCAAGTGATGCCACGGGTTGGTCCACACCACGATATTGGTCAGCACCGGTATGACAAACAGCAAATACGCCTTGCGCGGCAGTTTTTCCCAGCCCTTTACAAAGGTCAGGGCAATACACAGGCAAAGCACCGGCGTAAACGGCCCGCCAATGTTGGTGCAGGCATCCCAGATAAACTGCCAGGTAGCATCGTCGGGCGGGGTGAACCGCAGGCAGATCAGCGCGCCGGCCCAAAATCCATAGGAGATCGCCATGGCCAGGTAGAGCTTGTGGATCAGCCCCATTTTCTGGCTGCGCAGGCTCCAGATCACAAACAGCAATATCGCCCCCAGCGCAGCGGTAAAGATCGCGGTGGCCGCATCAGAGATCATGCCCTTCACCCCCATCCCTAAATTCGGCCAACAACATTTCGGTCCGCCCTTCCGGCAGCGGCGCGCCCAGCCGCGCCAGCCATCGCGCCGTCTTGACGCATACCGGCGCGATCCGCGCCGGGCGCATCTTGGCATGTGTCCAGGTTTCGATCAGCGGCGATAACACCTTGGCCTGTGCGCCCTGCGCCTCTTTTTCTAGCATCGCCTCAAATGCCTGCTCATCCACCATCTGTACCTGCGGCAGCACTGCTCTGACGACCTCGCCCATCGTAGGCGGATGAGGCGAGAGGATGTGCAGCGCCGTCATGGGCGCATCGCGCAGGGCCACCGCCGCCTCGGCCGCCCGGTCCACAGGCGTAATGTCCATCGGGATACCGGCCATAGTGCCAGGCATGGCCCCCAGCGCCTGTACCGCGCGCAACAGCATGTAAAAGGCGTTATTTTCAGGGTTGCGCTGGAATACGCCATCCGTAGCCCGCCCAACCAGCCGGCCCAGGCGATAGACCTGCGCGCGCAGCCCTCTGTCCATTGCCTCATAGACCGCCGCCTCCGCCAAGAATTTACTGCGAACGTAGGCGTTATCCTGCCAATTCTGGCCGATGTCAAAATCCTCTTCACAAAAATCCAGGTACCGGTCCGGTTCGTCTATCAAATATTCCCCGGCGACGCTGGCGGTGGATACGTGCATCAGCGGCACTTTCTCCGTCTGCGCAAGGGCTATCGCCGCTTGCACGCCCTGCAGGTTGATCTGGTCATCCTGCGCCACGTAATGGCGCACATCCGCCGCAGCATGGTATATAGCCTCTATCCGGCCTGCCAGCAGCGCATAGTCCGCCGCGCTCAGCCCCAGCTGATGCTGCCCGACATCGCCGGGCAATACCTTTATAAAGGTTTGATGCGTACGCACCCAACCTTGGCCGAAATACCAGGCCAGCGTCTTTTGCAACCGGCCATCATCCCCGCCGCGCACCAGGCAATATACCCTTTGCGTACCGGCGTCCAGCAACGCGCGCAGCAGATGCACCCCGAAAAAACCGGTGGCGCCCGTCAGCAATACGCTGCGCGGAGGCTGCGTTTGCATGGGGGTAGGCAAGGGCACGTTGCGGGGGTATCGTTTCGCCTTGGGTTCCGGTATATGCTGCTCATACGCCTGTTCCGGTACGCCGCCCGTCAGCAGTGCTGCCTGTGCGGCCGCCGTGGGCTGCCCGTAGAACTGTTCCAGCGTCATCTCCCAGTGGCGGTTGTAGTATTGGCTGAGCACGCCCAGGGCCGCCAGCGAGGTTCCGCCCTGTTCAAAGAATGAAACGTCGGCACGCAGCGCCTCTGCGCCCAGCGCCTCCTGCCAGATCGACAAAATCTCATCCACGCTGGCAGCTTTAGCCCCTTCCGGCTTTTCTTCAACCTGCGCTTTTATGGCTTTTTCCGCCTGGCCGGCCGCCCTATCGGCCGCCTTCGCCCCGGGTCCGGGGGCCGGTTGTAAGGCCTGCGGGCTTTCATTTTCTGCGACTTGCTCCGTACCCTGTGCTGTAGCTGGCGCTTTAGGCGCAGACACCTCCTGCATTGGCGTTGTCCCACAGGCCATCGCCTTTAAAGCCCGCCGGTCGGTCTTGCCGGTGGCGGTGTATGGCATCTGCGCGATCACATAGTATTGAGAGGGCAGCATATAGCCCGGAAGCGCCTTTTGCAACAGCGCCTCTGCCTGCGCCCGGTCCGCTTCCCCTTTTGGGACGAAAAACAGGCCGATCTCGCTGGAACCATCCGGCTTTTCTAATACGATGGCCGCGGCCTCCCTGGCCAGATCGCCCTCCAACAATACGGCGGCGATCTCCTCCAGCTCCACCCGTTGTCCGTTGATCTTGACCTGCGCATCCCTGCGCCCCAGGCAGTCAAACGTGCCGTCCAGCCGCAGCCTCCCAAGATCCCCGCTGCGGTACATCTTCTCCCCGGGGAAGTAGGGGTCCTCCACAAACAGCTGTTCGGTCAGGTCCGGCCGGCCGATATACCCGTCGGCAACGCCCGCCCCGGCCAGGCAAAGCTCCCCGCAGGCTGTGGGCAAAACGGGGCGGCCCGCCTCATCGCATACGTATACGCGGGTGTTGGGCATAGGGCGGCCGATGGTCACCGGCCGGCCGGGCTCTACCTCGGTCAGCGTCGCATAGACGGTATCCTCCGTGGGGCCGTACATATTGATCAGGTGCGCTGGCGAAGCCGCTTTGAACCGCTCCACCAGCTGGGCCGATACCGGCTCCCCGCCCACGATCATCAGCTCCAAGCCCGCCGCAGCCCTGCAAAAAGCCTCGTTACCCAGGCACATTTGCAGCCGGGAGGCGGTAAATTGCATGTATTTTACCCCATGGCGCCCCATCAGCTCCGCCATCTTCCAGGGCAGCATCATCTCCTGCTCATCCGCCAGCACGATGGGCTTGCCCATCGCCAGCGGGATTAGGCTCTCCGAGGCGAAAATGTCGAAGATCAACTGCGTGGTGCATAAAATCGGCCCGGGCGAGCCGCTAAACAGCGCGCTGACCCCGCCATACAGGTTGGTGATCGCCCGCTGGGGGATCATGACGCCCTTGGGTTTGCCCGTAGAGCCCGAGGTAAACAGCACGTGTATCAGTTCATCCCGGCCCACGGCGACGTCCTCAAAGCTATCCGGCGCCTCGCCCTCTAGCAAAATCGCCTTCTGGCGCAGCTCGGCAGGCAGCGCGGCAGCCGTTTCTCCATCGCACAGAATATGGTTGGCCCCGGCGGTATCCAGCATATAGGCGATGCGCGCCTCCGGAAAGCTGGATAAAAACGGCACATAGGCGCAGCCAGTTTTCAGGATGGCCAGCATCGCCGCGTACAGATGCGGCCCGCGTCGGGTTGCCAGGCCCACCCGCTCTCCCTTTATAACCCCGGCTCGGGTCAGCAGGTTGGCCATGCGGCAGGCCTGCGCATTCAACTGCGCATAGGTGGTCGCCTCCCCATGGAAATAGACGGCAACGCCCTCCGGGTCCAAAAGGACCTGCTGGGCGATCAGCTGGGCGATGGGCATGTCCACAAAGGGGGTGAAGGTATGGTTGGGCCGCTCGATCAGACGGATCCGATCCTCCGGCGGCAGGATATCCAACACCTTTAGGCTGCTCCCGGCGCCCGCCATCAGCGCGCGCACGCCCTGGCGCATGCACCGGGCGTAGAACGCCGCCGTTTCTGGGGCAAAATAGCTGGAGGCATACTCTACCGTCAATTCATAGCAACCCGCTTCCCGGGCAACCTCTATACTCAGCTCTCCCTTGGCCGTGGCGTTGGGGATAGCGCGGTACTCAATCCCCTGCCCCATCAGCTTTAGCGCGCTGACTTCAAAGGGACGCATGGAAAACGCCACCTGATACAACGGATTTCGCCCTACGCTTCTGGGCAGATTGAGCGCGGAAATGATCTGCTCCGGCGCGCAGTCCTGGTGCTCCAGTAACTCCGTCACCGTATCCCTTACCGCTTTCAGATATTCTTTCCCGCTTAATTCCCCGCCTGGCATCAGCCGCAGCGGCAGGGTATTGATAAACGGGCCGCAGATCCCCTGCAGCTCGGGCCGCAGCCGCCCGGAAACAGGCGTGCCCACGGTAAAATCCTCCCGGCCGGATACCGCCCGCAGCAGTAATCCATAGGCGGCGAGCATCAGGGCAAAGGGCGTTAAGCCCTCCCGCTCGCAGAATTCATCCACCGCTTTTGAGAGCTTAGCGTCCAGTTTTAACTTTTGCTGCCCGCCTTTAAAGTCGAAAGACCGGGGCCGGGCCGCGTCCGTGGGCAGTTCCAGCGCCTCCGGCATGGGGTCCAGCTTTTCACGCCAATAGGCCAGGTGCTTTGCCTGCCCTGGCCGCAGCGCGCCATTTTGGAGGGCGTACGCATAATCCTGATAGCCCAGCGGGATATCTCCCTGCGTTTGCGCAAGGTAGCCGTCCAGGCGTTCCAGCAAGATGGGCGTGCTCATCCCATCTCCGATTAGGTGATGGCTATCGATCAGCAGATACCAGTCCGCCCCCTCCTGCCAAAGCGCCGCGCGTAACAGCGGCGGACGTGCCAGGTCAAAGGGCTGCAAAAAGGCCTTGCAGGCGGCCTCGAAATCCGCCTCCTGCAAAACGGGCAATGTAAATTCTACCGAGTCGGCAACGGTGGCGACGACCTGTCCCCCCCGCACCGCATACCCGGTACGGAAAATCTTATCCCCCGCGATCAGCGCGCGGAAAGCGGCCTGCAGCCTTCCCGCATCCGGTTTAGCCGGCAGGCGGAAAGCGCCCGCCATATGATAGGCAAAGCCGGTAAGGTCCATCTGGCTTTGCACGTAAATCCCCTGTTGAATGGGCGTAAGCGGATAAAACGCCTGATGCGGCGCGCTTTGCAGCGCGGCCTGGCGCGGTGTAAGGTTGGGTGCATCCTCGCCGCGCAGCAGGCACCCCAGCTTCCGAGGGGTGCGCGCCGCATACAGCTGGGAGATCCGCAGCGCCTGCCCCAGCCGCTCCTCGATCTTGGCCAGCACGGCCATGGCCCCCAGAGAGTCCCCGCCCGAGAGGAAATAATCGCTGTCCACGCCCAGCTCCGGCTTTTCCAGCGCCTCGCGGAAGATCGCCAATATTTCACTTTCCTCCCGTCCGGCAGGCAGGTCATCTTCACCGTCTGTTTGCTGGGGCACAGGCAAATTAGCCTCGTCTACCTTGCCGCTGGCCGTCAGCGGCAAGGCTTCAAGTTTGACGATGCTGGCCGGCAGCATATACCGCGGCAGGTAATCCGCCGCAAAGGTCATCAGCTCCAGCTCCGTCGCCGCGCCCTGCGCCACGTAATAGGCTACCAGCATCGGGTGCCCTTGCTGTATAAACACCCGGGCCGCAGCCTGTTTTACCGCGGGGTGCCGCTCCAGACAGGCGGATACCTCCTGCGGCTCGATCCGCAGACCCCGCAGCTTTACCTGCCGATCCAGCCGGCCGGCCAGCAAAATCTCGCCCTCCGCCGTCCAGCAGGCCATATCCCCGGTTTTATACAGCCGCTCGCCCTGTTCAAAGGGGCTGGGGATAAAGCTGGCCGCCGTCAGCTCCGGCGCGTTGCGGTACCCGCGCCCTACGCAGGCGCCGCCGATATAAAGCTCGCCATACACGCCTACCGGCAGGGGATTGCGCCACTCATCCAACACATACAGTTTGCAATTATCCATCGGCGCGCCCGCCGTAATGGCGCCGGCGCCGTTCATCTGCTTTAAGCTTACGCCTATCGTGGTCTCCGACGGGCCGTATTGGTTGTAGACCCGCGCAGCGGTGCAATCCTCAAGCCTACGCATCAGCTCGCCCGAAAAAGCCTCGCCCCCGCAGACAATGCGCTCGATCCCCCGCATCGCCTGGGCAAATGCGGGCTCTTTTAGAAACGCCGAGAGCCTGGAAGGGGTGATGGACAAAAAGCCCACCGCGTACCCGCGGATCAGCTCGGCCAACCTTCGGGGGGATTCCTGCTGCGCATCCTCAGGCAGTACAACTGTGCGCCCGTTGAGCAGCGCTACGATGCTCTCGATCATAAAGGCGTCAAAGCCCACATTACATACCGATAGTACGGCGCCCTTGGCATAGACCGGCGCCATGGCCCGTACAAAGTTGAGCAGATTGCGCCCGGTGATCTCCACCCCCTTCGGGGCCCCCGTGCTGCCCGAGGTATACACCACATAGGCCAGCTCATCAAGCGCCGCCTTCAGCGGGGGGGCCGCCGGCGGCCCCAGCGGCTCGTCCAAGTTCAGCACGGTCAGCCCTTCGGGCAGCTGGCGCCCGCTCAGCATCTGCCCTCTGGTAATCAGTGCGGCCGCACCGCTTTGCGCCAGAATGCCCTCTAAACGCTTGGCCGGCAGCTCGCCCGAGAGCACCAGGTATGCCTGCCCGGCGGACAGTACGCCCACCATAGCCGCCAGCAAGTCCTCCTCCCGGGGCAGCAACAGGGCGATAAGCCCTTTCCCTTCCCCCATCACGCCCTGCAGCGCGCTGCCGATGGCCCGCGCCCGTTCATCCAGCGCCTGATAGGTGGTGCGCCGGCCCTGGCGTATCACCGCCGCCCGCTGGGGATACTCCTGGACGACGCGGGCAAACACTTCATATAAACTGCAATCCGGCAGAGGCTTTGCCGTGCGGTTAAAGGTATACACCACCCGTTCCCGCTCCTCCGGGCGCAGGACCGAGAGCTTGTAGATGGGCAGATCCGGCTGCCCCAACGCCTCAAGCAGGATGGTGACCAGGCTATCGTGCAGCGCGCGAATCTCCTGTTCAGAGAAAAACTGGGTCAGGTAATCGTAATCCATCGCATAGCGCCGGTGGTTTTCCATATTGCTCAGGTGGATGCAAAGCTGCTCCGCCTGGTAGCCGCTGTAGTGCCAGCGGCCGGAAAAGACCACCCGCGCATCCTCGCTCTCGTAGATCTTACTGTCCTGATAGGAAAGCGCGATGTTGAACAGCCGCCCCTCATTATCCCCGCCGGCCAGCGCCGCGATATGTGAAAACGGAAAGCGCTGGTGGCGCAACAGCTCATACCAGGCCTCGGCCAAATGTTCGTTGAACTCGGTCAGGCTCCATTTATCGCAGAGCTCGTTAAAAAAGGGCAGGGTGCTGACAAACATGCCCGTGCTCTTTTTAAAGGTAAAATTGGTCCGGTTAAAGATCGGCACGCCGATGGTAAAGCGCCTGGCGCCGCCATTGCGCTTAAAGTAGATGGCCAGCGCCATATAAAATACGGCAAAGGGCGCCACGCGATACTCCACACAAAAGGAGTAGATGGCATGGTTAAGCACCTGCGGCAGCGCGAAACTCACCCGCCGGCCCACCGGGCTTACGGCCGCGCTCTTGACGGATTTAATCACCGAGGGTTCGCCCGCCTTGGCTAAAGTCTCCCGCCAATAGGCTTCATCCCGCCTGTAGGCTTTAGAGCACAGATACTCCTGTTCTTCCCGAACATGCAGTTCATAGCTGGGTGCCGCTTCAAGCGCCACATCCTGCCCCGCAAGCAGCGCCAGATAGGTCTTGGATATGCGGTTGCAGATCATCACCTGCGACCAGCCGTCCGAGATGATGTGATGGATCTTGATCAGTACGCCGCCGGCATTTTCCCCCGCGCGGAAAAAGATAAACCGGTACAGCGGCGCGTCCAGCAGCGGGATCAGCTCCCGCGTCATCGCTTTTTCCCAGCTCTCGATCCCCTCGCAAGAGGTGTGAGAAAAATCATATATCGGAAACAGCTCTCTGCTATACGGCGCCTGATACTGCACCGGCTCGCCCTCTTGCAGCGTAATACGGGTGCGTAACGACGCGTCCGCCTCCAAGACCCGGTCCAGCGCCCGTTGCAGCAGCCCGAAATCCACCCGCCCATTAATGCGGATGGTCGTACTGATGTTATTGACCGACGTTCCCGGCAGCGCACGCTCCTGATCCCATATGTTCCGCTGGCTTAACGAAAGCGCAAATCTTTTTTCACTCCTGAACTCCGGCAAGACCTCTACCATCCTTATATCTAATCTCATTTATCGTTTGCGTACAAACGTACCCGAAACGCTATGGGTACATCTATATTTATACCGGCTTTCCCTTATAAAAGCAATAAATATGTCGCAATTTGTCCGGTACATCGGATGTGTTCAGGGTCTATAGTCGTATTTTTATACAATACATCTTTATTAATATTATAAGTGTGACTTTTTTAAAAACATCGGGCGGGGAAACTCCCCGCCCGATCCGTTAGCCGCCTTTATTTAGGCCAGCCCGAATGCTCTGGCCAGCGTGGTGACGATAAAGCACACCGCGACGCCTATCGCCGTGGGCATTAAAAACGAGAGCGCGGTCCATTTCAGGCTGCGCGTTTCTTTATGGATGGTGAGCAGCGTCGTAGAGCAGGGCCAGTGCAGCAAAGAGAAAAGCATGGTACACGCTGCGGTCAGCCACGTCCAGCCATTATCGATCAATAAAGTCTTAAGCGCCGTCAGGTTATCCATCTCGATCATGTTTCCAGTAGCCATATACGCCATAATTACCAGTGGAATGACGATCTCATTGGCGGGAAAGCCCAGTACAAAGGCCATCAGGATCACCCCATCCAATCCAATAACCCGTGCAAAAGGATCTAGGAACTGCGCACAGTGCAGCAGGATGCTGGTATCGCCTACGGTGATGTTCGCCATCAGCCAGATGATCAGCCCCGCCGGCGCGGCAACCGCGGCCGCGCGCCCCAGCACAAATAGCGTTCTATCAAAGATCGAGCGGACGATCACCTTTCCGATCTGCGGACGCCGGAAGGGCGGCAGTTCCAGCGTAAAGGAGGAGGGGACCCCTTTGAGCACGGTTTTGGAGAGCAGACGGGAGGCAAAAAAGGTCATCAATATCCCCAGCAAAATCACCCCGGTAAGCAGGAGTGCCGAGAGCAGGGATTGGCCAAAGCCCATCGCCGTGCCGATAAAGAACATGCTGATCAGCGAGATCATCATGGGCAGCCGGCCGTTGCAGGGTACAAAGTTATTGGTGAGGGTAGCGATCAGCCGCTCCCGGGGCGAATCGATGATCCGGCACCCTACTACGCCCGCCGCATTGCAGCCAAAGCCCATCGCCATAGTTAGGGCCTGCTTACCGCAGGCGCTGCATTTTTTAAACTGTTTATCCAGGTTAAAGGCTACCCGCGGCAGGTATCCCAGGTCCTCCAGCAGCGTAAACAGCGGGAAGAAGATCGCCATAGGCGGCAGCATCACCGATACGACCCAGGCCAATACCCGGTATACCCCCAGCACCAGCATATCGTGTAGCCAGGTGGGCGCGCCCATCCACACAAAAAATTCGCTGAGGCGGTCCTGTACCCAAAAGAGCCCATCGCTTAATAATTGAGAAGGATAGTTGGCCCCCGTAATGGTCAGCCAGAATACCAAAAGCAGCAAGAGCAGCATAATGGGGATCCCGGTCCACTTGTTGGTCAGGTAATAATCGATTTTTCTGTCGGCCGCGTTATAGTTGCTCTTTTGATAGGTTATCAGTCCCTTGCAGGTGTTTTCCGCCATTAACACCAGGCTGGAGACCACCTGATCCCCAAATTGCTCCTGGGAGATGCCCCTATCCGCCAGCCAGCGCCACGCCTCCTCCAGCGCCGCGCGCACTCGTTTATCCTCCATCAGGTCCAGTTCCAGGTACTCTTTTAACGCTGTCAGCAACGTAGGGTCTCCCCCCATGAGTTTAAGCGCCAGCCAGCGGGGGTTAAGCCGGTCCCCCACGATGCCGGCCAGCAGGGGCTCAAGCGCGATCAGCGCATGTTCGATAGGCGGTTTATAATGTACGTCTAGCGCCCGTTTTCGCCCCGTCCGGGCCGAGACTTCGTTCACCCGGTCCATCAGCGTGTCTAATCCCTTGCCCGCGCGGGCGCTGGCCGGGACTACCGGCACGCCCAGCCGCTTTTCCAGCCTTTCAAAGTCGATCGCGATCCCTTTGCGTTTAGCCTCATCCATCAGGTTGACGCATACCACCACCCGGTCTGTGATCTCCAGGGTCTGCAGCACCAGGTTCAGGTTCCGCTCAAGGCAGGTGGCGTCGCACACCACCACTACTGCATCCGCATCGCCAAAGCAGATAAAATCCCGCGCCACCTCCTCCTCTGCCGAGTGTGCCATCAGCGAATAAGTCCCCGGTATATCCACCAGGATATAATCCGTCCCCTTATAGGCATAGCGGCCCTGGGCATTGGTCACGGTCTTTCCGGGCCAGTTGCCGGTATGCTGATTCAACCCCGTCAGCTCGTTAAAGACCGTACTCTTCCCCACGTTGGGGTTGCCCGCCAGGGCGATGACCCTATCCTCGGGGTTTTGTTTTATGATCGTAAGGCCTTTATCCACAGCCCCCGCGCCCGTTGAGCCTGCCGTTAAACCCATCTGCCCTCACCTCCTCTTGCGCCTTGTCAGGAAACGGCCCGCACGGCGATGCCGGCGGCATCCTCTGCGCGCAGGGCGATGACCGTGCCGCGCACCAGATAAGCCGTCGGATCCCCGGAAGGGCTTTTCTGCAGGCATTCCACCCGCGTGCCCTGGATGATGCCGATATCCTGGAGCCGCCGGCGCATGCTGCCGCTCAGCGTCAGCTCTTCTACCTGTACGATATTGCCGATCTCTACGGTGTTGAGGGTACGATTCATGCTTGCTATCATAAAAAAGGACTCCTTATCATAAATTAGTGTGAAGGAAATTTGTTTCCCGCTACTAACATATGTCCAGTCAGCCCCAGGTGTTACGGACGAATGGAGAAGTGGAACCATGGCGCATGCCGAAAATGAGGATTTCAGAACGCTCAAGGGCTATGATCTCAATAGCCCCCATAAAGTCACCTACGCCATGGAAGATTATCTGGAGATGATCTACCGCTATACCCGGGAGGATGGGTACGCCCGTATCAGCACCCTATCCCAGACGCTGCACGTCAAGCCCTCTTCCTCCTCCAAAATGGTGCAAAACCTCAAGGATTGCGGCCTGGTGGATTATGAAAAGTATGGCATCATCAAGCTGACCCAGGAGGGGACGAAGCTGGGGGAATACCTGCTTTACCGGCACGAGACGCTCAACCGCTTTTTTTGCTTGCTCAATCATTCTCAAGGCGAGCTGGAGCTGACCGAGCAGATCGAGCACTATATCACCCGCGATACCCTGCAAAACATCGAAAAGTTAAACGCCCTTTTAACGGTTATCGCGGATTTCAATCCATAAAAAAGCGCGGCGGATTTCTCCGCCGCGCTGCCTTTTCATTCATCCATTACTTATGATAATGCTTATATTGCTCGGTGACCTCTGCCATCGGCCCGCACATCTTGACCTTGCCGTGATCCAGCCACAAAACCCGGTTGCACAGTTTTTCGATCTGTTTAATCGCATGAGACACCAAAATAACCGTGGTCCCGCCCCGCATCATCTCGTCTATGCGCCGCTCGCACTTCTCCTGAAACAGGTAATCGCCCACCGATAGGATCTCGTCCACAATCAAAATATCCGGCGTCACCACCGTGGCGATGGCGAACCCCAGCCGGGCCACCATACCGGAGGAAAAGTTTTTGACGGCTACATCCTGAAATTCCCGCAGTTCGGCAAAGTCGATGATCTCATCATACTTGCTCTTGATAAAATCCGGCGAATAGCCCAGCACCGTCGCGTTTAAAAATACGTTTTCCCGGGCGGTCAATTCCATATCAAAGCCCGCGCCCAATTCGATCAGCGGGGCAATGGTGCCATCCACCACCACGCTGCCCTCAGAGGGGGCGATAATGCCGGAGATGATCTTGAGGATGGTGCTCTTTCCCGCGCCGTTAAAGCCTACGATGCCGAAAACATCGCCCTTGGCGATCTCAAAGGATACGTTATCCAGCGCCACGAACTTTTCAAACATCAGCTGGTGTTTAACAAGCTTGATAAAATATTCCTTGAGGCTGTCCACCTTCTCTTTAGGAAGGTTGAAGTTCATGGTCACGTTTTTTACTTCTACCACGTTCATCTTAACTCGTTCTCCCTAAATATGAAGGATGAAGTTGCGCTGCAACTTACGGAATACCAATACGCCTACGATCAATGCCCCGCCCGCAAACAGCATGCAGATCAGGTTATCGGTCAACCCGGGGACGACGCCGTTCATCATAATGTTGCGGTTATAGGTCACAAAGTGATAGAGTGGGTTGAATTTGAAAACCGTCAGCATAAATGCGGGGATCGCCTGCGGATCGACAGGGTAAAAAATCGGCGTTAGATACATCCAGGCCGTCAGCACCACGCCGTACAGGTGCAGGATATCGCGAAAATATACGGTAAGTGCCGATAGCAGCAATCCCATCCCCAGCGCAAAACAGAATGTATAGATGATGGGTATTGGGAACAGCAGCGCCGTCCAATGGATAGGCGTTTGGGTCACCGCATAGATCAGGGCCATGGCGATGAGAGAAAAAAGCATATTCACCAGGGCAAAGGTCACCTTTTCCAAAGGAAAGATGTACTTTGGAATATACACTTTTTTGATCAGGGCACTGGCCTCTAGTATCGAGGAATTACACATGTTCGTCGCCTCGGAGAAGAAGTTGAACAGCGTGTAGCCCGTCAAATAATAGACCGGGAAATGTTCGATATTAAACTTAAAGATATTGGAGAATACGGCGGTAATGACCAGCATCATCAAAAGCGGATTGAGCACGCTCCACAGGATGCCCAGCACCGAACGGCGGTATTTCACCTTTAAGTCCCGCCCGATCAGATTAAATAGCAGATGCCTGTATTTTACAAACATCGCTAAAGACTGTTTCAAATTTAAAACCTCCTAATAGTGGCCGTTTACGCTTTTCGCCCCTCATTATACCACCCTTTACAAAAAATGTATATTTCTTCGTAAAGGGACGCGGATGAAAAAGGACAGTTTATTCATTATACAAAAACCCCTTTGTTTTCACAAGAGATAGATTTTTTCATCCGCTCTTAGGGTACCCGCAATCGGTACAATTATCGGCCATGAAAAAAGGCCGGCTTTCCGCCGGCCCTTAAAATATTTTGATATTACCTTATGCACTGCGCCACAAAGTAGCGGAACAGCGGCGCCATAGGCTGGCCCGCGCCGCCTTCCTTTTCCGGGTGCCACTGTACCCCATACAGGTTACGCCTCCCGTCGCTTACCGCCTCGATCGTCCCGTCCGCAGCGCAGGCGGCGCATTGCAGGCCTACGCCCAGCCGCCCTACTGCTTGGTGATGAAAGCTGTTTACCTCAATCTTTCCATAGGGAAAGATCGCGCTTAAAAAACTTTCCTCAGGCCAGGTGATCTCATGGCGTACGTTGGCGTGCTTGACCCCTCGCATTTGGGGCAGATCTTGTATCAAATCTCCCCCCAACGCCACATTCAGCGTCTGTATCCCGCGGCAGATGCCCAAAACCGGCTTGCCTGCCTCCAAAAAAGCCCGGGTCAGCCAGAGTTCGGTATCATCCCTTCCGGAAGACACCAGCTCTGTCTTCTCATGGCGCGTTTGGCCATAGCGCGCCGGGTCCATATCCCCGCCGCCGGCCAAGATCAGCCCATCCAGCCGCTGCGCGAGCCCCTCTGCCGCCGCCTCGCCGCAGCGCCATAATAATACGGGCTGCGCCCCAGCATCCTCTACGGATTGGTGGTAATCCATACGCAGCTGAATATGGGTGCCGCTGTCCGAATCGCTGGTGGTGATGCCGATCAAAGGCCGCATAGTTTCCCTCCTTAACTGCTTACGCCATCAGGCGCGATCCCCGCCATGGGGGGTAATATACGCTCAGCAGTCCACTTCGGATCATACTTTTCTCTATTCTTCGCCATTGATCTTGCGCAGGATCCGCTGTTTGTCCTGTAACAGGTCCCTCAGTTTTGCCACCTCTTTATCATCTTTACCCTTACCTCCGTCAAACGCCGTTTTGTTAAGAATCTCGTACACTTCGGCGATCTCCTTTGTCTTTTGCGGATCCTTCTCTTTTAAAAGCCCCAAATTTTCAAGTGAAGTTACCCCCTCGTTAGTCACGATCAAGTGATCCAGTAGCCGCACCCCGCCTGCAGAAAGGGTATTCATCACATCATAGGTTACGGCAAGATCGCCGCTGGAGGGGGTCCTGCTCCCACCCGGGTGATTGTGAGCGATAATGACCGATACTGCCCGGTGGCGCATGGCGCCTTCCAACACCTTGCGGGATTGGATGCCTACCTGGTTGGCAATACCGCTGCCCAATATTTCATAGTGGATCAAACGGCTTCGGGTATCCAGATACAGGCTAACACACCGTTCCTCCGGCAGGCCTTTAAGCAATTCATATACAAATAGGCTGGACGAAGTCGAATCCCCCAACAAGGGGCGCTTTTCAAACCGCTCCAGTTCATAGCGCCGCAATACCTGCGGCAGCATCGTCAAAAACACCGCCGCATTCGGGCCGATACCCGGCACCTTTTGCAACTCATCTGCGTTGGCGTCCAGCACGCCCCGCAAAGAACCGAATTGCTCCAGCAGCGCATGGGCTATTTCATTGGTATTCTGTCTGGGGATACAATAGTATAACAAAACCTCGATGATCTCATGTTCTTCAAAATTTTCTATTCCGCCCGAAAGCAGTTTATCCCGCATGCGGTTCCGGTGCCCTTCGTGCACGTGGCCCACCCCTCTTTCGTATCGCTTCCCAATTTTAACGCCTGCATTGCGGCATATGTCTGCCCCGGTCTGCGGCGTATATCTGTATATTCTTTTGTATTATTCTAACATCAACCAAAATTCGATACAAGCTGTCCGTTTTCATAAGGGCCGGTTCATTGACAGGCGCACGCCGGGGAGTCTATACTGAAATCAACAGAAAAATAACCTTTTAGGAGGCGCCTATGGATCGCTTAAATCAATACCTTGAGCAGCACCGCGACCAGATCGTCACCCAGTTGCAGGGGTTGTGCCGCATCCCCTCGGTGGAGGGCCAGCCGCTGCCCGGCAAGCCCTTTGGGCAGGCCTGCGACGATGCGCTGAATTACATGTTGAACCTTTCCTCCAGCCTGGGCTTTAAGACCGGCAATGTGGATGGCTATGCCGGCTGGGCCGAGTATGGCGAAGGGGATGAGACGCTGGGTATCCTCTGCCATTTGGATGTAGTGCCGGAGGGCGAGGGCTGGAGCGTGCCCCCCTATGAGGCCGTGGTAAAGGATGGGCGCGTCTATGCCCGCGGCGCGGATGATAATAAGGGGCCCACCATCGCATCGCTTTACGCCATGAAGGCCGTAATGGAGAGCGGCGCGCGCTTTACCCGCAAGGTGCGCTTTATCTTCGGCATCAACGAGGAAACCGGTTGGAAGGACATGGCTTACTACGCCCAGAAATTGCCCATGCCGGACCTGGGTATCGTGCCGGACGGGGTATTCCCCCTGATCAATACGGAAAAGGGCGTGGTCCATTTCAGCATCAAAAAGGCCTTTGATGAAGATGATGTGCGTGCCTGCCCGGTGATCTCCATCAGCGCGGGTACTGTAGCCAATGTCGTGCCGGAAAAGGCCAGCGCAACCCTGCGCCTGGATGGGATCGATCAAGACCTGTTACGCGCCGCCGCTAAAGCCGTGGCGCAGGATCGCAAGCTGATCGCCACGATGAAAAAGGAAGATGGGGTGCTGCATCTGCTCTTTGAGGGCAAAAGCGCCCACGGCGCCTCTCCAGATGAGGGCAATAACGCCGCAGCCGGCCTGCTTTTGTGCCTGGAAAAAGTGCTGGGACGGGATAGCGTGGCCTCGGCGATCCGTCTACTTTCCGCCCAGGCCATCGATACCGACGGCGCTGGCCTGCAGATCAAGCTGCATGACGATGTTTCGGGCGATCTTACCTGCAACCTGGGCGTTCTGCGCTATGAGAGCGGCGTGCTGGAGGCCATTGTGGATATCCGCTTCCCCATCACCTTTGATGAGGAAAAGGACATCCGGCAGAATATCCTCTCCGCGCTTTCCCCCTGCGGCTTTGAGGTAACTAAACTCCATGGACACGCCCCCTTGCATATGCCCAAGGATCACCCCCTGATCCAAACGCTGCTCAAAGTTTATGAGGAGCAGACCGGTCTTGAGGGGTATACCGTGACTATCGGCGGGGGCACCTATGCCCGTGCGCTGAAAAACGCGGTCGCCTTTGGCTTCAGCCTGCCCGGTAAAGAGGGTGTGGCGCACCAGAAGGACGAATATGTGGAGATCGACAGCCTGCTTTTGGGCGCCCGGGTCTATGCGCACGCCATCGCGGCGCTTGCTACCGACGGTGTAAATTGATTGCATTGCCAAACCCGGGATTAAAGCTTATAATAAATGGAGTGCCTTACCGCTAAGGCACTCCATTTTTGTATAGAACGCAATAAAGGAGTTTTAAACCATGAAACTTGGTATCGTGGGCCTGCCCAACGTGGGCAAGAGCACGCTATTTAACGCCATTACCCGCGCCGGTGCAGAGGCCGCCAACTATCCTTTTTGTACGATCGATCCCAACGTGGGCGTGGTCGCCGTGCCCGATCCCAGGTTAAAGGTATTGGGCGACCTGTATGATACGGAGAAGATCACCCCCGCGGTGATCGAGTTTGTGGATATCGCAGGCCTGGTGCGGGGCGCCAGCCGGGGCGAGGGGCTGGGCAACAAATTCTTAAGCCATATCCGCGAGGTGGACGCCATCGTGCACGTCGTGCGCTGCTTTGAGGACCCCAATGTCGTCCATGTGGATGGCAGCGTCGACCCGCTGCGGGATGTGGAAACCATCCAGCTGGAGCTCATTCTGTCAGACCTTGAGGCCGTTGAAAAGCGCATGGACCGCGCGCGCAAGGCCCTTAAGGGCGATAAATCCCAACAGGGCCTGATCGATTTGCTGGAAAAGCTGAAAAAGGTGCTGGAAGAGGGAAAATCCGCCCGGGTCGCGGATCTTTCAGATGAAGAGCGTGAGATGATGGACGAGCTGTTCCTGCTCTCCTCCAAACCCGTGATCTATGCGGCCAATATTGCCGAAGGCGATGTGGGCAAGGCGATCGATGAGCTGCCCCCCGTCAAGGCGTTGAACGATTATGCCCAGCAGGAGCATAGCGGGCTGATCACGATCTCCGCCCAGATCGAAAGCGAGATCTCCCAGATGGAGGACGATGAAAAGCAGCTGTTCTTAGAGGAACTGGGGCTGAAAGAATCGGGGCTGGATCAGCTGGTCACCGCAGGTTATGCCCTTTTGGGGCTGATCAGCTACCTGACCGCGGGCAAAAAAGAGGTGCGCGCCTGGACCATCACCAAAGGGACCAAAGCGCCGCAGGCTGCCGGGAAGATCCATACGGATTTTGAAAAGGGATTTATCCGCGCCGAGATCGTCAATTACGACGACCTGATCGCCTGTGGATCGATGACCGCCGCCCGCGAAAAGGGCCTGGTCCGCAGCGAGGGCCGCGATTATGTAATGCAGGAGGGGGATGTGGTCCTCTTCCGCTTCAACGTGTGATCTTAAAAAATTTAAATACAAAAAAGGGCGGCTAAAGCCGCCCTTTGCTTTATCCTTTTAGCGCCCTGATATATTCTTCCAGGCAGAGTTTGTTTTCCGTAATGCACCGCGCATGCTCCTTTCCCACATAGCGGATGTGCCAGGGTTCGCTTGCAATGCCGGTGATCTCCTCTTTATCCGGGGGAAAGCGAATGATAAATCCATATTCAGCACAATGCTGTTTGATCCATTTTTCATTCTGGGTGCCTTCAAAATCGTACAAGCTGGTGGTATTGCGGATCATCAGGTCAAAGGCCAATCCGGTCTCGTGCTCGCTTTCTCCCGGCCGGGCCAGCGTCCGGTTGGCCAGCTGTTCCGCCTGCGCTCTGGAATAGCCCTGATTGGTATACTTCTTAATTTCTTCTTTAAACAGCGTCTCCTGCTTTTTATAGCTGCGGTAGGCGCTCTGTACGACGAAATTGTGGAAGCCTGCTTCCTGTGCCGCGGCAAACATCTCGTTTAAGGCCAGCACCGCCTCCCTATTTCCCTGCAGGTTGCTGTAGCCAAGCGCATAGCTGCCGTTTCCATACTCGCGGATGCTGACCAGATCCTGCGCGCCATTCTGGGCCATCTTGCACGTATGATTGACCAAGGTCAGGCAATAAGCCGTTGCCGCCTGCGGATCGGGGCTGATGCCCTGCACCGGCTGCGCCGTCTCCCCACTGCTCTGCGCGGCGTCTGCGCCCTTCGATGTAACATCGTTTGACCGTTGCACGTCATTCTGGGCTGCGGAGGGCTGCTTTTCTCCGCCCGCCAGGGAAGAGAGCATCCACATAAATACCGCACAACACAGTAACGCCATTAACAATACGACCGTGAACCTGCGGATAAACCGCCTGAACCGCTCTATATCCTTGATATTGACTGTCGCACCCTTCTCCATTTTAACGATCCGCCCGCCCTTTCCATTGGTTTGTGAGCCCAGTCTAACCAAAAGTTTGCACCGACAAATCGCAAAGTTATGAACAAGTTGTTAATATTTGTAATAAAGATTTAAAATCTGACAGTATATCATAAAACGCCTGGCAAAATGCCAGGCGTTTTCGTCATACGGCTAATTTATACTAAATTTCCGGGTCTTCTTCTTGAACGTCCAGGGCATCCTCTTGCTCCTGTTGTTCCATAGCGCGCTCTACCAGCCGGTCCAACCCAGAGTCCGAAGTCACATCGGCTATTTCTTCCGTCTGTTCGCGCTGCGCATCTTCTGTCAGCCCATCGGCCGCCTCTTCTTCCTCCAGTTCATCCTCTTTTTCAGTAATGGCTACGCTCACTACCCTGTCATCCTCTCCCAGCCGCATCAGCGTGACGCCCTGCGTCGAACGGCCCTGGGAGTTGATGGTGGCCACATCCATGCGGATCACGATGCCTTCTGCGGTTATAATCATAATATCCTGATCTTGATCTACCAGCCGCAGTGCCGACAGATTACCGGTCTTTTCCGTAATCAGCAGTGTGCGTATCCCGTAACCGCCGCGGCTTTGCAGGCGGTATTCCTCCGTAGGCGTACGCTTGCCAAAGCCCTTTTCAGAGATCACCAGTACCTCTTTATCCAGGTCGAGAATGGCCATATCGATCACTTCGTCCCCTGGCCGCAGGCCGATGGCATGCACGCCGGCAGCGGTGCGTCCCATGGGCCGCACGTCTTTTTCGCTAAAGCGGATGGTCATCCCTTGCCGGGTCGCCACGATGATCTCATCCTCGCCTGTGGAAAGGTGCACCGAGATCAGATCGTCTCCCTCCCGCAGGCCGATGGCGGCCAGGCCCGTCTTTCGGATATTGTTAAAGGCTGCGACCTCGCTCTTTTTGATCATGCCGCCCTTGGTGGCCATCACCAGATATTTGAATTCTTCCTCTTTGGGCACCGGCAGGGCTGCGCGAACCTTTTCATCGCCATCCAGTTGCAGCAGGTTGACGATCGCAGTGCCCTTGGCCGTGCGCCCTGCCTCCGGGATCTCATAGGCCTTGAGCTTGAATACCCGCCCGCGCGTGGTGAAGAACAAGATCTCCTGATGGGTGGAGGCGGTAAATACGGTATCCACCACGTCCTCATCGCGGGTTTGCAGGGCCGTAATGCCCTTGCCGCCGCGCCGCTGGCTGCGGTAAGTAGTGGTCGCCAGGCGCTTAACATACCCCAACTGCGTCAGGGTAATGACCATGTCCTTATCCTCAATGAGGTCCTCCAGGTCGATCTCATCGGCCAGCTGGGTGATCTCCGTACGCCGCTCATCCCCATATTTATCGCGCACCACCAGGATCTCCTCCCGGACGATGCCCAGAATCTTGCGTTCATCCCCCAATACATCCAGAAGGTAAGCGATGGTCTTTTGCAGCCCATCGTACTCCTCCATGATGCGGTCGCGCTCCAAGCCGGTCAACCGCTGCAGCCGCATTTCCAGAATCGCCACGGCCTGCACTTCGGATAGGCCGAAATTCTCCATCAATCCCGCGCGTGCATCCTGTGTGGTCTTGCTGGCGCGGATCAGGCGGATCACCGCATCGATATGGTCCAGCGCCGTGATCAGACCCTCGATAATGTGCGCGCGCTTTTGCGCCCGCTCCAGGTCATACTGGCACCGGCGGGTGATCACGTCCTTTTGATGGTCGATATAATGGCCGATGACCGTCTTTAAATTCAGTACCTTGGGCTGCCCATCCACCAGGGCCAGCATGATCACGCCAAAGGTATCCTGCATCTGGGTGTGCTTATAAAGCGTATTGAGTACCACATTGGGGTTTGCATTGGCCTTAAGCTCGATGACGATGCGCATACCGCTGCGGTCGGATTCATCTCGCAGGTCACTGATGCCCTCCACCCGTTTTTCGTGCACCAGTTCTGCGATCTTTTCGATCAACCGTGCCTTATTCACCTGGTAGGGGATCTCCGTCACCACGATGCGGTTACGGTTGTTGTGCATTTGTTCGATCTCCGCCTTGGCCCGGGTCACCACCCGCCCCCGGCCAGTGCGGTAAGCCTCCCGGATACCGCTGGTGCCCATGATGATGCCGCCGGTGGGGAAATCCGGGCCTGGGATATAGCGCATCAGCTCATCTACCGAGATATCCGGATTGTCGATCATGGCGACGACGCCGTCCACCACCTCGCGCAGGTTGTGCGGCGGGATATTGGTGGCCATGCCTACGGCAATACCTCCCGAACCGTTGACCAACAGGCTGGGGAACCGGGCCGGCATCACGGCGGGCTGCATCAACGTCTCATCGAAGTTGGGCACAAAGTCCACCGTATTTTTATCGATGTCGGCGATCATCTCCATGGTGATTTTGTTCATCCGCGCCTCGGTATAACGCATGGCGGCCGCGCCGTCCCCGTCTACCGAGCCGAAGTTGCCGTGCCCCTCCACCATAGGGTAGCGCATGGAAAAATCCTGCGCCATGCGCACCATGGCATCGTACACCGCCGTATCTCCATGGGGATGGTACTTACCTAACACGTCACCCACGATACGGGCGCTTTTACGGAAGGGCTTATCCGGCGTTAGGCCCAACTCGCTCATGGAATAAAGGATGCGCCGGTGTACGGGCTTGAGCCCGTCGCGTACATCCGGCAGCGCCCGGTTGATGATAACCGCCATCGCATAGGCGATGAACGACTTTTTCATTTCCGATTCGATGCCTATCGGTTTAATTCGGTTCTCGTTTTCCACGCTCATTCACGCTCCAAATCTATTTCGAGAAAAGCTATTGCTGCGTTTCCTCTTTTGTTTCGTCCTCTTTTTGTAGGGCGGCTTCTGCCTTGGCCGTCTTTTTCCGCTTATGCCTGCGCACAAGGTAGATCACCAGCAGCGTGATCCCCCCGGCAACGCCCAGCGGCAAAATCAAATAGCAGATGCCGATCACGATAAAGCCCAGGATATTGACCAGGATCCGCCAAGAATTGTCCAATCCCTTAAGCATCCCATTGCCCAGCTCCTCGCCCGTCATGGCCTGGATACTCTCCTGGTTGGTCTTAACCAACTCCCTGACCGGCTGGATATGGATGTCCAGCGTCGAATCGTCGATCCTGTCGTCTAAATAGCGCTTTTTTCCCTCATATACTTCCAGCTCCTCCTGTACGCCGGAGAGGCTGTCGTTCACCTTCATGATCTCTTCTACCGTCTGGGCTTTTTCCATCAGCCGCAGCAGTTCCTGCTCCTGCTTTTGCAGGTGCTCGATCCTGGCCTCGATATCGTAATACTCCTCGGTGACCTCCTGCGCGTTCTGGCTGGATTGGGTGACCTTGGCCTTATCGCTTAAAGCGGCGCGGAACACATCCATCTGCTCGGTCGGAACCCGCGCGGTGATGTTGGCGTACAACTGCCCGTCGGCGTTCTCATACACATCGCTGCTGGAAACGTAACCGCCATAGCCCTTCAAGGATTCTACGATCTCGTCGTGCAGCTGGCGCACATCCTGCGCCTCCAGGGTGATATCCCCGGTATAGATGATCTTTTGATTCTCGCGCGCCGCCCCCACCGCAGCTGTGGAGGGGACTGCTGCGGAATCTGCGCCCTGTTCTCCATCATAGACGGCGCTCTCGCTTGTATATCCCGTGGCATTATCCCGCAGTCCGCTATCCATAGGTGCGATCGCACTGCATCCCGCGGTCAGCAATACCCCCGCACACAATAACGCTGCAAGACCCGTGCGTTCAAACGTCTTAATCCCAAATTTCATATCGGCCGCCCCCTTTATTTTCAGGTGGTGCCCCCTGGCGGTTAAACGTCCAAGTTAACGACTAGCTTTGCATTCTCTTCGATAAATTCCCGCCGCGGGCCGACGCGCTCACCCATCAGGGTATCGAATATCTCGTCGGCCGAAATGGCGTCTTCCAGAGATACCTGCAGCAAAATGCGCTGATCCGGGTCCATGGTGGTCTCCCAAAGCTGCTCGGGATTCATCTCGCCAAGGCCCTTATAGCGCTGGATGGAGTAGTTTGAATCCCGCCCGATCTCATTGAGGTATGCTTCCAGCGCCTCGTCGGAATAGAGGTACTGCTCGGTCTTTTGCTTGGTCACTTTATAAAGCGGCGGCTGGGCGATGTACACAAAGCCGTTTTCGATCAGCGGGCGCATATAGCGGTAGAAGAAGGTCAGCATCAAAATCCGAATATGGCTGCCGTCCACATCCGCATCTGTCATGCAGATGATCTTGTGATACCGCAGCTTTTCAACGTTAAAATCCTCGCTGATGCCTGCGCCAAAGGCGGTTATCATGGCCTTGATCTCGTTATTGGCCAAAATACGGTCCAGCCGTGTCTTTTCCACGTTCAAGATCTTGCCGCGCAGCGGTAAGATGGCCTGAAATTCCCGGTTGCGCCCCTGCTTTGCAGAACCGCCGGCCGAATCCCCCTCAACGATAAAGATCTCACACTTGCTGGCATCGCGCTCAGAGCAATCGGCTAGCTTGCCCGGCAGCGCGTTGGCGCTGTCCAGCACGGTTTTGCGCCGGGTCATCTCCCGCGCCTTCTTGGCAGCTTCGCGCGCGCGCGCCGCCGTCATGCACTTGTCGATGATCGCCCGGGCGACAGTCGGGTTCTCCTCAAGAAAAGTGGAAAGATGCTCGTTCATCACGCTCTCCACCAGGCCCCGCATTTCGCTGTTTCCCAATTTAGTCTTGGTCTGCCCCTCGAACTGCGGCTCCATCAGTTTGACCGAGATGATCGCACAGATCCCCTCGCGGATATCCTCGCCCTGAAGGTTGTTCTCGTTCTCCTTGAGCAGCTTATATTTGCGCGCATAATCGTTGACCACGCGGGTCAACGCGTTTTTAAAGCCCACCAGATGGGTTCCGCCCTCGGTCGTCTCAATATTGTTGGCAAAAGAGAAGATATTCTCCACATACGTATCGTTATACTGCAGCGCGATCTCGCAGCTGGCGGTATCCTTGGTGCCGCTGATATAGACCGGCTCCGGGAATAACGGCTCCTTGTTTTTATTAAGGAACTGTACGAACGATACAATGCCGCCCTCATAATAAAACTCTTTAAACTGCTCCTGCCCATCCCGCTCATCGGTCAGGGTGATGCGTACCCCACGGTTGAGGAAGGCCATCTCCCGCAGGCGCGTTTTTAATACATCATATTGGAATTCCAGGGTATCAAAGATCTCGCCATCCGGCCAGAATGTGATGGTAGACCCCGTCTCCTGCGTTTCGCCGATGATCTCAAGGTCGATATCCGGGTCACCGCGGGTATAGGTCTGGTGATAGATATTGCCGCCTTGGCGCACCTCCACCTCCAACTTGGTGGAAAGCGCGTTGACCACCGACATGCCTACCCCGTGCAGGCCGCCGGATACCTTATATCCATCCCCGCCGAATTTTCCGCCGGCGTGCAAAATGGTCAAACACACCTCTACCGCCGGGCGCCCCATCTTGGGATGGATGCCCACGGGGATCCCGCGCCCATTATCCCGTACCGAAAGCCCCCCGTCTTTAAGGATGGTCACCGCGATGGTATCGCAATATCCTGCCAGAGCCTCGTCGATGGCATTATCCACGATCTCATACACCATATGGTGTAGTCCCCGCGCGCTGGTGGAGCCGATGTACATGCCAGGCCTGCGGCGCACGGCCTCCAGCCCCTCTAATACCTGAATCTGGGATTCATCATAAACATGCTCGCCATGGTTGGGTTGTACGACTTCTTCAGACATAAAATCCTCCTAATTTTGGATGATACAGTTGCTTTTTCTCTAACCATTATCGTTAATGGCGGAAAAACCCGCCCTTTTATACAGTGTCTGCGAGGAGATAGGCGAAGCATAGGCCATCATCCCGCCGCTGCCGCCGGTGATCACATAACTTTTGATCCCCTCCGGGGACACCTGCTCCAAACAGCCCTTTTGCCGCAGCCCCTCTAAAAACCTGCGCGTATGTGCCGAGGCGCCTGCCCCTTCGCCTTCTAAGATCATCATGATTTCCTTATCCGGAATCATTTTATCTCCGCCAATATGAACGATCATGCCGCCATCCCTTCTTTGACAGGATTCTAAGTAAAATCCCAATAACCCCCTGCTTTTGGAGGGGGTTTTTACTTAATAATATAGCCTCCACTATTATACCCTATTTTCGGGATAATTAGAAGGGGTTTGAAGGAAATTGGCGCGCCCCTTTCTGCTTTTGAATGAACGGGCTGCATCGCTCATAACCGCGCCGCGGTGCCATAAAAAAACTGCCCAATGGGCAGTTTTTATTCTCTTTGTTCTTAGATCAGGGTACAGCCGGATACCCCTTCGTGCATCCCCACCTCAAAGACCGCCATTTCCCGCTGTTCCATGTGGGGCAGCTGCCGGTAATTTGTACAGGCGATAAAGGTCTGCACGCCCGAGGTATGTTTGAGCAAGAGCCGCTGGCGTTCGTCGTCCAACTCGCTCATCACATCGTCCAAGAGCAGGATAGGCGCTTCTCCGGTTTCTTCTTCCATCAGGCGCAGTTCCGCCAGCTTCAAAGAAAGGGCGCTGGTGCGCTGCTGCCCCTGCGAACCAAAGGCGCGCACAGCGGTTTCCCCTATCTTCAGCTCCAATTCGTCCCGATGCGGGCCAACCGTCGTCGTAACTCGTCTTAAATCCTCGCTGCGGGCTTTTTGAATGCGGGTATATAATTCATCCTGCAAAGCCTCTACCGTGCCATTTAAGTCCAATTTTGTTTGATATAGCAGCGTCAGGTGCTCCCGGCCGCCTGAAATATCATAATAGATCCGCTGGGCAGCCTGACAAAGCCGCCCCACCCACTCCGCCCTGCGGAAGGCCACCTGCGCGCCATACCGGCTCAACTGCAGATCCCAAAGGTCCAAATCCCCCTGGCCTGCGTTCTTCTTTTCCACCAGCTGACGCAGTAATATATTGCGCTGGCGCAGCGCCCTTTGGTAATTGGACAGGGCATTAAAGTATAGCGGGCTGATCTGGGAAAGGCTGATATCCAAAAAACGCCTTCTCACATCCGGACCATCCTTTACCAACCGCAGATCCTCAGGGCTGAACATGACGCCGTTGAGCACCCCCAGCAGTTCGCCGATACGCGGCAGCTCAGCGCCTCCCACCCAGGCCTTTTTGCGTCCCTTTTCGGATAATTGGAGCTTGATCTGGCTTTTTCCGTTCAGGCGGCTGATCGATGTTACGATCTGCGCGCCTTCGCTGCCAAAGTGGATCAGTTCCCGGTCGCGAGGGGTCCTATGGCTGCGCGCCGTACAGCACAAAAAAATCGCTTCCAAAAGGTTGGTCTTTCCTTTGGCGTTTTCGCCCGAAAAGACCGTTACTTCCTGGTCAAAATCCAGTACAGCCTTTTGATAAGAGCGAAAATCCTGCAGTTCCAGCCGTTCCACCCTCATGGGCCCCTCACCTCCTTCATCCCAAAATTCATACGGAAAAAAGGGCCCCTAAAGGCCCTTTTCATTCATCCTTAATAAATGCGCACCGGCAGCACCAGATAGGAGAATTTATCGCCTTCCACCGGATTGACCACACAAGGGCTGATGTTCGTGGTAAAGTCCAGGTTGATGGTCTCGTCATCCATGATCTTGAGCACGTCGGTAAAGTAACGCGCGTTAAAGGCGATCTCTAAGTCCTGCCCCTCCATGGCGATGGGGATCTCCTCGTATACGTCGCCCATCTCCGAGTTGGAGGTTAAGATCAGCTTGTTTTCGCTGATTTGGAAGCGTACCAGGTTATTTTTCCCTTCCCGTGCCATCAGCGAAGCCCGGTCGATACTGTCGAACAGATCTCGCGCGGCCACCTGCACCCGCGTGTGATGATCGGTAGGCATAATCTGGCGGTATTTGATGAATTCTCCATCCAACAGCCGGGCGATCACCCGGGTATTTTTGATTTCGACCATCACATGCGTATCCTGGGACATGATATGGACATCGTCCCCGTCGTCATCCAGCAACTTACCGATCTCGCTTAGGGATTTGCCGGGGATGACGATCTGCTTTTCCTCACTGGGCGCGCTCAAAGCCTCTTTGCGCAAGGCCAAACGATAACCGTCCAGCGCGACCATGGTCAGGTTGTTCTGCTGAATCTCCAGCAGCGCGCCGGTCAGGATCGGCCGGGTCTCATCGGTAGCCACCGCGAAGATCGTCTGGCGGATCATATCCTTTAACACCGGCTGGGCGATGGTAAAGCTAGAGGCGTCGGATACCTCGGCCAGATCCGGGAAGGTCTCAGGGTCTAATCCCTTCATTTTGGTGCGCGAACCCATACACTGAATGGTCACATTCAGATTATCGTCGATGGTGATATCTACATCTCCATCCGGCAGTTTACGTACGATCTCGGCAAATAACCGCCCGGGTAAGACGACTTTGCCCTCCTCTTCAATATCACAGGCCAAAAAAGTTTGGATGCCCAAAGAAAGATCGGTACAGATCAGCTGCAATCCTTTGGCATCTGCACAAATATAGATACCTTCCAAAACCGGAAGGGTGGATTTTACAGCCATCGCCCTTTGGACGGTGTTGATGCCAAAGATCAATTCTTCTTTTTCGATATGTAGAATCATGTAAGTCCTCCTTTTGCCTTTGCTGTGGAATTTTACCCCTCACCGTGTAGGGAGAGATAATAAATTAAGGCGTAGTCGTTGCCGTAGTGCGTGTGTATATGTGGAAAAGCCCCCAACACCGCTATTTTCTGGGAATAGGTGGGTAGCATAACCTGTTTGTAAGTGGCAAAAGTTATCCCCGCCATTCCCAAAGAAGGTGGATAAGAGGGATTGGTCCTTTTTATCCACACGTTATCCCCTTTGGCAGCTGTGCAGATTGTGGATGGATCATCCTTCCGTAATCTGGCGCTTGAGTTCATTAATAATATTGCGCACCTGCATATCCACCTGCATGGCCCGGGTGATCTTATCGCAGGCGTGGATGACTGTGGTATGATCCCGGCCGCCAAAGGCCTCGCCGATGCGCGGCAGGGAAAGATCGGTCATCTCCCGGCACAGATACATGGCGTATTGCCGGGGCAGGGCGATCTCCTGATTGCGACGCTTGGATAGAAAATCCTCCGGCCGGATAGAGAAATATTCGCCAACCTTGCGCTGGATCAGCTGGGGATTGATGGTCCTTTGCACCTTGTTGGGCAGGATATCCCGCAGCGCCTCTTCGGCCACTTCCACGGTCAATGGCCGGCCGGAAAGGGAGGCGTAGGCCACCACCCGTGTCAGCGACCCCTCTAATTCACGTATATTGGATTCCACCTTGTGGGCGATATGCAAAAGCACATCGTCTTCCACCTGAATATCGTCTACATGCGCCTTTTTGCGCAGGATCGCGATACGCGTTTCAAGATCCGGCGGCTGAATATCCGCGATCAAGCCCCATTCAAAGCGGGAACGCAGCCGCTCCTCTAATGTAGGGATCTCCCGGGGCTGCTTATCGCTGGAGATAATGATCTGCTTATTGGCATCATGCAGGGCATTAAAGGTATGGAAGAATTCCTCCGTTGTGGATTCTTTTCCGGCGATAAACTGGATATCGTCGATGAGCAGCACATCCACGCTGCGATAGCGGCGGCGGAATTCTTCGTTTTTATTGGTCTGTATGGCAGTGATCAGCTCATTGGTGAATTTTTCACTGGTCACGTAAAGAATCTTCATCTCAGGATTCTGCGAGCGGATGTAATGGCCGATGGCGTGCATCAAGTGCGTTTTACCAAGCCCCACACCCCCATAAATGAAAAGCGGATTATAAGCCTGCGCCGGCACCTCGGCAACCGCCAGGGCCGCGGCGTGCGCAAACCGGTTGGAATTGCCGATAACGAATGTATCAAAGGTATATTTGGGGTTGAGCTGGGAAACTTCTTCTTTTTGAACGGCGGGCGCCGGCGCCTGCTCTTTTTTAAGCTCCTGCGCGGCGGCAGCCTCTTCGGGCAATATAAAGGAAATTTCACAGTTTTTGCCGGTGATCTGGCGCACCGCATTCTGGATCAGGAAAGAATAACGGGATTCGAGCATGCCGCGGTTAAAGCCGGAGTGCGTCTCCAAAACCAGGCGATCTTCCTGTAAAGAGATGGGCCGCAGCGGGCGGATCCAGGTGTTAAAGCTGATCTCCGTCAACTCCGGCTTCATCAGTTCAAGGGCTTGCTCCCATATCTTCGTCAGCTGATCCATGCTTTTCCTCCATTACTATGCTCGCTTGCCCCATCGCGGTCTGGGTTGGGGGCAAAAAATCCGGACTGAGTTATCCCCAAGTCAGCCCGGAATGATTTACTATATTTCCGCCCTTTTTACCTTAAAAACCTGTATTAAAGGGCATCCGGTGAAAAATCCACCTATTTATCCACAAGTTTTACACAAACTGTGGACAAAATTATTTCTACAAAAATCTATTCATATCATAACAAACTTAAATCAATCCTTCAAGGGTGAAATCCTCTGGCGCATTTAGCAATATTTAGAGCGTATTACCGGTTTAGATAAACTTCTTTGGCGCAAGTTGACAGGCCCGCGCGCTTTAGATATAATACAACAGTGCCTCTGTCAAGAGGTGAACTATGCCCTTTGAGCGGGTCTGTTGGGTTTTAGACCAAAAGGGCCCGATTCATAAATACCAATTTTAAAGGAGAAATGTAAAATGCTTCAGACTTATCAGCCTAAAAAGCGCCAGCGCTCCAAGGTTCACGGTTTCCGCGCGCGCATGAAAACCAAAAACGGCCGTAACGTATTGGCCCGCCGCCGTGCCCGTGGCCGCAAGAAATTATCGGCTTAATGGGGATTAAAGGATCGATATAGCAGTTTAATGGATATGATGTACGTGCCCTTGGGTGTGTGCGTCATATTTATTAGGTGCGGCTAAATCGGTTCCTGTCGACGAAGAAAGCGGAAAGAAAGCGGCGTAAAGGGTAAAAGTGCAAAAAAAGTATCGCTTAAAAAAGAACCGGGATTTTCAGCGGGTATACCGCAGGGGCAAGTCTTATCCCGCCAAGCATATGGTATTGATCGTACAGCGCGCGCGGGGAGAACAGTTTCTGTGTGGTTTTTCCGTTAGCCGCAAGGTGGGCAACAGCGTAACGCGCAACCGGGTCAAACGTCTGATGCGCGAAAATCTTCGCTTATGCATCCCGGAACTTAAAAAGGGATATTGCCTTGTGTTTATCGCAAGAAATACCGCTGCCGGCGCAACCTATAGTGAGCTGGGGCGGTCCATGCGATACTTATTGCATAAGGCTGCATTGTTTTTAACGGATGGCCCGGATACGGGAAACGGCGCACGGCGCCATAAGCGCGGGCCGGAGAGGCCCCAAAAAGCGCCGGATAGAGGCTAACTGATGACAAAGTTATTAGAGGCGATGGTGAGGGGGTACCGTAAATACATTTCTCCCTGCTTTCCGCCCAGTTGCCGGTTTTATCCTACCTGCTCAGAATATGCGCTGCAGGCGCTGAAAAAGTATTCCTGGCCGCGGGCGCTTTGGCTGATCGTCAAGCGCATCGCCCGTTGCAATCCGCTTTTCCCAGGGGGGTACGATCCGCTACCCTGATAGGACGCATGTAGGAGGATACTTGATTGGACTTAGGTTTGACGCCGGTATTGATGCCGGCCCTGGAGTGGATTAACGGGATCGTTCAAAATTACGGTATTACCGTTATCATCTTCACGATATTTATTAAATTGCTGACGCTGCCGCTGGATTTAAAACAGCGCAAGACTTCGCGCCGCATGAGCGCGATACAGCCCAAGATCGCTAAATTGCAACAAAAGTACGCCAATGATAAGGACAAGCTGGGGCAAAAGATGGTGGAACTCTACCGGCAAGAAGGGGTCAGCCCCTTTTCCGGATGTTTGCCGCTGCTGATCTCGCTGCCCATCCTGATGATCATGCTGGGCGTACTGCGCAATTACGGCGACCAGATGATGCTGAATATGTACCATTACATTGAGGAGGGGAACTTTGAAGCGTTCTCCACCCTGATGAACCAATCGAAATTCTTATGGATCCAAAACGTATGGCAGCCGGATTCCCTGTTCGGCGCGTCTAATACCATCTTGCCTTCGGCCGAGACCTTTGCCAGGCTGCTGGGAACTACGGAGCCCGAACAGATACAGGCCATCAGCGATGTGCTGCTTAGCGGCACCGGGCAGATGGGCGAGCTGTTGGCCTCGTACGAAACGCAGATGAACGGGCTTTTCATCCTGCCGATCATCGCCGGCGGTACTCAGTTTATCCAGGCGAAATTCCTGATGCCGCAGATGCCTTCGACGGATTCCAGCTCGAAAGGCTCCAGTGCCATGATGCTGTACTTTATGCCCATCATGTCCATCTGGATCTGCTCGAGTTCAACGTCGGCGTTCTCGCTGTACTGGGTATTTAGCAACCTGTTCTCTATGACGCAGATGCTGATCACCAACAAGATTTACGATGGCAAGTTTATCGTCCGTCAAACCAAGGGGGGTTAATGCATGAGATCGCAAGAAGCTACGGGACGTACAGTAGACGAAGCGGTGGAGCAAGTACTTTCTGAATGGACATTGCCGCGCAGCGCTGTAGAAATTGAAGTATTGGAAGAGCCGGCTAAGGGCCTGTTCGGCCTGATCGGCAACAAGCCGGCCCGCGTGCGGGTGACCGAAAAGAACACGCCCGAGCGCGCCGCTGTAGAATTCATCAAGGAGATGACCTCCCGGATGAATGTCAATGCCCAGGTAACGGCGGTGGAAAAAGATGGCACGCTGGCTGTGGATATCGAAGGCGATGGGATGGGTATCCTGATCGGCCATCGGGGAGAAACGCTGAACGCCATTCAGTATCTGACCAGTTTAGTGGTCAATAAGGATAGCAAAGAGTATATCCGCGTAACGGTGGACACCGAGAATTACCGCGCCAAGCGGGAACAGACGCTTAAAGAGCTGGCGGAGAAAATGGCCTCCAAGGCTCGCCGGACCGGCCGGCGCGTCGTCCTTGAGCCGATGAACCCCTATGAGCGGCGGATTCTGCACGCGGCGCTTCAGGGCAACGCATATGTGACGACCCGCAGCGAGGGAGAAGAACCCAACCGCCGGGTGGTTATCGAACTAAAATAAAGCGTTTACATTAAAGCCGCGCTGATACATCATCAGCGCGGCTTTTTGTATTAAAAAAATAGGTTGGGGTTAGAAAATATGAAACAGAGTTCGCTGCCGATGCGGAAAAGCAGCTATACCGTGGCCCGATCCTATAGCGTGATATAATGCGGAACGATATCCTCATAATGCCCGTCTTTCATCAAAAATCCGCCCGGGATGGTGCCCAAGGGCGTAAAACCTAATTTTTGATAGAGATGCAATGCGGAAGCATTGCTTTTGACGACGGCATTGAACTGCAAGATCCTAAAGCCCAACGCCTTGCCCTTGGCCATGCAATGGCGCACCAGTTTTTCGCCGATATGCTGGCCGCGCAGCCCCTCTTTTACGGCATAGCTGGCATTGCAGATATGCCCGCAGCGGCCCACATTATTGGGATGGAGGATATAAAGTCCAACGACTTCCCCGGTCTTTCCGTCCTGCGCGATGCCGGTAAAGGATTGGCCGGCAAAAAAGGCGGCGCCGCTCTGCTCCGTCAGCGTTTCCATCTGGGGGAAGGCGACGCCCGCCTCGACCACCTGGTTCCAGATTAAAATCGCGGCGGAAGTATCCGCGGCGGTATATGCCCGTATAGTAATTTCCATTAGCGCTCCATGTCCTTTCTTTACTTCAAACCTTACGAAAAATAACTTCATTATTTTTTATTGTAGAAGGCAAAAAAAGAGAAGTCAACAAAATGCAAAAAACGCGTTTATTAAAACGCGCTTTTTGTGAATATTTTCCAGTCCCTTGGGGAATCCTGTCGATAAAGCGTCAGTCCTCGGGAAAGATGGGCGCAAGTGGATCTGGAGGCGATGGCGAGGGCGAAGGCGTGACCTCCGGCGTGGGAGAAGGCGACGCGCTTGGGATCGCATCAGCACTGGGGCTGGGAGAGGGCTCCATCTCGCCGCCGATGGTAACCGTAGCTGAGGGCGGGCCGCTTTTCCCCTCCCGCTCGGGCACGACATAATACCCAGTGGGGCCGATGATGCTGAGCGTATCGTTATAGGATAGCATCTGCCCGGCGCTGCCCGAGAGCGAGCCGATCTCGATAGCCTCCTGCCCTTCGGAGCGGCGGTAGATCCGGTAGCGCACATCCGCTTCCAGGGCCGTAAACTTGAGCAGTACCCGCCCGGGTTCAAGCGCAGTCGCAGTCAGATCGGTCGGCGCTTTCGGGGCCACAGCTTCAGCTTTGCGGGTGGGCACCTTATGTGCGGGGAAATACTCCGTGAGGGTGCGGGCGGAGGAGGATGCGGGCAGCAGAACCTGCTGGTATTTTTCCAGGGCATCCGCGTCGATCTCCACCTTGACCAACCCATCGGGCATTTCAAACGCCGGGCCGTTCCCATCCGGATAGAGGGATTGAAATACTTTTAATAAAAAGGGAGAGATCGCCTTTCCGCCTGTGAGGGAGGCGGGCATGGTGTGCTGGGCGTCTACTACATCGTATCCCATCCAGCCTACGGCGACGTACTCGGCGTTATAGGCTGCCATCCAAGCATCGCGGATGGTCCCATCGCCAAAGCCGACGGTGCCGGTCTTGGCGCTTAAGGGTACGCCCGCTTTTTGCAGTTGTTTGCCCGTACCGTCCGTCACGGTAGAGTGCATCATATCGCTGAGCAAAAAGGCGCTTTGGGTGGAAAGGACCGTAGTGGATGCGGAGGGCTTTTCATATATGGTAGCGCCGGTGCTATCCTGTATGCTCAAGATAAAGCCGGTATCCACCAGTTGGCCCTGCCGGGCAAAGGGGATATAAGCGTGGGCCAGCTGTAATGGGGTCACGCCAGTTGTCAACCCGCCCAGGGCGCTGGAGAGGGTGGCGTCCGCATCGGGCAGGTCGATCCCCAGGGAGCGGGCGTAGCTGAGGCCCGTATCGATGCCGATCTCCTGTAGGGTGCGCACGGCGGGCAGGTTGAGCGAGTTGGCGATGGCAAAGCGCATGGGCACCAGTCCATAGTATTTATCCCCGAAATTTTTGGGCGCGTAGCCGTTAAAATCGCCGGGCGAATCGTCTACGATACGGGTGGGAAGGTAGCCAAACTGCTCGACGGCCGGGGCGTAAACAAAGATGGGTTTGAAAGTAGAACCGGGCTGGCGGGGCTGCTGCGTCGCCCGGTTCAGGGCCAGCTGGGTATCATGGCTGCGCCCGCCGGCTACCGCGGCTACGGCGCCATCCTGCGCGCGTACTACGACCAACGCACCCTGGGGCTTGATCCCATCTTCTGCCGCCTCGGGGAAGAGGCTGTCGTCGGCCAGCAGCGCTTCACAGGTGGCCTGCAATTCGGTATCCAGCGCAGTATGGATGCGGTAACCGCCCGAAAGCAGTTCCTCTGAAGAGATGCCCAGGATGCCGGTAGCCTCCCGGATGACCTCATCCACGTAAAAACCATAAGGATAGCTGGCGTCGTTCTCATGCTCGTGCAGATCGACCGGCTCAGCGCTGGCCGCGTCGGCCTGCGCCTGATCGATAAAGCCATAATCTGCCATCAGGCCAAGGATCAGATTGCGCCGTTCGGTAGATTTTTCCAGGTTCAAATGCGGGGCATAATTGCTGGGGCTTTTGACAATACCGGCCAAAAGCGCCCCTTCGGAGAGGGTAAGCGCGCTGGCAGGCTTATCAAAATAGCGGTAGGCGGCTGCCTCGATGCCATAAGCGCCGCCGCCGAAGTAGACAAAGTTGAGGTACATCTCAAAGATCTCGTCCTTGGAATAGCGCCGCTCCAGCTCCATGGCCAGCACGGCCTCCTGCGCCTTGCGGGCAAAGGTCTTTTCCCGGCTGAGGTGGCTGAGCTTGATCAGCTGCTGGGTCAGGGTAGAGGCGCCCTGGTCCAGCGAGCCGGATTTGATATCCGCCCAGAGCGCGCCGAAGATGCGCTTGATATCGATCCCCTTATGATCGTAAAAGCGCACGTCCTCCGCGGCTAAAAAGGCATTGCGTACGTGCTGGGGCACCTCGGACAAGGGTATTTTTACACGGTTCTCAGCGCCGTGCAGAGAGGTGACCATGGTTCCATCTTCATCATAGACCAGGGTGGTCTGCTGGAGGTTCTCAAGTTTGGTCACATCCAGATCGCCCCAGGAGCCGACATCCAGCGCAAACCACGCCCAAACGCCGCCAATGATGAAAATCAGCGCCAGACTGAGCAGTACATAAGGCCACCTTCTTTTGCGGCGGTTTTTGGATGGGGCAGACATGGAAAAAGACCTCCTTTTGGTGGATATAACACGTTACTAATCTGCCCAGGAAGCAAGGATTCTATCACACTGGCGGTAAAAAGATCAGAGATGGCAAAATTCGATGAAAAGAGAGAAGAACGCCGCCGTTTCACCAAAGGGTTTTGGGGCGCGCAAATGGAATTAAACGGGACACAAAAGGGAGGCATGTATATGATCATAGCACACCGCTATAACGGCAAGACCCTGGAAGTCACGCTGCAGGGCGAGCTGGATCACCATACCGCAGTGGAAACGCGGGAGCGGCTGGACGCGCTGTTGGCGGGCCGAAATGTACAAAACGTGATTTTGGATCTGAGTAAATTGACCTTTATGGATTCCTCCGGCATCGGCGTTTTGATCGGCCGGTATAAGCTGGTACACCGGAAAGGCGGACATATGGCCGTGCGGGGCGTGCCATCACAGGTGGACCGGGTATTGGAGCTGTCGGGCGTGTACCAGATCATCGACAAAGTGAACTAAAGGGGATGAAGGGATTATGCAGATAAAAAATGAAATGCGGCTGGATTTTGCCAGCCTTTCAGAAAACGAGGCGTTCGCCCGGGTTGTGGTGGCAGCCTTTGCAGCCCAACTCAACCCTACGATCGAAGAACTGGCGGATGTGAAGACCGCGGTAAGCGAGGCGGTGACCAACGCCATCATCCATGGTTATGAGAACGGCCCCGGCACCATACACTTAAGCGCCCTGCTGTTTGAGGACGGCATCAAGATCGAGATCGAAGATGACGGGCGGGGCATAGCGGATGTGGAGCAGGCCCGCATGCCCTTTTATACCTCTAAACCCGAACTGGAGCGCAGCGGCATGGGCTTTACCGTGATGGAGAATTTTATGGACGAGGTAGAGGTGCATTCCCTGCCGGGAAAAGGAACCCGCATCGTCATGCTGCGCCGCTTCGAGGCGCGTGACCCCATCGTACAGGTGTAGGCTATGGGTGCGGGACGGGCGCCCGATCTGAAGCAGACCCGCGCGTGGATCGCCCAGGCACGCGCGGGCGACAGCGCGGCCATGGAGGCGCTGGCCGAGGCCCACGCCAGGTTGGTAGCCAGCGTGGCCAAGCGCTTTATCGGGCGGGGCGCCGAATACGAGGATCTATATCAGGTAGGCTGTGTGGGCCTGGTCAAGGCGATCAAACGTTTTGACCTGAATTTTGACGTGCAGTTTTCCACCTATGCGGTACCGCTGATCATGGGGGAGATCAAGCGCTTTTTGCGGGACGATGGGCAGGTCAAAGTCAGCCGGGGGCTTAAGGAAAACGCGCAAAAACTCCGGCTGCTGGAACAGCGCCTGGCAAGCGAATGGGGGCGCAACCCCACCATTGCGGAGCTGGCGAGCGAAAGCGGGATGGATCAGGGCGATGTGATCCTGGCGCTGGACGCGGCGCGCCCAGTGGCCTCGCTGGATGAAGAGCAGGAACTGGGCAAGGATGGACAGTCCCAAGCCCGTATCGACCGCATCGCCGACGAGCGGGCGGATGGCGAGCATACGGTGGACCGCATCTGGTTGCAGGAATTGTTAGAGCAGCTGGAGCCAAGGGAGCGCAAGCTGATCTTTCTGCGCTATTTTGAGGAGAAGACGCAGGCGGAAACCGGGTTGATCCTGGGCGTATCGCAGGTGCAGGTCTCCCGTATGGAGGGACGCATCCTGCGCAAGATGCGCCTGGCAGACAGCGGATAGTAGGGCGCTTAGGCGGACTGAATACCACGGAGAGGCTGCCGCATAGTGCGACTATCCAAAGTCGTGGCGCATCCCGCCGTCGCTGCCCAGTTTTTCAAAGATGGCGACGATCTTTTCGATTCTTTGAAAACAGGTTTCATCGTCAAGCGCAGGATCATCCAGAACACTGCGGATCTCCCGCAGGGCGGTCAAACATCGCATTTCGACCAGAGCATTTAAATCGTCCTGAAGTGAGGGAAAGGTAATGTGAATTTCCTGCTGCGCTAAAATGTTGATGAGGATTTCTTTGTATAAATCCAATGTAAACACCCCATCCTTATCATACCATCATTGCTAACTTATAGCAAGCAATATGTTGCTAATTTTCAGTTAGCATGAAGGCATGGGAGAATATGTGGGAAATTATACGCGATATTACAATATCATCGGCGAGAACATAGCCTATTACCGAAAGAAAAAGCATTTGACGCAGGAAGGCCTTGCGCTGAAGGCTAATATTTCGAGAGTACATATCAGCCATATTGAGGCTAAAAATGTACATAAAGCGCCGTCGCTGGATATTCTATTTAGGCTTTGTGATATTCTGGATATTGAGCCATATCAGCTGTTTAAAGAGCGGGAAGATATGTGACACCGGGATACTTCGCACTGTTAAAAGCGGGAAGTAAGCGTAAGCCCGAAAGAAAAGGAGCGCTTGTTAAAAAAGCACCTTCCAATGGAAGGTGCTTTTTCTTATCAATCGAATATCCTTACAGCTCGGGAACGGTTTTGAGTCCCTCGGCCAGCATTTCATCGGTGTATTCTGCATCCACGATCTTGCCGTGATTGTAATTATCGTAGGCCGCCAGGTCCAGATAGCCGTTGCCGCTTAAGTTAAAGAGGATGACCTTTTCCTCCCCGGTCTCCTTGCACTTTAAGGCCTCCTGGATAGCCACGGCGATGGCGTGGGAGCTCTCCGGGGCCGGCAGCAGCGCCTCGTGCTTGGCGAACAGCTTGGCCGCGGCGAATACTTCGCTTTGGGAAACCGAGGTGGCTTCCATCAGCCCGTCCTCGTGCAGCTTGCTGATGATGGGCGAGCAGCCGTGATACCGCAATCCGCCGGCGTGGATGCCACTGGGCACGAAGTCGTGGCCCAGGGTATACATCTTCATCAGCGGCGTAAAGCCGGAGGCGTCTCCAAAGTCGTAAGCTAATTTGCCCTTGGTCAGGCTGGGGCAGGCCGCAGGTTCCACGCCGATAATGCGGATATCCTGATGGTTTACGATCTTATCCCGCATAAAGGGGAAAGCGATACCGCCCAGGTTGGAACCGCCGCCACAGCAGCCGATGACGATATCGGGATACTCGTCGGCGATCTCAAACTGCTTTTGCGCCTCAAGGCCGATAATGGTCTGGTGCAGCAATACGTGGTTGAGCACGCTGCCCAGGGCATAGTTGGTATCGCTGCGCCCGGCCGCTACCTCCACCGCCTCGGCGATGGCGATGGCCAGCGAGCCGCGGGAATCGGGATGCTCGCGCAGGATGCGCCGGCCGCTCTCGGTAGAGGGGCTGGGGCTGGGGATGACCGAGCCGCCGTAGGTCTCCATAATTACCCGACGGTAGGGTTTTTGATCGTAGCTTACCCGCACCATATAGACTTCGCAGGCCATATCGTAAAAGCCGCAGGCGATGGAAAGGGCGGTACCCCACTGGCCGGCGCCGGTCTCCGTAGTCAACTTTTTGATGCCGGCGATCTTATTATAATAGGCTTGCGGTACCGCGCTGTTGAGCTTGTGGCTGCCCGAGGCGTTATTCCCCTCGTACTTATAATAAATGTGCGCAGGGGTACCCAGCGCTTCTTCCAGACAATAGGCGCGGATCAGCGGGGAGGGCCGCATCAACTTGTACATCTTCATCACTTCATCGGGAATGTCGATATACCGTTCCAGCGTCATCTCTTGCTCGATCAGATCCTTGGGGAAAATCGCTTCAAAATCGGCCCCGGAGGCGGGTTTATGCGTAGAAGGATTGAGCGGCGGCGCCACGGGATTGGGCATATCCGCCTGCATATTATACCAGGCTTTGGGCAGCTGGTCTTCAGTTAAATAAATGCGTCCGGGAACCTTCTTTTTAGACATGTGAAAAACTCCTCTCAAACTCGTCTCATTTGCCATTATGCCCGTGCCTTCCGGGCATCTCCGGCCGTTTTATTATAAAGGATGTGGGCACAAAAATGCAAGTTTTTCCGCTGCGCTCTTGACAACTACCCAAAATCCGCTATGATAAGAAGAAGAAATATCGCGCGGCGATGGAGTTAAAGTGGCAAGCGCTAAACTGCTTTTTAGCGAGCCGGGGTGAGTGGAAGCCCGGCGGGCAGGCGGCCACGGGCGCCTCCGGAGCGCGGCCCGTTTGAAAAGAGGGCGCTTATAAAGCAGGCGCCAAAAAGGGTGGAACCGCGGAAGGATAGCTTTCGTCCCTTGGTTTAGGGGATGAAGGCGTTTTTTTATGGCTTTTTATAAAGGAGGAGTATGGATATGGCAAAGGCAGTATCCCAAATGGAAAAACTGGTGGCGCTGTGCAAAGGGCGCGGCTTTATCTTCCCGGGCTCGGAGATCTACGGCGGCCTGGCCAACACCTGGGATTACGGCCCGCTGGGGTGCGAGCTGAAAAACAACGTGCGGGACGCCTGGTGGCAGAAATTTGTGCGCGAAACGCCGATGAACGTGGGATTGAACGCGGCGATTTTGATGAATCCGCAGACCTGGGTGGCCTCGGGTCACGTGGGCGGTTTCTCCGACCCGCTGATGGATTGCAAAGCCTGTAAAGCGCGCTTCCGCGCCGACAAGCTGGTGGAGGACTATCTGGCCGAAAAGGGCGAGGAGCTGCATATCGAGGGCTGGGATAATGCGCAGCTGGAGCAGTTCATTGCCGAGCGGGGCATCGTCTGCCCGGAGTGCGGCAAGGCGGATTTTACCCCTATCCGCAAGTTTAATTTGATGTTTAAGACCTTTCAAGGCGTGACGGAGGATGCGAAAAACGAGATCTACCTGCGCCCGGAGACTGCGCAGGGCATCTTCGTGAACTTTAAAAACGTACAGCGCACCACCCGCAAAAAGGTGCCGTTTGGCATCTGCCAGGTGGGTAAGTCCTTCCGCAACGAGATCACGCCGGGCAACTTCACCTTCCGCACCCGGGAGTTTGAGCAGATGGAGCTGGAGTTCTTCTGCAAACCGGGGGAGGATATGGAGTGGTTCAACTACTGGGTGGATTTCTGCCGCAAATGGCTGCTCTCCCTGGGCATTAAAGAGGAGAACCTGCGCATGCGCGCCCACGACCCCGAGGAGTTGAGCCACTACAGCAAGGCCACTACGGACTTTGAGTTCCTCTTCCCCTTTGGCTGGGGCGAGCTGTGGGGCGTGGCCGACCGGACGGACTTCGACTTAAAGCAGCATGCCCAGCACTCCGGGGAGAACTTTGAGTATCAGGACCCGGTGACCAATGAGAAATATATCCCCTACTGCGTAGAGCCTTCTTTGGGACTGGACCGCGTGGTGCTGGCTTTCTTAAGCAACGCCTACGAGGAGGAGCAGCTGGAGGGCGGCGATGTGCGCACGGTGATGCACTTCCACCCGGCCATTGCGCCCTTTAAGGCGGCGGTGCTGCCCCTGCAAAAGAAGCTGGGCGAGAGCGCACAGGCCCTGCAGGCCAAATTGGCCAAACGCTTTGCGGTGGATTATGACGACGCCGGCTCCATCGGCAAGCGCTACCGCCGCCAGGACGAGGCGGGAACGCCGTTCTGCATCACGGTGGACTTTGATACCGCGCAGGACAATTGCGTGACCGTGCGCGACCGCGATACCATGGAGCAGGTGCGCATGCCCATGGATGAGCTGGAGGCTTATCTGGACCAAAAGTGCGCATTTTAGGTTAATAGGTACTTAAAAGGGGTGGCGGAAGGATTTTCCGGCGCCTCTTTTTGTTGCCGCTCTCTTTTAGCAAAGGGGAGAGACGTGCTATAATAGGGAAGCTTTAGTAAGGAATTTTGGAGGAGAAGATGGCAAGAACGATCGCGGCGCCGGCTACGCCGCCGGGACAGGGCGGCGTGGGCATCGTGCGCATTTCGGGCCCGGAAGCGCTGGCCGTGCTGGAGAAGGTCTTTAGGCCGCAAAAGGGCGGCTATCCCTTGGTGGCCAGGCGTATGACCTACGGCCGCGTGGCGGATGAGAAAGGACTGGTGGACGAAGCGCTGGCGGTCTATTTCGCCGCGCCGCACTCCTATACCGGGGAGGATGTGTGCGAGATCCAGTGCCATGGAGGCAGCATGGCGGTGCGCAGGGTATTGGAACGGTGCCTGTCTAACGGCGCGGCGCTGGCCCAGCCCGGAGAATTTACCAAGCGGGCCTTTTTAAACGGGCGGATGGATCTTTCCCAGGCCGAGGCCGTGATGGATTTGATCGGCGCGCAGAGCGAGCGGGCCCTGTCCCAGGCGGCAGACCAGCTCTCCGGCCGGTTAAGGGGCGAGATAGAGGCCATGCAGGACGCCCTGACGGACCTGATGGCCCAGCTGGAGGTGGCCCTGGACTACCCGGAGGAGGATGTGGAGGAGGAGACCCTCTCCAGCGTGGCGGCGCGCATCGGCCTTTTGCGGGAACAGGGCGGCGCGCTGCTGGCGCAGTTCTCCCAGGGACGACTGCTGCGGGAGGGCGCGCGGGTAGCCATTGTAGGGCGGCCCAATGCGGGGAAAAGCTCGCTGCTTAACGCCCTGCTGGAGGCGGACCGCGCCATCGTAACGGATATTCCGGGCACCACGCGGGATACGCTGGAGGAGACGTTGATCTTAAACGGGCTTCCCATCCATCTAGTGGATACGGCGGGGCTGCGCCAACAGGGGGATGCGGTGGAGCGCATTGGCATCGCCCGGGCGCGGGCGGAGCTGGAACAGAGCGACCTGGCCCTTTGGGTGGTGGACGGCTCGCAGCGCGCGGGAGAAGAAGACCGCCAGCTTGCACAAGCCTTGCGGGATAAGGCTGTGCTGATCCTGGCCAATAAGCAGGACTTGGAGCGGCAGTTTGATATAGCACTGCTGGAACAGTGGCTGCCCCAGGCGGAGGTGCTGGCCATCAGCGCGCTGACGGGAAATGGCCTAGATGAGGTCAAAAAGCGAATTTTTACCCGGCTGACCGGCGGCAATTGGGAAGAAGCGGGCGGCGCACGGCTGACCAATGCCCGCCAGGCCGCGGCAATGGCGCAGGCGCTTGCGGCGCTGGAGCGGGCGGAGGATTCCGCCCGGAGCGGACAAAGTCCGGATTTTGTGGAGATCGATCTGCGGGACGCCTTTGCGGCGCTGGGCGAGATCACCGGCCATACGCTGCATGAGCAGATCATCGACAGGATCTTTGAGAAGTTTTGCCTGGGCAAATAACCCGGTTATCTTAAAGGAGGAAATATGCGTTACAGGGCGGGAGATTACGATATCGTGGTGGTGGGCGCGGGCCACGCCGGGTGCGAGGCTGCGCTGGCCTGTGCGCGGCTGGGATTTAGGACTGCGGTATTGGCGCTGAACCTGGACGGCATCGCGATGATGGCCTGCAACCCCAATATCGGCGGCACGGCCAAGGGGCACCTGGTGCGGGAGATCGATGCGCTGGGCGGCGAGATGGGCCTGAACGCGGACGCTACGCTGATCCAGAGCCGCCTGCTCAATACCGCTAAAGGGCCGGCGGTACACTCGCTGCGGGCGCAGGTGGATAAGCGCCGCTATCACGAGCGGATGAAGGCCGTGATGGAGGATCAGCCGGGGCTGGATATCGTCCAGGCGGAGGCGGCGCGTATTTTGACCTGCGGAGGACGGATATCCGGCATCGAGACCTGCGGGGGCGCGGTGCTGGGCTGCCGCGCGGCGGTGCTGGCCACCGGTGTCTATCTTAAAGGGCGGGTACTGATCGGCGACCGGGCGTTTGCCAGCGGGCCCAACGGCATGTTCCCGGCCAACGCGTTTTCTGCCTCGCTGCTGGAACACGGATTTGCGCTGCAGCGCTTAAAGACCGGCACGCCCGCCCGGGTCCATCGGGACAGCGTAGACTTCAGCGTCATGTCCCGGCAGGAGGGGGATGCGCATATCCTGCCCTTTTCCTTTATGACGCCGGAGATAAAGCGCGAGCAGGTGCCCTGCTACCTGACCTATACCAATCCCGAGACCCATAAGATCATTTTGGAGAATCTGCACCTTTCGGCCATGTACTCCGGGCTGGTGGAGGGGATCGGCCCGCGGTACTGCCCCTCGATCGAGGATAAAGTGGTGCGCTTTAAGGATAAGGACCGCCACCAGGTCTTTATCGAACCGGAGGGACTGACCACCAAGGAGATGTATGTGCAGGGTATGTCCACCAGCCTGCCGGAGGCGGTACAGGTCAAGATGCTGCGCTCCATGGCGGGGCTTGAAAACGTCAAGATCATGCGCCCGGCTTATGCCATTGAGTACGATTGTATCGATCCAACCCAGCTGGGGCCGGATCTGCAGGCGCGCAAGCTGCCGGGGCTGTTTTTTGCGGGGCAGATCAACGGCTCCTCCGGCTATGAGGAAGCTGCGGCCCAGGGAATACTGGCGGGCATCAACGCGGCCCAATACGTAAAGGGCGAGCCGCCCCTGATTTTGGATCGGGCCACGGCCTATGCCGGGGTATTGGTGGACGATCTGGTGACCAAGGGCACCAAGGAACCCTACCGTATGATGACCTCGCGGGCCGAGTACCGGCTGCATCTTCGTCAGGATAACGCGGACCTGCGGCTGACCGCGCTGGGGCGCCAGGTGGGATTGGTAGAAGACGCGCGGTACGATCAAATGATGCGCAAGCGCGAGCAGGTAGAAAAGGCGCTGGCGGCCCTGGGGCGGGTGACGCTGCCGGCAGATGCGGCTTTAAAGCGGGCCATGGCGGAGAAAGAGGGCCTTGCGCCGCCGCAAAACGGAATCGGCGCGGACGCCCTGCTGCGCCGCCCTCAATGGGAATATGCGGACGTGCGGGAACTTTGCCCGCAGCTGCCGGAGATTTCCCGGGAGGCGGCCCAGCAGGTAGAGATCGGGCTGCGCTATGAGGGATACATCAAGCGCCAAGCGGCGCAGATCGCCGAATTTAAAAGGCTGGAGGGCCTAGCCCTGCCGGAGGAGCTGGATTACGCGCAGATCGTCGGACTAAGACTGGAGGCCCGGGAGAAGCTGAACCGCATGCGCCCGCGCACGCTGGGGCAGGCCAGCCGGATCAGCGGGGTCTCTCCGGCGGATATTTCGGTGGTGATGATCGAGCTGGAGCGGCGCAGGCGGCTGGAGGAGGAACGGTAAAGTAATGGAAGGGAATAACCATTTGGAAGTCGCCGCGCAGGCGGCGCAGCGGCTGAGCATCCTCGCCCGGGAGAGAGGGCTTACGCTCACAGCAGGGCAGCAAAAACAGTTTTGTACCTATGCCGGCCTGCTTTTAGAGTGGAATGCGCGGATCAACCTGACCCGTATTGTCGACGCGGAGGGAATCGCCGCCCTGCACTTTTTAGATAGCGTGATGCCCTTAACGATCGAAGGGCTGATCCCGGAGGGCGCAAGGGTGATCGACGTGGGCAGCGGGGCAGGCTTTCCGGGAATCGCGCTTAAAATTATGCGGCCGGATATCCAGCTGACGCTGAACGATGCGCTGCAAAAGCGGCTGAATTTTTTAGAAGAAGTCTGCACAGCGCTTGGGATAGAAAGGGTTCAGTTTGCGCACGGCCGCGCGGAAGAGGTGGCCGCGCTCAATAGCCCGTTGCGGGAGGCGTTTGATATCGTGACGGCGCGCGCGGTGGCGGCGCTGCCCATATTGGTAGAATGGCTGCTGCCCCTTTGCAAGGTGGGCGGGCGCGCGCTTTGCCTGAAAGGGGAGGCGCCTGGCGAGGTAGAGTCCTCCGCCCGCGCACTGCAGGCGCTGGGCGGAAAGGTAGAGCGCATCATTCCGCTTCCGGTCCCGGGGGGAGAAGCCCACCGGCTGATCCTCTGCAGCAAACAACAACCCACTACAAAGCGCTTCCCCCGCCGCCCGGGGGAGGCAAAACGCAAGCCTTTGTAATTGCGAAAACTGTCGAAATACAAAGGAAACAGGAGAAATATAGAGAAAATAGGAGTAAAAATACTGTCGAATCATGCAGAACGATTCTTATCCACAAATTTAGCTAAAATTGCAGGAAATAGAGAAATATTATAGAACCTTTTGCATAACAAAGTGCAGGAGGTTTCTCTATGTTTACGATAAAAAACCCATCCAATTCTCACCCGCAGGGGGGCTATCCTACGCCCACCATGCTTACCTCCATCCCGGTAAACTGTATATTGCCCAATCCCTATCAGCCGCGAAAGGTGTTCCCGGATGAATCGCTGCAGGACCTATGCGAGTCGATCCGGCAGGTAGGGTTGATTCAGCCTATTAGCGTGCGAAAGCTCGGCGGCCCTTATTACGAGTTGATTGCGGGCGAGCGGCGCCTGCGCGCCTGCCGGATGGCGGGCATACGGAGGATCGACGCTATCGTGCTGCCGGCCAACGATCAGGATTCGGCCATGGTGGCGCTGGTGGAAAACCTGCAGCGCGAGAATTTGAGCTTTTTTGAGGAGGCGGAGGGGTATTATAACCTGATTAACGAGCACGGCTTCACCCAGGAGGAACTGGCCCGGAGGATGGGCAAAACGCAATCCGCCGTGGCCAACAAGTTGCGCCTGTTAAAACTCTCGCCGGCGATCCGGCGGCGGTTGGCCGAGTCTACTCTGAGTGAGCGCCACGCCCGCGCCCTGCTGCGCATCCACGACGAAAAGGTGCAGGAGAAGCTGCTGGAACAGTTCATCAGTCGGGATATGACGGTGCGGGCGGCGGAAGAGTTGGTGGAGATGACCCTGCAAAAGCTTTATGCGGACCGCAGCCAGCGCGGTGAAGACCTGGGAAACGTCAAACCACGGGTGAAGCGGGCTATGCGGGATTCGCGCCTGCTGCTCAATACCTTCCGGCGGGTGGCTAAGGATATGCGTGTGGTGGGAGCGAATATCCAATATGAAGAATCCGCCAGCGAGGAATTCTGGGAAGTACATATCCGTATCCCCAAAAATCGCGGAGAAAAGGAAGCGCAGCAGCTCGCAACGGGTGCGGGCAATAAGATCATGGCGATCGGCGGACACAATGGATAGATAGTGTATGTTTCACGTGAAACAAGAAGGGGTGTGCAATAGGGCTTCCAAATGGGTAGCGTCACAAAAAAGCGCCGGTGAAGAGGGGAAAACAAAAGACAAAGAAAAGCGGACTGTTTCACGTGAAACAGTCCGCTTTATTTATAGAAAGCAATGTCGCTTTTAGTTATCGCCTTTAGACCCCAGCGAAGCGGCTAATTCGTAAATGCGTTCCAGATCCTCGCGGGAATAATATTCTAACTGGATCTTTCCCTTGTCAGTTGTGCCTTTGATCTCGATGCGTGTGCCAAAGGCCCGGCGCATGGTCTCCTGCACAAGGGCCAAGTCCTGCGACTGCGCAATGCTGGTTTCGGACGCCGGCTTTGGCGGCTTGGTCGCTGCTTTGACCAGTTGCTCCGCCTGCCGGGCGGAAAGCTCTTTGCCGGCGATCTGCTCCGCCAGCTCTAATTGCAGCTTGCTATCGTCCAGCGCCACCAGCGGCCGGGCCTGTCCGGGGTTCAGACGGCCGTCCTTGAGCATTTGCTGGATCGGGGCCGGCAAAGCCAGCAGTCGCAGGCAGTTGGCTACCGCGGGCCGGCTGCGGCCGATTCGCTCCGCCACGGCCTCCTGGGTAAGGGAGAATTCATCCATCAAAGCCCGGATGGAAACCGCTTCTTCAATGGGATTCAGGTCCTGCCGCTGAAGGTTCTCCACCAACGCCAGTTCCATTTGATCCCGCAGCTCCACCTCTCGCACCAGGGCGGGGATGGTTTTGAGCCGGGCCGATTTGGCGGCCCGCCAACGCCGTTCGCCGGCAATGATGCGGTAGCGCCCTTTCTCCTGTGGGGCCAAAAGGATGGGTTGCAGTACGCCGTGGGTCTTAATAGAGGCGGCCAAAACCTTCAGCGCTTCCGGATCGAAGGTCTGCCGCGGCTGATCCGGGTTGGGGTCGATCAACCGCAGGGGGATCTCCTGTATGCCGCCGCTGGCGGAGGGCTGTTCAGGCGCTGTTTCGGCCTGCTTCTCGGCCTGTGCCCAGTCGGGGAGACCGCTATCCGGCGTGGCGATCAGGGCGCCCAGGCCACGGCCCAGGCCGCCGCTCTTTTTTGCACTCATTTACTTTCCTCCTTTTACCCGGGCAAGCACCTCGTCGCTCAAGGCCAGGTAGGCCTCCGCGCCGGGGCAGCGGGCATCGTATTGCAGGATCGGCTGACCATAGCTGGGCGCTTCTGCCAGGCGAATATTGCGGGGAATGACGGTCTCAAACACCTTTTCGGCAAAGAAACGGCGCACTTCTTCAGAAACCTGGCTGGAAAGGTTGGTGCGGGTATCGAACATGGTCAGCGCCACGCCCAGCAACTCCAGATGCGGATTCAAGTGCTTGCGGACCAGATGTACGCTGTTCATCAGCTGCGTCAGCCCTTCAAGGGCGTAAAATTCGCATTGTATGGGCACCAATACACAATCCGACGCGGCCAGGGCGTTCACGGTTAACAGCCCCAACGACGGAGGACAATCCATTAAAATAAAATCAAAGCGATCAGAAAGGCCGCTCAATGCCCGCTGGAGCACGTATTCCCGCGCCATCATGGAGACCATTTCCACCTCGGCGCCCGCAAGGGCGATGGAGGAGGGCAAAAGGTCCAGATTTTGGACTTGCGTGTGGATCACGGCGTCGGGGCTGTCGGCCTCGCCGACCAGCACCTCATAGATCGAAGCGCGCTCTTGGTGTTTGTCCACCCCCAAGCCGCTGGTCGCGTTGCCCTGCGGGTCGATATCTACAATTAAAACCCGCTGGCCCTGCTTTGCCAGGCAGGCTGCCAGGTTGACCGTGGTCGTCGTCTTGCCCACGCCGCCTTTTTGGTTGGCGACGGATATGATTTTAGCCAAATGCAAAATCCCCTCTCTATAAGGTACAAACTATATTATAGAAGATTTCCCCGCCTATTGCAATGAAGGGATCCCCGCCCAAAAAGAAAACACCGCCGGCGGCCTGTTTACGAGGCCCGGCGGTGCTGACACGCGGTCAATATTTGAGCAAAATCCACACCAGTATTAAATGCAGCATAATGAACAGCGGCATGGAAAGGGTAAATCTCTTTTTACGGATCTTATGGCGGAAAAGCAGCATCCCCGCGCCAAAACCCAGGCAAGCGCCCAGCGCACAGAGCGCCAGCAGCCGTCTTTCCGGGATGCGGCGGCGGTTACGCACGGCGGCCATCTTATCATAACCGCACAGGCTGAAACCCAGCAGGCTGATAAAGCCGTAATACAGTGGCAGAAGGGTCTGCATCCACATCTCGCCCATATCAGGTTACCGCGCCGATGACCAAGGCGATGACGGAGGGGAAAAGGGCCACGACGGTGATGATCCGCGCAATGTGCAGGACCGAGACCTTAGGCCCGCTGGCGCCCAACTCGTCGGCGATCAGCGCCATATCTGAGGCCCCTGCGGGTGTGGTGGCAAAAAGCGCGGTGGTCAGATCCAGCATTTTAGCCTTATAGATGATGTACCCCAATCCCAGATTCATGATAACATAGCCAAAGATCAAAATAATGGCCGGGACGATGATGGTCCGCATGGCCAGGATATCGGCCAGCGTCAGGCCTGCGCCGATCAGTGCGCCCGAGCCGACCTGCGCCGCCTGCCGCACGAATACCGGCATATAGGCCCGGCGGGTGATCAGGTTAAAGGCCGCGGCAAAGAGCAGGGAAAAGGTCATCGTCCCCGCCGGGATCGCCAGTTTATACCCGATAAAGCCGCCCACGCCGCCGATGGCCAGCGTAATAAAGGTATATAGCACCTGCTGGCGGCGGGTAAGGGCCGCGTATTTTTCAACCGGGATATCTTCAGCCACAGCGTCAGGCTGGGATGCAGGCGCATCCTGCGCGGCAGCTTGGCCCTCGGCCTGCTGCTTTTTCAAGGTCCGGTTGGCCAGCGTTTTGAGCATGGGCGGAAACAGCAGCATGACAAAGAGCAGCCGGGCCGTCTGCATGATGGCGACCTGCGAGGTGTTCGCCCCCATATCCGCGCAGATCAGGGAGATATCCATGATGCCGCCGGGCACGGAGGAGAAAAGGGCTGTAGAAATATCCATTCCGCAAAAATAGTACATGGAAAGCCCCAACAGGATATTGATGATCAGCATCCCCGGGACCATGACGAAATAGGGCTTGATGACGCTTCTAAGCTCCTTGACGTTTTCGGGCTGGATGCTCAGCGCGATAAAAGAACCGGCTACCGATTGTGTGACGGGGCGCAGCGCGTCGGGGAAGTAGGCCAGCCCCGTGCAGACGCTGAGCGCCGCCACGGCGAACATCGACCCCACCATAAAGGGCGCCGGGGCTTTGATCTTGGTAAAAAGAAAGCCGCCGGCCACGGCTACGGCAATGGTCAGCAGGCAGGTCCAAAAAAGTTCCACAGTTTACCCCCCAAAAATGCATATTACGCAAAGCTAAAACGTTATAGCAACATTATATGCAACTTTAGAGCGAATGTCAATGGAAAGCTATGAGGGAGGGAATGCTATAGAAATAAAAAAACGGACGGGGTGTCCCGTCCGCTCCAAATGCGCTTTTTGTTTTAATGATTCTCCTGTAGCGCTTCGGCGATCAGCTGATAGATGCGATCATTCATGGCTGCGGCGTCCTCGCGCGTTAGGCCCGCGGTATCCAGTGGCGGGAGGATTTTCAGCCGCACTGTAGCGGGCTTGACCCAGATGCCCTGCTGCTCCATCACGCGGAAGGAACCATCTACCGCCAGGGGAATGATGGGAACTTGGGCGCGCTGGGCGATCTTCATCGCCCCGAACTTAAACTCGCCCATCTTGCGGCCGCGGCTGCGCGTCCCCTCGGGAAAGATGATGACCGAATGGCCGCCTTTGAGCGTATCTACGCTCTTGAGAATGGACGCCAGCGCCTGACGGGGATGATCCCGATCCAGAAAAACGCACTGCAAAAGGCTCATCCAGTACTTGACCAGCGGAACCTTAAGCAACTCTTTTTTTGCCACAAAGGCGTGCGGCCCATCCAAATGTGATAGCAGCACCGGAATATCAAAATCCCCCTGGTGATTGCTGACATACAGCACCGCGCCCTCTTTTGGCAGATTTTCCCGCCCTTCTACGATCACACGGGTCCCTGCCAGGCGCAACAGCGTGCGGGCCCAACGGGTCACGTGGATATCCAGGATGCGATCCACCCCTGCGGTATCTCCCCGTTTGGCCAGGGACTGGCCGCGCCACATGGCGGGCAGCGCATAGATGAGGTACGCTGCGAAGTAGAGGAACATGATGATCGTGCGCATACGGCTCCTCCTCTACAGTGCCAGCGCCGCGCGCAGCTCTGCCTTACCGGTGACGCCTACCAGCGACTGGTGGAACTGACCATCCTTGAGAATGACCAGGGTAGGGATGCTTTGGATAGCAAATCGCTGTGCCAAGGCGGGCTGCTCGTCAATATTGATCTTGCCGACGGTGACGTCGGGCAGCTCCTGGGCCAGCGCCTCTAAAACGGGCGCCTGCATCTTGCAGGGGGCGCACCAGGGAGCCCAGAAGTCCAGCAACACCGTTTTTCCGGGGGCCAGGGCCAGCGAATCAAAATTATCCTGGGTGATGGTGACGGTATTCATAGGGCATCGTCCCTCCTTGTCGATAAAATAAGGGCGCACGCGGGTCTTGCTGCCCTGGCGTGCGCCCGGTCTGCCTTACAGCACGTCGCTGATGACCTCGCCCAAAATCGCGATAGCCTTTTTGATGTTGGCCACGCTGGGCATGGAGAAGTTCAGGCGGAAGGTATTGGTTCCCGTGCCGTCACAGTGGAAGCCCGCGCCGGGGACAAAGGCCACGTTGTGCTCGGTCGCTTTCTTCAGCAGCGCCGTGGTATCGATGTACGGCGGCAGGGTAGCCCAGACGAACAGCCCGCCCTCCGGATGGGTGACCTTGACCTGTGCGGGGAAATTCTCGGAAATAGCCGAGAGCATGGCCTCCATCTTCACGCGGTAATCGTTGCACAGCTCCGCGATATGGGGGACAAGTAGCCCCTCTTTCAGGAACTCAGCTACGATGGCCTGCGAGAGATTGGAGGTATGCACGTCCGCACCCTGCTTGCCGATGGTCATCTTTTGCATCAGCTCGGGGGCGCCGATGGCCGCGCCCACCCGCAGACCTGGGGAGATCAGCTTGGAGAAGCTAGCCAGGTACAGCACATAGCCCGCCTCGTCGAAAGAAGCGATGCTGGGCAGCGCCTCGCCGGCATAGCGCAGGTCGCGGTAGGGGTCGTCCTCCACCACCAGCAATTCATGCTCGGCAGCGATGCGGGCGATGGCCTTGCGCCGCTCCAGCGTCAGCGTGCGTCCGCTGGGGTTCTGAAAGGTGGGGATGATGTACAGGAACTTGGGCTTGCCGTCCTTTAGGGCCTGCTCCAGCGCCTGGGGGATCAGCCCATCCTCATCGGTCTCCACCGGCCGGAACTGGGCCTGATAGGTCTTCATGGTGTGCAGCGCACCTAAAAAGGTGGGATTTTCTACCAATACAATATCACCCGGATTGACCATGGCCTTGCACACCAGATCCAGCCCCTGCTGGGAACCGGTGGTGGTCAGCACGTGGTCCACGTCCGTATGGATGCCCACGCCGGGCAGCCAGCGCACGATCTCCTGGCGCAGCGGCATCCAGCCCTCGGTCGCGCCATACTGCAGTACGGAAGAGCCCTGCTCCTCCATCAGCTTTGTGGTGATGCGGGCCACTTCCGCGCAGGGGAAGGTCTCAGGCGCGGGGTTGCCGCCCGCAAGCGAGATGATCTCGGGGCTGGCCAGCAGCTTAAAGATCTCCCGGATCGCATTTCCAGACAGGTTTTGTAACCGGTCGGCATATTTTAGATTCATGTTTTCTCCCTCCGACTTGCCATATCATATGCGCGCACAATCCCGCCGGGGCCGCGCGGCGCGAAGCGGGATTGCAAGATTTAATCGCTAACATTCATTATCGCCGGGTTGGGCGAAAAAGTCAACCTGGACAGCGGCTAGGAGAAGATTTATCCGGGTAAAATAAAACCGGCGCGCAGAAATGCTTCTGCGCGCCGGCCCTATGTCAAAAGGCAAGGGAGACGATCCAAATTCCTATCAAAACAGGCTAATCAAGCTTTTTGATAGGAACTGCGGCCTTCGTTGCCTTCCGATAAGTATGATGCCCCCGTACGGGGAAATCATACGCCTGGCTTTTTACTATTTTATGGCAGACGGATCTGTGCGGAAATGGCCCGGGCCACCATTTTAAAGGCACCGTTTTCAAGGGCGGTCGGCCCCACTTTATAGCCGCCGGCGATCTTTTCCACAGTGCCGATCAGGTTGTGCGAACCCGCACGAACCCAGGCGACCGTCCCCACGCGGGGCGCAGATTCGCGCACCATAAAGAGCGTGTCGCCCTCATGGATGCCTAAAGCGCGTAGACTGTCGTCCGGTATTTTGAGGTAGAGCACGCTGCCAGCGTCAAAACCTTGAATCTTGCCCCTTTCCAGCACCAGTGTGCGCTTGGCGACCTGCTCGCCCCTTATGTTGAGTACGGGCACATCCTGCATCAGCCCGGCCAGGGCGTGGTTCCACTGCTCGTTGGGCTGCGCCAGGGAGGGGCGCTGCGCGGCGGGCTTGGCCGGTTTAGGCTTGGCAACGGGCCGGACCGGCGGAGTGGATTCCTCCGCCACCGGGGTAAAAGCCTCGGACAGATCGCCCTTTTCCCCCAGGAGAGACAGGATGCGCGCGGCCTGTTCATCGGTCGGGATGCGGCGGCCCTCTTCTACTTCTTGCAAGAACTTATCGGCAATACCGGCTTTTTTAGCTATTTTTTTGCGGTCCAATCCCTTTTGTACCCGCAGCGTATGGATCTGATCTCCTAAACGGCTCATCGCTCTGGCTCCTTTCCCAGCGGAAGGCTTTTTAAATATTGTAGCAAACCGGCCGCCCTTTGTCGAGGCGGCGGCCTAACGCCAAATACGAAATTGTGATAAAATTAACAAAGCAACCTGTTCCATCGCTATGTGTTTTATGGTATAATTATTTGGGTTTTTATCAGAACTTATCGCTGATAATCATTGACAAGGGAGGAAGGTTAGATGCAATATTCCAAAGAAGTGGAAGAAATGTGTTGTGTGGCCAAAGGCCCCAAGCATGGACCGGCACCGATTCCTGAAGAGGGAAAATGGGTCAAAGCTTATGACGTCAAGGATATCTCCGGCCTGACGCACGGCGTTGGCTGGTGCGCTCCGCAGCAGGGTACCTGCAAGCTGACGCTGAACGTGAAGGACGGCATCATCCAGGAGGCCCTGGTGGAGACCCTGGGCTGCTCGGGCATGACGCACTCGGCCGCTATGGCTGCCGAGGTACTGCCGGGCAAGACGATTCTGGAGGCCTTGAATACCGACCTGGTTTGCGATGCGATCAACGTGGCCATGCGCGAGCTGTTCTTGCAGATCGTCTACGGCCGTACGCAGACGGCGTTCTCCGAGGGCGGCCTGCCCATCGGCGCCGGCCTGGAGGATCTGGGCAAGGGCCTGCGCTCTCAGGTGGGAACCATGTTCTCCACCGCTGAAAAGGGCGTGCGCTATCTGGAAATGGCCGAAGGGTACGTGCTGGAGCTGGGCCTGGATAGCAATAACGAGGTCATCGGCTACAAGTTCGTGCACCTCGGGCGCATGATGGAAATGATCCGCAAAGGCGTGGGCGCGCAGGAAGCTTACGACAAGTGCGTAGGCACCTACGGCCGTTTTGACGAAGCGGTTAAGACCATCGATCCGCGCAACCAATAATTTGTTAGCAGGGAGGGTTAAAATCAATGGCTACCTTTGAAGGTTATGAACGTCGAATCGGCAAGATCGAAGCTTGCCTGAAAGAATACGGCTATTCCTCGCTGGAGGATGCGCGCGACGCCCTGCTGGCGAAGGGCGTAGATGTGGACAAGATCGTCCGCTCCATCCAGCCCATCGCTTTTGAGAACGCGATTTGGGCCTATACGCTGGGCGCGGCTGTGGCGCTGAAAAAAGGCTATAAAAACGCGGCGGATGCCGCTGAGCTGATCGGTATCGGCCTGCAGGCTTTCTGCATCCCCGGCTCGGTTGCGGACCAGCGCGAAGTGGGCCGCGGCCATGGCAACCTGGGCGCGATGCTGCTGCGGGAGGAGACCAAGTGCTTCTGCTTCCTGGCCGGGCACGAGTCCTTTGCCGCTGCTGAGGGCGCTATCGGTATCGCCCGCACCGCCAATAAAGTCCGCAAGGAGCCTTTGCAGGTCATCCTCAACGGCCTTGGCAAGGATGCGGCGTATATCATTTCCCGCATCAACGGCTTTACCTATGTGCAGACTGAGTACGATTATGCCACCGGCGAGCTGAAGATCGTCAAAGAGACGCCGTACTCCAATGGCGATAAGGCTAAGGTCCGCGCTTACGGCGCAGACGATGTTTCTGAGGGCGTGGCCATTATGCGCCACGAGAACGTGGATGTTTCCATCACCGGTAACTCCACCAACCCCACCCGCTTCCAGCATCCGGTGGCCGGCACCTATAAGAAGTGGGCTGTGGAGCACGGCAAAAAGTACTTCTCCGTGGCTTCCGGCGGCGGCACGGGCCGCACGCTGCATCCGGATAACGTGGCCGCCGGCCCTGCCTCTTACGGCATGACCGATACCATGGGTCGCATGCATTCCGATGCTCAGTTCGCCGGCTCCTCCTCTGTGCCCGCGCACGTGGAGATGATGGGCCTGATCGGCATGGGCAACAACCCCATGGTCGGCGCCACCGTTGCCGTGGCCGTAGCGCTGGAGGAAGCGCTGTAACAGCGAAATACGAAAGGGATTTTCCAAAGCAGGGCGTTTGGTGTGACTGTCACCTAATGCCCTGCTTTTTTATAGACGCACTGGTGCGAGAAGATGAGTGTGTCGGCGACAGTCTGTTATACGCAAAGAGTGGCTGCCTGTATTTCTCGGTACCATTTTGCAGTGAATATTTTTGCTAGCGGCTGAACCAGTATATATCAAAATGTATTGCGAAAGCCCCCTATCCTGCCAAGGAATTTTCTCCTCGGGGGGAATGGCAGCGGGGGAATGCAGGTCTCCATCTTATGAATACAGGAGCTTGATGGATGACATAAAAGCAGGTAGAATAAAAATATCAATATGATCAACTCTCATTAATTCAAGTACGTTCTTAGAAATGATAAGTTGAATAAACATCATCCGGCAGGATCCTTGTATGGTGCAGTTTTATAAAAAAGCGAGGTGCTTCCTCATGGCGAAAGAAGGGCTGAAAACCCCGGTCTTGCGAGTTGTTAGGGCATGGCTTCTTGCTTGGGTTGTTCTCGTGCAATGCGGCTGTGCCGCACCACCCGCAGAGAGCTCGCAGACGTTAAGCGCTAAACTGACGATCGTAGACAAGTCGGGGGATATCTACTGGACGGCCGGAAACGCCGTTGTACATCAGGAGGGCCATTACCAAACGGGAATGATCACGCCGGACGAAAGGCATCTTGCGGCAGTTCAGGAAGATGGAACGCTGATGGTCGGCGGTGCTGGCGCACCGATCCAGAAGATAGACGAAGGATTTTACCAGTTCGGGGAAGTGACAGATCAGGGTTTTAATTATATTGTAGAGGTAGAGCGCTATCCGCTCAGTACGGTGGAATCGGTTTTAAGCACGCTCATATCGGACGAAAAGTTTGATGGAACCGTAGAACAGGCCCGAGCAGAAATGCTGGCGGCGGGCTACCCTGAAACGGTAGGCGGCGCAAAGAATTTCTACCTTTCTATTGTAGGCAAAGCCTATAACGACGTGCATAAGCCACGTAAAGCTTCATTTTTTGTGCCGCGGCGGTACGATTTTGAGATGGGAGAAATCGTGGGCCCAGAGCGGGGAAGCGATGTGACGGATGTTGTTGCGGCTGCGCGTGGGCTGACCTGCGCGTTTGTCACGGCGGGCGGGCGAAAAATCCAGGTGCTTAAAGAGGGCGCGCGCCAGCCGGAGCAAGTTGCGCGGCGTGAAAGCAACGTCCGCCTCATCGATGTTTCCGGGGACGGGCGTATGGTCTTTTGGAGCGAGGCAGAGAGTCAGGAGCAGAGGATATCCTATTTTTATGCCCTGGACGGCCAGGTCGAATGCTTTGCAACTCTGGAGGAGGCGGAGCGCGTCCATTCGATTGCCGCCGAAGCTTATATCCACGAAACCGGCGAGGCTGCGCTATTCATCTGCCCGTATGACGATGCGATTTATCGCTATGATAGGGGTTTGGGCATGAGGCGTTTTGCGTTAGAAAAACCGATTACCGATATCAAACTTTGGAACGATATCGAAGTTCTCTCGCGCGATGCGGATAGCGACTGGGATGGAATCTATACGGTTGTGGGGCGGGAGGGCAATCGAGAGGAGCTCTTATATTTATCCGCCGACGGAACCATAAAACGCGTTTTGGAAGATGCGGATCTCACCTACATGCAGATTTGTAGAGGAATGATCTATTATCAGGATCGGGCGGGCGCGCTCCACCGGGCCGCGCTGTCGGAGGGGAATTTAAGCGGAGATGCTCTGTTGGACGAGACGGTTAACAGTTTGGCACTGACGCCTGATGGTCGGGGAGTGTACTATACCCGAGCCCAAACAGAAGGGGAGAGTATCCTCTGCTTTGCACAGTTGGACGAGCCGCCCGTACAGATCGGCGAGATTTCGGATCGGATTTGCAGTGTAGGCATGGATGGAAGCGCGTGGTTTACCGCTCCCGGCGAGAAGGCAGTGCAGCTAGACCAGCCGCTGAGCGGAACGCTGATGTGCTATCACGACGGCGTGTTGTCTCCTATAGGCGCGAATCTCTGGGCAGTAGGGCGTCGGGTGGACCAGAAAGGCTATCTTGACCCGCAATTAAACTATTTTATCCAGTTTGTGGGATGGGATGACCACGAGCAACCGAATTATCGTTTAATGCGCTATCAGAACGGAAAACTTGAAGTGGCGATAGAGGATACGAAGCGGTAAGGCGTCCAGCGAAGCGTGCCCAAAAGGCGACATGGGGCAGGAATACAGGCATTAGCGCGATAAAGCCATTGTCAACCTGTTTATAATCAATTATAATAAACGGATGAGAGCGCTGCCTGGGCGGATGGGGGCATAAGAGGCCGCCCGGCGGTAAAATTGAGGAGGTTGTACGATGACGGGAGACAGTATACAAACCTTGATCGCGATGGTCGCCTATATGGCCGTCGTAATCGGGATTGGGCTCTTTTTCGCCAAGCGGGCGAACCAGAGCAGTGAGGACTACTTTATTGGCGGGCGGTCTTTAGGGCCATGGGTCGCGGCCATGAGTGCGGAGGCCTCGGACATGAGCGGCTGGCTGCTGATGGGCCTGCCGGGCGTGGCGTATTGGTGCGGCATCAGCGATGCGGCATGGACGGCGATCGGCCTGGCGGTGGGCACGTACCTGAACTGGCTGCTTGTAGCCAAGCGCCTGCGCCGCTATTCTACGCTGGCGGGCAATGCCATTACCATTCCGGACTTCTTCAGCAACCGCTTCCGCGAGAACAAAAAGGTGATCATGACCATTGCGGCGCTGTTTATTCTGGTATTCTTCACCGTTTACGCGGCTAGCTGCTTTGTGACGTGCGGCAAGCTGTTCAGCAGCCTGTTTGGCCTGCCCTATCAGTGGATGATGGTGGCCGGCGCGCTGTTCGTAATCCTTTATACCTTCCTGGGCGGCTTTCTGGCGGAGAGCGTTTCGGATTTCATGCAGGGCGTGGTGATGATCGGCGCCCTGGCTACGATCCTGATCGCCGGGACCATCGCTGCGGGCGGCGTGGATGCGGTGGTGCAAAACGCACAGTCTATCGACGGTTTCTTTACCTTCTTCGGCATCGCGACGCCGCAGGTGGACGCGGCGGGCGTGCAGCAGATCTCCGAGGCGGGGGCGCCGCTGTTCGGCGCGGCCGGGGATTATGGGCTGCTGACCATTATTTCGACGCTGTCCTGGGGCCTGGGCTACTTTGGCATCCCGCAGGTGCTGCTGCGCTTTATGGCTATCCGCAAGGCGGATGAGCTGCGCAAATCCCGGCGGATCGCCACGGTATGGGTACTGATCTCCCTGTTTGCGGCGGTATGCATCGGCCTGATCGGCCGGGCGCTGTTCCCCACGGAGAGCACGCTGCTTACGGCCGGCGGGGCGGAAAACGTGTTTATCGTGCTTTCTACGCACCTGCTGCCGCCGCTTATCGGCGGCGTGGTCATGGCCGGTATCCTGGCGGCTACCATCAGCTCTTCGGACAGTTATCTGCTGATCGCCGCGTCGGCCTTCTCCAAAAATATTTTCCAGGGCGTTTTGAAAAAAGACGCCACGGATAAACAGGTCATGACGGTTTCGCGTATCATTCTGTTGGCGATCGCCGTTATCGGCATGCTGATCGCGCTGGATGAGAATAGTGTTATCTTTAAGGTCGTATCCTTCGCCTGGGCGGGCTTTGGCGCGACTTTCGGGCCGATCATGCTCTTCTCGCTGTTCTGGAAGCGGACCAACCGCGCGGGCGCCATCGCGGGCATGCTCACCGGCGGCATCATGGTCTTTGTCTGGAACATGCTGCTGCGGCCCTTGGGTGGCTGGCTGGATATTTACGAGCTGTTCCCGGCCTTTGTGCTCAGCTGCATCGCCATCGTGGTGGTGTCCCTGCTGACCAAGGCGCCCTCCAAGGAGATCCAGGATGAGTTCGAGCAGGCAAAGACGTTTGAATGCTAATGCTTTAGATGAGGCAAGGGGCGCTTGACGGCGCCCCTTGTTTGCATAAATTTACCGGTTTGGAGAAATAATTGCCCTAAGGCATTGGCAAAAAGCCGGTCGGGTGCTATAATGATAAAAAATTTCGAGGGGAGGCGGCATAAGATGAAAGGGACTTCGGCGGCGAACTATTGCGGGATGGTCCTTTCCGGTGTCGCCTATGCGCGCGTATACGTGCAGGGCTCTATTTACGTTGGCCCGGCCGGAGTTGTGCTGCCCCTTGATAGATGATGGATTTTGCGGCAGAAAAGCTTCGGTCAAGGACCGGAGCTTTTCTTTTTTCCGCTCCCCGTTATCTTTACGCCGCGGCGCTGGCTTGCTATACTGAAAAAGGCGTTTTGTGGCGGGGCGGCTCATGCGGCACCATTAAGACGCGCGGATGCGAGAGGATGAAGGAGGACAAAGACCCATGCACGTAATGGATACCCTGAAGGAACGCGGATTTATTCAACAGGTCACCCACGAGGAGGATCTATACCGGCTTTTCGACCGGGAGCAGGTCACCTTTTATAACGGTTTTGATCCCACGGCGGACAGCCTGCACGTCGGGCACTATATCCCGGTGATGGCTATGGCGCATCTGCAGCGGGCGGGGCACCGGCCCATTGCGCTGGTGGGCGGCGGCACGGCCATGGTGGGCGATCCTTCCGGTAAATCGGATATGCGCAAGATGATGACGCGGCAGATCGTGGACCATAACGCGGCGTGCATGAAAAAGCAGCTTTCCAAATTTTTGGACTTTGGCGAGGGCAAGGCGTTTGTGGTGGACAATGCCGACTGGCTGCTGAACCTGAATTACGTTGAGTTTTTACGGGATATCGGCGTGCATTTCTCAGTCAACCGGATGTTGACGGCGGAGTGCTTCAAGCAGCGGTTGGAGCGCGGGCTCTCCTTTTTGGAGTTTAACTATATGCTGATGCAGTCCTATGACTTTTTGGTGCTCTATCAAAAATACGGCTGCAAACTGCAGACCGGCGGGGACGACCAGTGGAGCAATATGCTTTACGGCGCGGATCTGGTACGCCGCAAAGAGCAGGGCGAGGCTTTTGCGCTCACCTTTTCGCTGTTGACCAATAGCCAGGGCGTCAAGATGGGCAAGACCGTGGCGGGCGCATTGTGGCTGGACCCGGCCAAGTGCTCGGCCTACGATTTTTACCAGTACTGGCGCAATATTGACGACCGTGACGTGGAAAAGTGCCTGGCACTGCTGACCTTTATGCCGATGGAAGAGGTCCGGCGGCTGGGCTCCTACCAAGATGAGAAGATCAACGAAGCCAAACGCATCATGGCTTATGAGATCACCCGCATCATCCATGGCGATGAGGCGGCCAAACAGGCACAGGATGCGGCGGAAGCCCTGTTTGGCGGCGGCGCAGACGTCGGATCCATCCCCACCAGCCATATCACCTGCGAGATCTTTGAAAATAACCGCCGGGTGATCGACCTGCTGGCGCTGTGCGGCCTGTGCAAATCCAAGGGCGAGGCGCGGCGGTTGATTGCGGGCGGCGGCGTTAAGATCGAAGGGGAGAAAGTGGCCGATGTGGAGCAGGAGGTGGACCCGAACCGGTACGACGCGCGTACCTTCACCCTGCAAAAGGGCAAAAAGGGCTTCCACCGTTTCGTTGTGACGGAGGACTAAAGCATACGGAGGCGGCTTATGGAGATCACCAGCTATCGCTCGCTGGCGGCGGAGGGCAAAAGCGAGGCGGTTATCAAAAAGTCCCGCTTTTTAGGCTATGCAGCCCCGATCGAAAGCGAGGCGCAGGCGCTCGCCTTTATCGAGGATCTGCACAAAGCCCATCCGCTTTCCAGCGCCATTGCCTATGGTTATATGGCCGGGATGCGCCAGAATATACAGCGGTTTTCAGATAGCGGAGAGCCATCCGGCACGGCCGGGATGCCGATACTGGATGTGTTTAAGCAAAAGGAACTGACCAACGTGGTTTGCGCCGTGGTACGCTATTACGGCGGCATCCAGCTGGGCGCCGGCGGGCTGACCCGGGCGTTCTCGGGCACGGCGGCCCAGGCCATCGCCCAGGCGGGCATCGCGGTGTGGCAGCTGTCCTACAAGATTGGGCTGCATCTGGATTATGGGATATGGGGCAGCGCGGAGAACTATCTGCAGCACTCCCCCTTCCGGGTGCTGCACACGGATTTTGGGCAGGATGTGTACCTGGAGGTGCTGCTGCGCGCGCAGGAGGAAGCGCTCTTTACGGCTAAAATGCGTGATATGACCAGCGGCGGCGCACAGCCGCAGCGCCTGGATACCCTTTATTGGCCCTGGGATATCCTCGAATAAAAGGCGGCGCCGGGGCAAAAGGGGCCATAAAACGGCGTAACCGCTTGCGGGCGAAAGCCGGCAGGTGTATGATAATGTTACATGTAAAACGGTAGGATTAAGGCTGCCGGGCAGCCGGATTGGAGGACGAATATGCAATTGACAATCGAGAAAGCCAAAACACTCAAAGCCAAACCGACGGATGAAAGCAAGTTGGGCTTTGGCAATATTTTTACGGACCATATGCTGACCGTGGTCTACAGCCCGGAGGAGGGCTGGCACGATGCGAAGATCGAGCCTTACCACGCTTTTCAGATGGATCCGGCAGGCATGGTGCTGCACTATGGCCAGACCATTTTCGAGGGCCTTAAGGCGTACCGCTGCAAGGATGGGAAGATTCGCCTGTTCCGCCCGGAGCAGAACTTTATGCGCATGAACCGCTCGGCCGAGCGGCTGTGCATCCCGCAGATCGACGTGGACTTCATGGTGGACGCGCTCAAAAAACTGGTGGAATTAGAGCAGGATTGGGTGCCCTCTACGCCCGGCACGTCGCTGTACATCCGGCCTACCATCATCGCGTCGGATCCGCACCTGGGCGTGCGCGCATCAAACCACTATATCTTCTATATCATCCTCTCGCCGGTAGGCGCCTATTATGCCACGGGTCTGGATCCTGTGCCGATCTACGTGGAGGATAACTACGTGCGCGCGGTGCGCGGCGGCACCGGCGCAGCCAAGACGGCGGCCAACTACGCGGCCAGCCTGCTGGCGGGCGAGGAGGCCAAGAAGCTGGGCTATTCCCAGGTGCTTTGGCTGGATGGCGTTGAGAAGAAATATGTGGAAGAGGTGGGCTCCATGAACATCTTCTTCCGCTTTAACGACGAGGTGACCACTCCGGCGCTGGTGGGCAGCATCCTGCCCGGCATCACCCGCATGAGCGTGCTGCAGCTGGCCCAGGATATGGGGTATAAGACCACGGAGCGGCGCATCAGTATTGAAGAGGTGTTTGACCGCTATGATAAAGGCGAGCTGCTGGAGGTATTCGGCACTGGGACGGCTGCGGTGATCTCCCCGGTGGGCGAGCTCAAGTGGAAGGATCGCGTCATTAAGATCGGCGACGGCACCACGGGCGAGCTTAGCCAAAAGCTGTACGATACCCTGACGGGCATCCAGTACGGTGAGCTGCCGGATAATCACGGCTGGATCACCATCCTTTAAGGGGCGCTGATGAGGGCCGCCCGGTTGTGTTCCGGGCGGCCTTTTTTACCCTTTCAATCAATATACAAAAAAGGTAATAAAAATAACGTTTAAGTCAGAAGTTGTTTTCTTTTAATTGACAGCAAAATACGAAGCTCATATAATAAGAAAGAATCCTAAATGAGAGAGGAGTAATTTAACTATGGAGCAGAAAAGTAACGGTACGGCAGTAGCTAGTCTGGTGTTGGGTATCATCAGCGTTGTTTGTATTTTCCTGTGGCTGACCATTTGGGGTACTTACATTGGTTTGGCGCTGGGTATCGTCGGTTTGGTGATGGGCGTTAAGGCGAGAAAAGAGGGCGCCGCTGGTGTGGCGACCGCTGGGTTCGTTCTTTCTATCATCGGCCTGGTACTGAACGCGATCATGTTCTTCTCCTGCGCGATCCCGCTGGGCTGTGCGGCGTGCGCGGGTCAGTCTTTGCTCAACGAGCTCAACAGCTTGATGTAAGGCCAGTGCAATAGACAAAATTTAAACAGCAGTCCTTCCTGGGCTGCTGTTTACTTTCATATTAAGGAGAATGTAAATTGTATCCATTTATCCATCTCTTTGGAAATGTCACCCTGCCCACATATGGGGTGTTGTTGATGTGCGCGGTGGTGCTGGGGATCATCCTGGCGCTTAAGCGCAGCGCGCGTTACCACGTGAAGCGGGATGATGTGATCTATGCCGCCTGTTACATCGGCGCGGGCGCTATTATAGGCTCCAAGCTTTTGTATATGCTGACCATGATGCCCTGGATCGTGGAGAACTTTGCCTTGATACAGAGCAATCCTCAGCAATTTTGGCTGACGGCGTTGGGCGGGCTGGTCTATTATGGCGGGTTTATCGGCGGGGTTGCCGGTTTGCTGCTTTACAGCAGGCAGTATAAGGTCGACAAGTGGGCGTTGCTCAACGCCATCATTCCGGCGCTGCCGCTGATGCACGCCATCGGCCGGGTAGGCTGCTTTATGGCGGGCTGCTGCTACGGCTGCCCGGCCGAGCCCCCGCTGGGCGTGATCTTTGCGGCCAATTCCTCCGCCCCCCAGGGGGTTGCGCTGTTGCCGGTACAGCTGTACGAAGCGGGGTTTAACCTTGTGCTGTGTGTGGCGCTGTACATTATCGGCAACCGCACCCATAAAAAGACCGCGGTGCTGGGCACCTATCTGATCGCCTACGGCCTGGAGCGGTTCGTGCTGGAGTTCTTCCGCTATGACGCGATCCGCGGCGTATGGGGCGGCCTTTCCACCTCGCAGTGGATCAGCGTGATCCTGATCCCGATTGGGCTGTACCTGATCCTGAGCAAGCGCTTTAACCAGCCCATGCAGCTGGATGAAGCGGATCCGGGGGCTGGCCATGCACAGCCGGAAGGAGAAGAAAGTCTGCCGCCGCAGGAGGAAGGCAGCGCCCCGGCGCAGGAACCCGATGCAGAGCATCTCTCAGAGGACGAACCTAAGGAATAACGCAGACCGCACTTTTTGATCCATAGGCAATATAGAAAACCCCCGTCGGGTACCTGGCGGGGGTTTGATGTTCTGACGAGACCCGTGCGCGCGCATTAGCCGGCGGGCCATACAAAGTCGCCGGTAGAGAGCATGATATCGAATAAAAAATGCGATTGCATATCCGTAAAAGGGTAGTAAACGCTGTTGAGCAACAGGCCCTGATTCTTCCCGGGTTCGGGCAGGAAAAAGGTGAGCAGGTCGCCGTTGCGCAGCTCGATCTCGATGCTGGCAATATAGCGGATATCGCTGGGCGGAGGCGCGGCATGCACCGTATCAAAGGGAAGGGTGCGTACAGCCTCGATCATCAACGCGGTTTCCTCCCGGCTCAGACGCGTGTTTTGCTGAGGTTCGCCAGGCGGGCAGAGCAGTACGTCGATGCGGGAGGCCGTATCCATTTGCAAGATCTCAAGCGGCGAAACCTCTGCCGGCCTTAAAAATGTGCAAAGATAGGTAAAAAGCGCCAGCAATAGCGTAACGCCGGCGATGTATAATACCCGTTTCATCCGTTTTGCCCTCCTTTCCCCGGCTTGTATGCCCAGTGTAACATGCGCCGCAATTGTGCGCAAGGCGCGGCGGGCAGTGCCTTGCGCGCCTGCAATATAAACTTTACTTGACAGTAATGGACGCGAAAAGTAGAATAAAATCGGTAAGATGTGCGTATTTATGCACCCCGACGAGGGAGATTGAAGAATAAAGAGGTGGAGGACTGATGCGCAAAAAGACTGCGGGGCGGGGGATCGCCCTGATATTGGCGCTGCTGATGGCGGGGCTGCTGATGATCCCCAGCGCGGCGGCGCAGCCCAGTACCGGTGTGGATATTTCCTATTCCGCTGACCCGGCGGAAATGAGTGCGGCGGGGACCGTGCTAATCGCCGTAACGGTCAAGAACCCTGTAGGCAACGCTACGATGACGGGCGTGACGATCCAGGAAAACGGGCAGATCGTAGAGGAGCTGCAGGATATCGAGGCGGGACGCAACCGCACGACGAATATCGAGTACGACTTATCCGAGAGCCAGCTGGGGCAAGCCCTGCCCTTGCAGCTGCATTATACCCTGGATGGGGAGCAGTATAGCGAGGCCATACCGGTAGTCGTCAAAAAGATATCGGCGGCGCCGTCGCTGGAGTTTACCCGGGAGGTGGACCGCAATCCGGTAGAGCCGGGGGGGACGGTCAACGTGACCTATAAGCTGCGCAACGCGGGCAATGTGGCGATCACCAATATCCAGGTAAAAGACGATGAGCTGCACTTTAATAAAAAGCTGGATCTGCTGCAGGTAGGGGATACGCAGACCCTGACGCATAGCCTTGCGGTCGAGGCGAATATCAATTCCACCCCGGCGGTGACCTTTTCCGCTGCGGGCCAGGGCTATGCCAAGACGCTGGATGCGATGCTGATCTCCGTGGCCGTGCCCACGGTGGATATAAAGACTACCTGTGACCAGATGAATCCCGCGGCGGGGGACACGGTCACCATTAAGACAGAGGTGGTCAACCGCGGCAATATCACGCTGAAAAACATCGAGATCAGCGACGCCAACCTGGGCGTCGTTCACCAGGCTCAGCAGCTGGAGGCGGGCAAGTCGCTCTCCTTTGAGCAGGAGCTGAAGATCGAAAAGAACCAGACGGTACAGTTCAAGCTAAGCGCGATCAATACGGTAACGGGATCCACCTTTACAACGGAGGGGCAGCCGCTGAACTTCCAGGTCAAGCTGGAGGGGAACCCGGTGGATCTGCAGGTCCAGGTCAAGGCCGACCCGGCCGAGTTGGAAGAGCCGGGAACGGTCAAGTTCACGGTCGAAATGAAAAACTATGGTAAAAACGCCTTAAAGGATCTGGTCATCTCGGAGGCAAATAGCGGCGAGCTGGAGAAGGTGACCGGGGAGCTGGTTGCGGGCGAGACCAAGACGGTGGAGATCAATTTAAGCGTGCTCAAATCCCAGAGCTATGAATTCACCGTCAAGGCAGTGGATACAGCCTCTGGTATAGAGGGCAGCGGCCGCGCTGCGCCCATTGCCATTAATGTGCTGAGCGATCAGGCCCAGGAGGGCGAAGAGGACCAAAACGGCATGATGACGGCGCTTTGGAGCGTATTGGGCGTGATCGCCTTCTTGGCGGTGGCGGCAGGTGTGGTGCTGATCATCCTCAAGCGCCAGCAGAAAAAACACGGGCCTAAAGGGCCCAAACCCGGGACAAAGGGCGGCAAGCCCCAGCCGGCGGTTCCCACCGGACGGGTGGTGCGCCCGGTGCCGGACCCGTTGCCGGAGGAGGATATGCAACCGGATGCCGAGGACGAAGGGTTGCCGCAGGGGCCGATCAGAGATATGGACGATCTGGACATTCTGCCCATGGAGCAGCCGCAGCCTTCAGCACCGGAGATAGAAGAGCTGCAGGAGGACGATGCGCTTAGCGGCCCAGGCCCCGTGCTGATGAATGACGATCTGTGGCGGGCGGCACAGGAACCGGATTGGGAAGAGGAGGAGCCGGGCAGCTGGGAGGAGAACGCCTACGGGCAGATCAACGTCCGGCGGGATGCCAATGCGGGCCGGCTGCCGGTCCAGCCGATAGATGATGATGGAGAGGATAAGCCGCAGGTGTAAGCGCGGCCGGAGGCGAGGGGAGTCGAACCCCTCGCCTTTTTGCTGCACGGGCGACGCAGAATAAAATGTAACATTTTGTTATTCTTGTACCTAAAAACAAGGGTTCGACCGGCGTCTTGTCCCTGAAAAGGCCCGAATATCGGGTTTTCGGGCGTTGCAGCGCGCTGTCCCCGGGCGAGGAGGCAGGGTTGCATTTGCGGGGGGCGAGCAGGTATAATAAAGTGTCGGATTATGGGGAGGGATCATTACAATGGCCTTTACGGGTTTTTCTCCGGAATTGCTGGATTTTTTTATGGGCGTGCGGCTGAATAATTCCAAGGCTTATATGGATGCGAACCGGGAGGTCTATAAGCGCGTGGCGCGGGAGCCCTTTTTAGCCCTGGCCGCCGAACTGGCGCCCGTGGTGGCCCGCATCGATCCGGCTCTTGAAGTGCGCCCGGAGCGGGTGGTATCCCGCATTAACCGGGATACGCGCTTTAGCAAGGATAAAAGCCCTTACCGGGATCATCTGTGGATCGGCTACAAGCCACCAAAGACGCGGGCCAGTGAGGCCCACGGCTTCTTTTTTGATGTGACGCTGGAGGGTTATCACTATGGCTGCGGGATCTGGGGCGAGGTGCGCCCGCTGATGAACGCCTTTCGGGACCGGGTGGAGGCCTTCCCGGATACGTTTCGTCAGCTCCTTTCAGAGCCTAAGCTCAAGGACTTTGCCGTTGGCGGAGACCTGTATAAAAAAGACCGCAAGCCCGAAATCGATGCGGACCTCAAGCCCTGGGTAAACCGCAAGAGCCTGTTTTTGGAGTTTGAAGGCCCCTTGGGGGCAGGGCTCTTTACGCCTCAGCTGGCCCAGGAAGTGCGGGCGGGCTTTGAGGCTATGGCGCAATGGTATCGCTTTGTGATGGGTATTTAGATAGATGGAGGAAGCTATGAGCAATACGAGATGGATTATCGAACGCGAAGAACAATCGATCATTCTGGTCACCGAGGAGCTGGCCAAGGGCCGCGGACATAAATCAAAAAAGACCCTGCCGCGGGAGTTGGTGCGCCTGGTGTGCCAAAATCTGGCGGCGGTCACCAATATCTGCGAGGCGGTCATGCTCCGCTCAGAAAAGGAGATCGAAACGCCGGTGCAAAAGGAAACGGCGGTCTGGCTCAAATCCGGGCTGATCAAACGGATGACCGGACGGCGCCGCTGTGTGGTGTTCTTTGCGCCCCCGGCGGAGCTGCTATACGCCAGCGAGGAAGAAGGGGAGTGGCCGGGAGATTTTCTGCTGATCGCCCCGGGGGATATGAAACGGCTCAGCGCCGCGCTCAACCGCTTCGCGCTAAAGGATTATGTGGAGTATTACGACGCCGTATGCCGCCTGAGTTTGGCGACTGTGGCTTTATATGACGATGCGGAGCTGGTCATCAACGCGCCCAGCGACGAGTGGTTGGCTACCGCCCTGAGCGGTATTGAAACGATCGAAGGATGCGTTGGCGGGCATGAGATCCTGCATAAGCTGCTGCAGAGCGTTTCCGCAGTCCAGGAACAGGCGCAAGAGGAGATGGGCGGCGAGGCGGAGACCGAGGCGGACATCGCCAAGCGGGTGGCCCAGCTGTTTTCGGACCCGGAATTTACCACCCATCCCTCCGAGCCGCCCAAGGCCTGGTACGACCTTTTAAGCCAGGAGGACGCTCAAAAGCAAAAGGATGAGCCGGCGCCGCCGCAGGACGAGCCTGCGCCGGAGCAAAGCGAACCGGAAGCGCAGGAGCCGCCCGCCCCGGCATCCCAGGAGCCGGAGCCTCAGGCACAGAGCGAGAAAAGCGGACAGTAGCCGCAAAAACAAACCCTTTTAGAAGGAGTACTGTGATCCTATGAATCCAGGCGCCAGCGCTCGTCGCGGTATGAAGATTTTTTACGTCTACTATGCGCTGCTGTACATGATCAATGCGTGCTCAGCGGTGTTTTCGATCTACTTTCAGAGCATCGGCTTTTCAGTCGCGCAGATCGGCCAGATCCTAGCTGTGGGCTCGGCGGTATCCTTGCTGGCGCAGCCGATCTGGGGTAAGGCTGGGGACCGGGCCAAATCCAAGATCCGCGTGGTGCAGCTGCTGGCCCTGTTGTTGGTACTGGTGGTGGCGGCCATGCCTTTTTCGGGCAGCTATGGTTACGTGCTGTTGGTATTTACGCTGTTTTTCTTTTTGGTCATCCCGCTGATCCCCATGACGGATGCGCTGACCATCGAGTACATGGACCGTACCGGGGGGCACTACAGCGTGGTGCGTGCCTGCGGCCCGTTGGGCTTTGGGCTGATCTCGCTGACGTTGGGGCCGCTGTTAAACGGACGGCCCACGTACGTGTTTTATCTGCTGGTCGCGATTTTGGCGCTGGTGGCGCTGCTGGGCTTTAAGGTGCCCAGCTTGCCCCATACCCCCCTGCCGGAAGGCGCGCTGCCCAAGCGCGCCCCCATGCGCGATCTTTTCAAGGATAAGGGGCTGTTGCTGCTGCTGGGCTTCCTAGTCCTGATGCAGATATCCCATAACTTCTATGCGGCGTTTGAGGCCGTATTCTGTTCGGATATCAGCGGCGGCGACAATAACCTCATCGGCTACAGCATGGCGCTTTGCTCGGTGAGCGAAGTGATCTTTTTGCTATTTGCCGATAAGTTGTGGCGCGCCATCGGCACGCGCAAGCTGCTGCTGATCAGCAGCGCTTTTATGATGCTGCGCTATTTCGGCCTGGCCCTGGTGGCCCAGCCGGCCATGCTGCTGGTGATGGATATGACCCATGCCTTCTGCTTTGCGGCGACCACCTTCGCCCTGGCGCGCTATATCGCGCGCTCTGTAGTGCCGGAACTGCAGATCAGCGGGCAGATGCTGGTGTGGGTACTGGCACAGAGTTTTGCCAAAATCGTTTCCACCCTGTTCGGCGGCATGCTGGTGGACGCCATGGGCGGCATCCAGCCGGTATTCTGGATTGCGGGGGGACTGGTGGCGGCCGCCGCAGCGGCGTTTATACTGCTCTCGAAAAAGGTCAAGGATCCCGAACAGGAGTGGCTTGCTTTACACATTTAATCCTTATAAACCAATATTATAGAAATAGAGAAAAGGGCATATCGTTGTCGCCCACCGGCCTGTTCAGGGCCGGATCATCCCGTTATCATCCGGGGGCGGGCCGCTCCCGGCGCAAATAGAAAAGGGGGATGGGTGCTCATGGGGGGAGAAAGCGCGGCGCGCCGCGGGAAGGGGATCGGGCAGTTCTATCTATTTTACGGGCTGGTGTATGTGACCACGGCCTGTAACTCGGTTCTATCGGTTTATTATGATGCGGCGGGGCTTACAGCCACGCAGATCGGACAGGTGTTGGCCATGGGCGCCGTAATGGGCTTTCTGGCGCAGCCGGTCTGGGGATGGGCGGGAGACCACAGCCGCTCAAAAATGCGCCTGGTACAGCTGCTGGTGCTGGCCATGATCGTGGTCATTTCGCTGATCCAGCTCAACAATACATTTCCATACATCATCGTTATGGCGTCGTTGTTCTATTTCTTTTTAAAACCGCTCAACCCCATGGTGGATTCGGTGGCTATCGAGTATCTGGACAGCGTAGGCGGCAGTTATAGCCGGGCGCGGGCCTGCGGCCCCATCGGCTACGGGTTGACCACGCTGGTGACCGGCGCCCTGATGGACCGCAGTGCGGGCAACGTCTTTTACGTGCTGCTGGCAGCGCTGGGCGTGTTGGCCGTGCTGTGCTTTTTTATGCCGGTCGTCCCGGGCCGCCAGTCCAGCGCGGCGCAGGGTAAAAAAGCCTCCATGTGGCTGCTGTTTCGGGACCGGGAGCTGGTCGTTCTGCTGGTCACCTTTGTGCTGATGCAGGTATCCAATAACTTTTACCATAATTTTCTCCCGCTCTTTTATCAGGAGCTGGGGGGCGATAATACCCTGATGGGGATCGGCCTGGCGATCTGCGCGGCCAGCGAGGCGCCGGTGCTCTTTTTTGCCGACCGGATCTGGCGCAGGATGGGCACGCGCAACATGTTTTTGATGTGCGGCGCGGTAATGACCTTTCGCCACTTCGGCATGGCTTTTATCAATTCACCCTATCTGATCTTCGTACTGGATACCACGCACGCCTTTTGCTTTGCGGCCACCAGTTTCGCCCTGGCGCGGTATGTGGCCACATCGGTCATCCCCGAACTGCGCACCAGCGGACAGATGATGATCTGGGGCCTGGCGCTGAGCTGCGCCAATGTGACCTCCTCCCTTGCCGGTGGGTCGCTGATCGATCTGTTTGGACGGGTACAGCCGCTCTATCTGTTTACCGGCAGCATCTGCCTGGCGCTGGTGGTGGGGTTGTTTATCTACTGCCGTATTTTTGCACCTCCTGCGGCGATACAGAAAATGCAATAATGCCCGTTAAAAAACAAAGTTTTCTATTGGTTAATCGAAATAATGATGATACAATAGGGTTGGAATTGGGGCGCCCGGGTTAATCACGGGCAGCCTCTCCAAAAGGAGTGAGATTATGCAAACAATCGGCTTTATCGGGCTGGGAATCATGGGCAAGCCCATGGCGGCCAACCTGCTGGGGGCAGGTTATCCGCTGATCGTTTATGATATCGTCCCCGAGGCGGTGGCTGAAACGGTGGCCAAGGGCGCCAAGGCGGCCAAGTCCCCGGCGGATGTCGCGCGGCAGGTGGATATCGTAGTCACCATGCTGCCCAACTCGCCCCAGGTCAAGACCGTGGTCTGCGGGGAGGATGGCGTACTTAGCGGCGCCAAGGCGGGGCTGATCCTGGTGGATATGAGTTCGATCGCGCCTCTGGCGGCCCAGGAAATCGCCCGGGAGGCGGGCAAAAAAGGCGTCGTCATGCTGGATTGTCCGGTTTCCGGCGGCCAGCCCAAGGCCGTGGATGGGACGCTGTCCATCATGGCCGGCGGCCCGGAAGAGGTATTTGAGCAGGTCAAGCCGATGCTGCTGTGCATGGGGGCCTCTGCCGTGCTGGTGGGGGACGTGGGCAGCGGGAATATGACCAAGCTGGCCAACCAGATCATCGTAGCGGGCAATATTGCAGCCATGAGTGAGGCGATGGTGCTGGCCTCTAAAGCGGGCATCGATGCGGAAAAGGTTTTTGAGGCCATCCGCGGCGGGCTTGCGGGCAGTACCGTGCTGGATGCCAAGATGCCGCTGATCCTGCAGCGCAACTTCAACCCCGGCTTCAGGATCGATCTGCACGTAAAAGACCTGGGCAACGTGGTGGAAACGGCGCAGGAGGTTGAGGCGCCCATCCCGCTGACGCAGGAGGTGCTGGAGATGATGAAACACCTGCAGGCAGAGGGCAAGGGCGGACAGGATCACGGCGGCCTGGTGCAGTATTACGAGGAAAAGGCCGGCGTAAAGGTCCAGAAATAGCGGTGCGTTTTAAGCTCACGTGGGGCTTAACGATATTACGAAACATTTAAAAGGGGAATACGAGGAGGAAGTAAACCATGGCAGAGATGAAAGCAGCAGTGATGACCAGCCTTGGCCATATCGAGATGAAAAATGTGCCTAAGCCCGAAAAGGCGGCCCCGGGCAAGGCCATCGTAAAGGTGGAATATGTGGGCATCTGCGGTAGCGACCTGCACTATTTCGAGCACGGCAAGATCGGCGATTATATCGTGGATTATCCGTTTATCCTTGGCCATGAGAGCGGCGGCGTAGTTACCGAGGTGGGCGAGGGCGTGACCAACCTGAAGGTGGGCGACCGCGTAGCCCTGGAGCCGGGTGTGACCTGCGGCAAGTGCGAGTTCTGCAAGACCGGCCGCTATAACCTGTGCCCGGATGTGGAGTTTTTTGCCACCCCGCCGTTTGACGGCACGTTTGTGGAGTATGTAGAGCACCCGGCGGATATGTGCTTTAAGCTGCCGGATAACGTATCCACCATGGAGGGCGCGCTGATCGAGCCCCTGGCCGTGGGCCTGCACGCCGCCAATCAGGTGAACGCGCAGATCGGCCAGAACGCGGTGGTATTGGGCAGCGGCTGCATTGGCCTTGTGACCCTGATGAGCCTGAAGGCTAAGGGTGTATCCCCGGTCTATGTGGTGGATGTGATCGATAAGCGCCTGGAGATGGCTAAGAAGCTGGGCGCGGACGTGGTGATCAACGCGGCCAAGGAGAATACTGTGGACGCGATCATGAAATTGACCGATGGCGCGGGCGTAGACCTGGTCTGCGAGACCGCCGGCAGCAAGGTGACCACCCAGTCCACGGTGGAGCTGGTCAAGCGCGGCGGCGATATCGTGCTGGTGGGCATGAGCCCGGATTCGGTTCTGCCCTATGATATCGGCACGCTGATGAACAAAGAAGCCACGCTGCACACGGTATTCCGCTATCGCAACCTGTATCCGGTGGCGATCGCCGCGGTGGCCTCGGGCGCGATCCCGCTCAAGGATATGGTGACCAACGTGTTCGAGTTTGACGACACGCAGCACGCCATGAGCTATAACTGCGAAAACAAGGCGGATGTGGTCAAGGCGGTCATCAAGGTGGCAGACTAATCTGCGATGTTTGAGCCGCCGCGCCCCTTCGCGGAGACGGTGGCGGCTATCGGCGCGGTAAAGATAAAAGTGCAGGGGGAGAGTCCTCCTGCACTTTTTTATGCGCGGGCTACAGTGACGCGCTGTAAAGGGGCTAAAATCCGTTTGTGGCCGTTTTAAGGCTGGGAGGCATTCCGAGCCATTACCTGGGCTAAGTTGCGCCTGGGGCGGGTTTATGGTACGATGAGGGGCAGATAAACGCGTGCGTTTTATAGGTTGAGGGAGGTTAATGCGATTATGGCATCGGGGATCGACGTAGTAGTCAAAATCGGGTCGATGGCGCTGATCCGCAAACGGGAGAACGACATCGATTATAATATTATCAGCCGTTTGGCCGGGGAATTGCGGCCGGGGATGATCCTGGTCTCCTCCGGGGCCACGGAGATCGGCCGGCTGGATTATATTAAGCGCGTAGGGCAGGAGCTCTATGGCGATCCAGATGAGGTCAAGACGGATTATTCGGCCCAGGGGCAGGCGATTTTGATGAATAATTACCGCCAGTTTGTGGACCAGCGCTATGCTGTTCGGCAGATTTTGGTAGAGCATCAACACTTTAACGATCCGGAAAAGCGGGAGTACATCCGCCGGATGCTGCTGCGCGCGCCGGTACAGCAGGCGATCCCCATCATCAATTATAACGACCCGGTATCCTTTGAGGAAAATCGTAAGATGGAGCTGAGCGATCTCAAGGCGCGGGCAGGGGAGAATCGGCATCTGGTGGAGTGCGTGGATAACGACGAAACCGCGGCGGTCATCTCGCAGTTGGTAGGCGCGCGGACGCTGCTGATCCTATCCTCTGTGGAGGGGATCTATCAGGACCCCGGCGATCCCGCCACGCTGGTGGAGCGGGTTACCGGTTCGGACATTCAAAGCGTGGTTGCGGCCATACGCGAGCTGCAAAAGTCCTGCGTAGGGGCCAGCCGTGCGGGGGCCAATGGCGCCAAGGCTAAGCTGGAATTCGTTTTAGGGCCGGTGCAGGCGGGCACGCGGGTCATCATCGGCCATGCGCGCCATAGCATTAGGGATTTGCTGGAGGGCCGCGTTGCGCGCACGGTGATCGGCGTGGAGTAAAAGCGGCAGGGGATGTAAAATCGGTTCAAAGAGGGCGGCATTAGCCGCCCTCTTTTTATGCGTCAGCGACTGAGAACGTAATAAAAAACGCGAATGATATGACTCAAATGTGAACTATATGAAGAAATTTGACTTATTAATGCCGTTAAATACATAATTATTTCATGATTGACATATTAATGACACATTTGTTATAATGGTCTTGCGGCCAAAGGCCGCGGGCATTCTCTGTCATGTCTATACGTCGGCATGCAGCGGGGCCTATACTCTCCGCACATTTCAATTTAGGGGGAAACAGGGAGAGATAAACGGATTAAGGAGGGGAAACACACATGTCTAAACGTATCTCTATTGTCTTTTGTCTGCTATTGGTCGTAGCGATGGCGTTTTCGATCGTAGGCTGCAATAACCAGCCGGCAGACTCGTCTTCCAGCGCGGCGCCTTCGGGCGAGGCTTCGGCGTCTTCCAGCGCGGCAAGCTCAGAGCCAGTCCACATGGAGTTCTGGGATATGGCCTGGGGCCCGGCAGAGAAGTATCCGCCTACGGCCGAGGCTATTGTAAACAAATATTGCCAAGAGGTAGCGCCCAACGTTTCCATCAACTATACCAATCTGCCCTGGAGCAACTGGTTTGAAACCTATTCAACCGCGGTTGCTTCCAACGGCGCGCCGGACGTGGCTATCGGCGGCGGCTTTATGCCCTTCCAGTTTGCGGTAAACAACGAGGCTGCGGACCTTAAGTGGATCGTAGACGAGTGGAAAAAAGAGGGCACGGATGACGATTTCCTCGAAGGTATGCTGGATTACTACGTGTTCAAAGGCAAAACCGTTGGTATCCCGTTCAACTATGACCCTCGCGTGATGTACATCCGCAAGGACTGGCTGGCCGACAAGGGCCTGTCTATGCCCACGACGTATGAGGAGTTCATCAACGTTGCCAAGGCCTTTACCGAAAGGGATAAGGAGATCTATGGCTTGGCTTTCGGCGTTGTGACCAACTCCGCTGGCCCGTTCAGCTCTACGGCTACCGGCAACGGCGGCATGCTGTACAATAAGGATGGCTCTGCGAATATCAATAGCGACCGTAACCTGCAGGTGATGAAATTCTTCCGTACGCTGAAGGATGAAGGTTGCCTGCCCGACGGTATTGAGAACTACTCCGGCGACGACGCGACCAAGCTGTTCAACGCGGGCAAGGCCGGTATCGTGATCAAATCCTGCGGCGACTATAAGAATGCCAGAACTACGGACGGCTTTACGGCTGACCAGGTTTGCATTCTGCCTCCGCTCAAATCGCCCTCCGGCGTGCAAAAAGAGCAGCTGTGCGTGAATGGTTACATGGTATTTGAACAGTCCCAGCACAAGGAAGAAGCGATGAAGTTCCTCAAATGGTTCTCGGAGAACAGCTCTGATCTGTGGGATCAGGACAAGGGTGGTCAGGATGGTTATCCCGCCCGCTTGAGCTACATGAACGAGATGGACGAGTTCCAGAAGGATTATCGCAAAGACGTGATCGATAACGTGTTGTCCAACGCCATCACGCTGTGCTACCCGCTGATCAGCGGCGTGCCCAGTGCTTCGGCGGCTGAGGGCCAGAAGTACGATATGATCTGCATGCAGGCGGCGCTGACCATGGATGAGGCCGGCATGAAGAAGACGCTGGAAGATCTGCAGGCAGAGTTCCAGAAAACGATTGAGGATCAGGATAAGTAAAAGCAAGCGCTTTTGTTTCCAAATAGAGGAGGCGGTCACCCGCCTCCTCTATTTATGTTTTATTAATATTGTTGTGAACAAATTTGAAAAAATATTTGGCGAATTGATTTTATAGGCGCGGTGGCGCTATAATGTCCACATAAAATCCGCATTCGAGCTAATTTCTAGTCCCGCAAATCTAACGGACGTAAATTTAATTCGTTCATCCCGATTTACCTATTGATACCGATATTCAGCGATAGGAATGTCGCGAATATTCGATATAGCGCAGCTATAAATATAGATTGGCTGTGTTAAATGATCAAAAGGGGGAACACACATGTCCAAACGCATCTCTGTCGTATTCTGTCTTATGTTGGCCGTGGCGATGGCATTCTCGACCGTAGGATGCGCGCAGCCCGCGGCGGACAGCGCTGCCAGCTCGGCCCCATCCGGCGATGCTTCTGCATCTACCGAGGCGGGCGGCGGTGAAGCGATCACCCTGGAGTTCTGGGATATGGCCTGGGGTCCGGCGGAAAAATATCCGCCTACGGCTGAAGCCATTGCGCACCGTTATACTGAAGAGGTAGCTTCCAATGTCACCATCAATTATACGAATCTGCCCTGGAACAATAACTTTGAGCAGTATTCTACCGCCGTTGCCTCCAACAGCGCCCCGGATGTAGCCATTGGTAATGGCTTTATGCCCTTCCAGTTTGCGGTGAATGACGAGGCGGCCGATATTGGCTGGATCGTGGATGAGTGGAAAAAGGAAGGTACCGATGGGGACTTCCTGGAAGGCATGCTGGATTACTATGTGTACCATGACAAGGTAGTGGGTATTCCGTTTAACTACGACCCGCGCGCGACCTACTATCGTGCAGATCTGCTGGCGGAAAAAGGCCTGCAATGCCCCACGACCTATGATGAGTTCATCAATGTGACCAAGCAAATGACGGATAAAGAGAACGAGTTTTACGGCTTTGCTTTCGGCGTCGTTTCGGATTCCGCAGGCCCGTTCAGCAATTATGCCACCGGCAACGGCGGCATGCTGTACGATAAAGACGGCAACGCGAATATTAATAGTGAGCGCAACTTGCAGGTGATGAAGTTCTTCCGTACATTGCTGGACGAAGGCTGCCTGCCCGAGGGCATTGAGGGTTACAGCGGTCCGGATGCCACCAAGCTGTTTGCGGCAGGCCAGGCGGCGTTCTGCTACAAAGCGGTTGGCGACTATAAAAACGCGGTCACCACCGATGGTTATACCACCGATCAAGTCAAGATCATGCCTCCGCTCAAATCGCCCTCCGGCGTGCAAAAGGCGCAGCTGTGCGTGAACGGTTATATGGTATTCGAGCAGTCCGCGCATAAAGAAGAAGCCATGAAATTCCTGAAGTGGTTCTCTGAGAACAGCGCTGACCTGTGGGATCAGGAGAAGGGCGCGCAAGATGGCTTCCCGGCCCGCCTAAGCTTTATGAACGAGCTTGACGAATTCAAGAAGGATTACCGACAGGAGGGGATCACCAAGATCCTGAACAACGGCATTACGCTGTGCTATCCTATGCTGAATGGTTCGCCCAGCGCCGCAATGGCTGAAGGCCAGAAATATGATATGATCATTTTGCAGGCGGCGCTGACGATGGATGAGCAGGGTATGAAAGATACGTTGGAAAAACTAAATAATGAATTCCAGCAAATCATCGATGAGCAGGATTGATGAACAGCTATAAGCAAAGTAAAACGGGGTGCAGCTTAGCTGCGCCCCGTTTCGCTATTATACGACAAATTTACATATTGACAAAAATAAGGCAAAAAGTTATACTTAACCAAAGAATATCGTTTGTTTACATATTATATTTACAAATCACGTATTTTGTCATAATTTAACTTTTTCATCTAATGGGATTACAAATATCATCTCGCCGGTTAGGGGATGGGCTGATATTTGCAATAGGGTGGACTGGCTATACAAATAAAGCCGGCACTCAAGAAATTCAAGAGGGGGAACACACATGTCGAAACGTATCTCTGTCGTCTTCTGTCTGCTGCTGGTTGTGGCGATGGCATTCTCGATCGTAGGATGCTCGCAGCCCGCGGACAACTCTGCTGGTTCGGCTTCGTCCGGCGATGCTTCTACATCCGCCGGTGCGGACAATGCTGAGCCGGTCGAACTGGAATTCTGGGATATGGCCTGGGGCAAGGCGGAAAAGTATCCGCCCGCGGCTGAGGCTATCATCGAAAGGTACTGCACTGAAGTAGCGCCCAACGTATCGATCAAGTACACCAACCTGCCCTGGGGCAACTGGTTCGAGACCTATTCCACGGCCGTGGCTTCCAACGGTGCGCCGGACGTGGCCATCGGCGGCGGTTTCATGCCCTTCCAGTTCGCGGTGAACAACGAAGCGGCTGATCTGCAGTGGATCATCGACGAGTGGAAAAAGGAAGGCACCGACGGCGACTTCCTGGAAGGCATGTTGGACTACTACGTGTATCATGACAAAGTAGTGGGTATTCCCTTCAACTACGATCCGCGCGCGACCTATTACCGCGACGACTGGTTTAAAGAAAAGGGCGTTGCGGTGCCCACGACTTATGATGAGTTCATCAGCGCAGCCAAGCAGATGACCGATAAGGAAAAGGGTATTTACGGTTTTGCGTTTGGCGTTGTAACGGATGCGGCTGGTCCCTTCATGAACTATGCTACCGGCAACGGCGGCATGCTGTATGACAAAGACGGCAATGCGAACATCAACAACGAGCGTAACCTGCAGGTGATGAAGTTCTTCCGCGCGCTGCTGGACGAGGGTTGCCTGCCCGAGGGCATCGAGGGTTACAGCGGACCGGATGCGACCAAGTTGTTCAGCGCTGGCCAGGCGGCGATTTGCTACAAAGCTGTAGGCGACTATAAAAATGCTGTGACATTGGATGGCTTTACGACGGATCAGGTCAAGATCATGGCCCCGCTGAAATCGCCCTCCGGTGTGCAGAAAGCTCAGCTGTGCGTAAACGGCTATCTGGTATTTGAGCAGTCTGAAAACAAGCCCGAAGCGATGAAGTTCCTGAAATGGTTCTCCGAGAACAGCCAGGATCTGTGGGATCAGGACAAGGGCGGCCAGGACGGCTTCCCGGCTCGCCAGAGCTTCATGGACGAGATGGATGAGTTCAAGAAGGATTACCGCCAGGAGGCGATCACCAAGATCCTGTCCAACGGCATCACGCTGTGCTACCCCATGATCAGCGGCGCGCCCAGCGCTTCCGCGGCAGAGGGTCAGAAGTTTGATATGATCTGCTTGCAGGCCGCTTTGTCCATGGACGAGGCTGGTATGAAGAAGACGCTGGAAGATTTAAATGAGCAGTTCCAGCAGATCATTGACGAGCAGGATTAGGAAAGAAGATTAGACTAGCAAAAAGAGAGGCGCCGCGGCGCCTCTCTTTTTATTGTGTCTTAAATGTGAAATAATAAGGAGGAAATATGTTTTAGTTGACGAAAATGTTTCTAATTGCTATAATCGTACATGAAATATTCATGATTACTGCAATGATTACACAAATTGCGTTATTATGACATATTTATCCTTGCTGGGGTTACAAATACATGTCCATATCCCATGGGAAGAACATGTATTTGCAATAGAGTGGGGCGTTTATATTTTGAAGAGATTCAAAAAGACGGGCTGCACTCGATCATTACAAAAGGGGGAACACACATGTCGAAACGTATCTCTGTCGTCTTTTGTCTGCTGTTGGTTGTGGCGATGGCATTCTCGATCGTAGGATGCTCTTCTCAGCCCGCGGCAGATAACTCTGCCAGCTCGGCTCCGTCTGGCGATGCTTCTGCGTCTGCCAGCGCGGATAATGCTGAGCCGGTGAACCTGGAGTTCTGGGATATGGCCTGGGGCCCGGCGGAGCAGTACCCGCCCACGGCTGAGGCCATTATCGAGAAGTACACCACCGAGGTGGCTCCGAACGTCTCCATTAAGTACACGAACCTGCCCTGGAGCAACTGGTTCGAGACCTATTCCACGGCTGTGGCTTCCAATGGTGCGCCTGATGTAGCCATCGGCGGCGGTTACATGCCCTTCCAGTTCGCGGTAAACAATGAGGCGGCCGATATTGGCTGGATCGTTGACGAGTGGAAGAAGGAAGGCACCGACGGCGATTTCCTGGAAGGCATGCTGGACTACTATGTTTATCATGACAAAGTGATCGGCATCCCCTTCAACTATGATCCGCGCGCTACCTATTATCGTGCCGACCTGTTGGCGGAAAAAGGCCTGGAAGTACCGACCACCTACGAAGAGTTCATTGATGTTACCAGCAAGATGTCCGATCCTGCCAACAACTTCTACGGCTTCACGTTCTCCGTTGTGGGCAGCACGGCTGGCCCGTTCAGCAATGTAGCTACCGGCAACGGCGGTATGCTGTATGACAAAGACGGCAATGCGAACATCAACAGCGAGCGCAACCTGCAGGTTATGAAGTTCTTCCGCGCTTTGAAAGATGCGGGCAGCCTGCCGGATGGTACCGAAGGTTATGCCGATAGCGATTGCACCAAGTTGTTCGCCGCCGGCGGCGCGGCGTTCTGCTACAAGGGCGTTGGCGACTACAAAAACGCTGTGACCAAAGACGGCTTCACCACCGATCAGGTCAAGATCATGGCTCCTTTGAAATCGCCCTCCGGTGTACAGAAGGCTCAGCTGTGCGTGAACGGCTACCTGGTATTCGAGCAGTCCGAAAATAAAGAAGCTGCAATGAAGTTCCTGAAATGGTTCTCTGAGAACAGCCAGGATCTGTGGGATTCTGACAAGGGCGCCCAGGATGGTTTCCCGGCTCGCCAGAGCTTCATGAACGAGATGGACGAGTTTAAGAAGGATTATCGCCAGGAGGCGATCACCAAGATTCTGTCCAACGGCATCACGCTGTGCTACCCCATGCTCAGCGGCGCGCCCAGCGCTTCCGTTGCTGAGGGCCAGAAGTATGACATGCAGCTCATGCAGGCTGCTCTGACCATGGACGAGCAGGGCATGAAGGATACGCTGGAAAAACTGAATACGGAATTCCAGAAAGTTATCGACGAGCAGGACTAAAATCCATTCGTAACTGAAAAAAAGAGACGGCATAGCCGTCTCTTTTTTTATGCATTTCTTGGAAAATTAGCGTCAAATAAGAAGTGGATGTAAAAAAAGTGAAAAAAGTCCTCAAAAATCCCCCTGTTTTATTAGTTGACTAAGCTTATTTCGTTTTGATATTATAACATCAAAATGAAAGATTATGAATGGAACATGATTGGTGCTCTATTTATAATCAGCTCTTCTATATTGGAAGGGCGAAGAAAAACAGAAAGGGGAACACACGCATGTCAAAACGTATCTCTGTCGTATTTTGCCTGCTTTTGGTTGTGGCGATGGCATTCTCCGTTGTGGGATGCTCGCAGCCGGCAGACAACTCTGCCAGTTCGGCTTCGTCCGGCGACGCTTCCGCGTCTACGGGTGACAGCTCCGAGCCGGTGAACCTGGAATTCTGGGATATGGCCTGGGGCCCGGCGGAGCAGTATCCGCCCACGGCTGAGGCCATCATCGAGAAGTACACCACTGAGGTGGCTCCGAATGTCTCCATCAACTACACGAACCTGCCCTGGAGCAACTGGTTCGAGACCTATTCCACGGCTGTGGCTTCCAACGGTGCGCCGGACGTGGCCATCGGCGGCGGTTACATGCCCTTCCAGTTCGCGGTGAACAACGAAGCTGCCGACCTGCAGTGGATCATCGACGAGTGGGAGAAGGAAGGCACCACTGATGACTTCCTGGAGGGTATGCTGGACTACTATGTCTATCATGACAAAGTGATTGGTATTCCGTTCAACTACGACCCGCGCGCGATCTTCTATCGTGCCGACATCCTGGAGGAAAAGGGTCTGGAAGTGCCGACCACCTATGATGAGTTCATCGATGTGACCAGCAAGCTTTCCGATCCTGCCAACAACTTCTACGGCTTCACGTTCTCCGTTGTGGGCAGTGCGGCAGGCCCGTTCAGCAACATGGCCACCGGCAACGGCGGTATGCTGTATGACAAAGACGGCAACGCGAACATCAACAGCGAGCGCAACCTGCAGGTTATGAAGTTCTTCCGCGCTTTGAAAGATGCGGGCAGCCTGCCGGATGGTACCGAAGGTTATGCCGATAGCGACTGCACCAAGCTGTTTGCTTCCGGCGGTGCCGCGTTCTGCTACAAGGGCGTTGGCGACTACAAAAACGCTGTGACCAAAGACGGCTTCACCACCGATCAGGTCAAGATCCTCACCCCGCTGAAATCGCCCTCTGGTGTACAGAAGGCTCAGCTGTGCGTGAACGGCTACCTGGTATTCGAGCAGTCTGATCAGAAGCAGGAAGCGATGAAGTTCCTGAAATGGTTCTCCGAGAACAGCCAGGATCTGTGGGATTCCGAGAAGGGCGCCCAGGATGGTTTCCCGGCTCGCCAGAGCTTCATGAACGAGATGGAAGAGTTCCAGAAAGATTATCGCCAGGAGGCGATCACCAAGATCCTGTCCAACGGTATCACGCTGAGCTATCCCATGCTGAACGGCTCGCCCAGCGCTTCCGTTGCTGAGGGCCAGAAGTATGACATGCAGATCATGCAGGCTGCTCTGACCATGGACGAGCAGGGCATGAAGGATACGCTGGAAAAACTGAACGCCGAATTCCAGGAGGTTATCGACGAGCAGGACTAAGGCATAGGCTATCCTAATAAAGAGAGGCGAAAAAATCGCCTCTCTTTTTCTTTTGTCAACACAATTAAGGCGAAAGATAATTAATTATGTCAAAATTAAGAATAAATGAGGCTAAGCAGGGTTTTGATTGACACTCATCTTTGTGAACTGCTATAATCGTCCATGCAGTATCCGTTTTTTATGCATTTATTACGTAATTCATGTATAAAGGACATATTGTTCACGAGAGGGTTACAAGTTCCCAGTTGTCTTAGGACTGTTGGGACTGTAATGGTGTAAGCTATTGGAGGGTTTAGCAATAGCCTGCACTCGATCATTACAAAAGGGGGAACACACATGTCGAAACGTATCTCTGTCGTCTTTTGTCTGCTGTTGGTTGTGGCGATGGCATTCTCCGTTGTGGGATGCTCGCAGCCGGCAGACAACTCTACCAGCTCGGCTTCGTCCGGCGACGCTTCCGCGTCTACGGGTGACAGCTCCGAGCCGGTGAACCTGGAGTTCTGGGATATGGCCTGGGGCCCGGCGGAAAACTATCCGCCCACGGCTGAGGCCATCATCGAGAAGTACACCACTGAGGTGGCTCCGAACGTCTCCATCAACTACACGAACCTGCCCTGGAGCAACTGGTTCGAGACCTATTCCACGGCTGTGGCTTCCAACGGTGCGCCGGATGTGGCCATCGGCGGCGGTTACATGCCCTTCCAGTTCGCGGTGAACAATGAAGCTGCCGACCTGCAGTGGATTGTTGACGAGTGGAAGAAGGAAGGCACCGACGGCGACTTCCTGGAGGGCATGCTGGATTACTATCGCTTTAAAGATAAGCAGATTGGTATTCCGTTCAACTATGACCCCCGTGCGACGTTCTACCGTGCCGACCTGCTGGAAGAAAAAGGCCTGGAGTGCCCCACGACTTATGACGAGTTCATTAGCGTGACTAAGCAGATGACCGATAAGGACAATGGCTTCTATGGCTTCACGTTCTCCGTTGTGGGCAGCGCGGCTGGCCCGTTCAACAACATGGCCACCGGCAATGGCGGTATGCTGTACACCAAAGACGGCAACGCGAACATCAACAGCGAGCGCAACCTGCAGGTTATGAAGTTCTTCCGCGCTTTGAAGGATGAAGGCTGCCTGCCTGAGGGTACTGAGGCCTATGCCGATAGCGACTGCACCAAGCTGTTCGCCGCCGGCGGTGCCGCGTTCTGCTACAAGGGCGTTGGCGACTACAAAAACGCTGTGACCAAAGACGGTTTCACCACCGATCAGGTCAAGATCATGCCCCCGCTGAAATCGCCCTCTGGTGTGCAGAAGGCTCAGCTGTGCGTGAATGGCTACCTGGTATTTGAACAGTCTCAGAACAAGCAGGAAGCGATGAAGTTCCTGAAATGGTTCTCCGAGAACAGCCAGGATCTGTGGGATTCTGACAAGGGTGCCCAGGATGGCTTCCCGGCTCGCGTGAGCTACATGGATACCATGGATGAGTTCAAAAAAGAGTACCGCCAGGAAGCGATCACCAAGATCCTGAACAATGGTATCACGCTGTGCTACCCCATGCTCAGTGGTGTTCCCAGCGCTTCCGTTGCCGAGGGCCAGAAGTATGACATGCAGATTCTGCAGTCTGCCCTGACCATGGACGAGGCTGGTATGAAGAAAACGCTGGATGACCTGAACACGGAATTCCAGAAGATCATCGACGAGCAGGACAAATAAGTCCGGTTAGTCTGAAGATTTTAAAAGGGAGACGATCTAAAGATCGCCTCCCTTTTTGTTTGCACAAATTAAAAAACGGCACTGGTCAAGTCTTAAGTGAGTAAAAAATACAGGTATTATAAAATTATCCAGAATATATATATATTCTCAATGCCGGAAGACGCTCCTCCTCGAAATTGACACCCCTTGAAGCGGTCTGTTATGATGGTGCAAGTCTCACGAAATGCGGTACATTTTGTATCATGTTGTGAGGTCAGGGGGAAATTGTAGATTACAAGCCGCGCTGCCGGATCAGCTGGTTGGGTAGCGGGGTTTGCAATAAACGCTACATTAAGCGAGGGATAATGTAGCAAATTCTTCAAGGAGGGGAAACCCAATGTCAAAACGTATCTCTGTCGTATTCTGTCTGCTACTGGTTGTGGCGATGGCATTCTCTGTCGTAGGATGCTCGCAGCCTGCGGACAACTCCGGCGCGTCTGGTGACGGCGCCGCCAGCGGCGAACAGGTCAACCTGGAATTCTGGGATATGGCCTGGGGCCCGGCTGAGACCTACCCGGTAGCAGCGGAAACCATTATCGAGCGCTATACCACCGAAGTGGCGCCCAATGTTTCTGTTAACTACACAAACCTGCCCTGGAGCAACTGGTTTGAGACCTATTCTACGGCTGTGGCCTCTAACGGTGCGCCGGACGTGGCCATCGGCGGCGGTTTTATGCCCTTCCAGTTCGCGGTAAACAACGAAGTAGCCGACATTCAGTGGATTGTGGACGAATGGAAAAAGGAAGGCACGGATGGCGACTTCTTGGAGGGCATGCTGGACTACTACCGCTTTAATGATAAGCAGGTGGGAATCCCCTTCAACTATGATCCGCGCGCGACTTATATCCGCTACGATTGGTTGACGGAAAAGGGTTTGGAAATGCCGACGACCTATGACGAGTTCATCAATGTGGCAAAAGCGTTGACCGACCGTGACAATGAGATCTATGGCGTGGCCTATAGTATCGTTTCGGATGCGGCCGGCCCGTTTATGAATTATGCTACCGGCAATGGCGGCATGCTGTACGATGAAAACGGTAACGCGAACATCAACAGCGAGCGCAACCTGCAGGTTATGAAATTTTTCCGCGCGTTGAAGGATGAGGGCTGCCTGCCCGATGGTATTGAGAACTACGCGGGCGATGACTGTGTGAAGTTGTTCAATGCCGGCAAAGCGGCGATCTGCATCAAGGGCGTTGGCAACTACAAGAACACGGTGACCAAAGACGGCTTCACCACCGATCAGGTCAAGATTGTTCCCCCGCTTAAATCGCCCTCCGGCGTGCAGAAGGCGCAGCTGTGCGTAAATGGTTACCTGGTATTCGAGCAGTCCCAGCACAAGCAGGAGGCGATGGAGTTCCTGAAATGGTTCTCCGAGAACAGCCAGTTGCTGTGGGAAGAGGGCGGCCAGGACGGTTTCCCGGCACGCCAGAGCTTCATGGACGAGCTGGACGAGTTTAAAAAGGATTACCGCCAGGAGGCGATCACCAAGCTGTTGTCCAACTCTATTACCAATTGCTACCCGCTGATCAGCGGCGTACCCAGCGCTTCCTCCGCGGAAGGCCAGAAGTATGACATGGTGATCATGCAGTCTGCCCTAACGATGGATGAGGCGGGAATGAAGAAAACGCTGGACGACCTGCAGGCCGACTTCCAGAAGATCATCGATCAGCAGGATAAAGTAGCGGGTTAAGGCGAGATACTTTTCCTGGTTAGAGAATTAAAAAAGCGAGGCGGAAGAAACATTCTTCCGCCTCGCTTTTTTATGCGCGCAGCGAAGAGGGGTAAAAAAGATGAATCAGGGGATGCAATCGGATGTACCAAAGCGACGGATGTCTGTAAATATCCACCATGAAAAAAGGGGGGAATATACAATGGAAGCCTGCTGGAATAACTATATAAATAGTGGATTCATAGGATATACACATTCATCCAAACTGCTTCGCATTTGAACAATCAATAAGGCAAAATATAGTATTATAAAATTAGGCAAAATTATATATAGTTTTTTGGTTGCGGCGAGCGCTGCGTTTGAGAGAAAAGTCAGTTTTTTTTACCTATAAATGTACGTAAAAATGGAATAGGCGTACAAAAATAATGGTAAATCAACAGGGCGAAGGATACCCTTCGCGAGATCAAAGCCCCAAGAGGATATCGACTGCCTGCTGCATCCCCGTTCGTTCCCGGTAATGGCGGACCAACGCTTCCTCGTGCGAAGATAAAAGAAGCGGCGCCTCGGGTATATCCTGCTCTACAATATGTTGCAATTGATCCACCGTAATAGAAAGGCCGCGACAGATTTTGATGATATTATCGATTGAGGCTTTGCCGATGGCTTGATTGTTCAGAATGGATAATAATGTGCTATAGGGCATCCCGATCGACTCAGCAAATTGCTTGTAAGTCATATTCTTCTGCTTAATTAGTAGCTTGATATACGCTTCTCTTTGCAAGGAATTCACCTCACAGACAGGATAGCACGTAAAAAAGGAATAAACAATAAAAAACGACACAATATAAATATTACAAAAAAACTACTTGCAAAAATCGCTATAGCGTTTTATACTAGCGTTGTAAAACGCTATAGCGATTCATGGAGTGAGAATATGTATCCACGCATTGAATCGATACTGGTCAAAATTGGGATGACCAAAAGAGAGTTGGCGGCAGCCTTAGGGCTGGATTATGAGGTCTTATTACTTAAACTCGAACGCAAAGACTATTTTACATTAGATGAAGCAATTGCATTGAAAAGAATTACCGGCGCATCTGACAGTATCGAAGAATTATTTACCTTTCTTGCTTAAGTACTAGCGTAGTAAAAGCCCAGGCGGATCGACAAAAGAAGCATTGTAGATCACATTTCTTTTTTGGGCAGCTTGTTTTTCATCTACAAACTTCACATTATGGATGATCTATGGTTATCAATAGCATAAACCCAGGAGCGAGTGAATAAAAAGAACTAGTCCTATAAACAGTGGCGGGCATGCTTTTTCGCTACCCTGTTTCCTTATACCCAAAAAGGACATAGGGGAGAGAAAAATCATCTATATTACCACGGTATGTAAAACGAAGGAGGGTCTTTTAATCATGTTGATTCCTTGGAAACCGGTGAAAGTGGCGTTGATTGGCGCGGGGACGATCAGCGGAGAGTACCTGAATAACATGGTACACAATTTCGACATACTGGATGTGGTGGGATGCTCGGACATCATTCCGGAGCGGTCGGCCGCCCGGGCAAAAGAATTCGGCATCCGGCAGATGACCAATGAAGAGATCCTGAGCGACCCTGAGATTGAGGTCGTGGTCAACACCACTTATCCCACGGCACATTACACTGTAAGCAAATCGATCCTGGAGGCGGGCAAGCACCTCTATTGCGAAAAGCCGATGAGCGCAACGAAGGAAGAGGCCAAGGAGCTACTGGATATGGCGCGCGCAAAGGGCCTGTATATCGGCAACGCGCCGGATACCTTCCTGGGCGGAGCTGCGCAAACCGCCCGCAAGCTGCTGGATATGGGGATGATTGGTACGCCCATCACGGCCCGGGCTACGCTGATCCGCGGGTACCACCTGATGGGCGGTGCTGAAGAAAAGCTGCCGTTTACCTTCTATCCCGGCGGCGGCATCATGTTTGACGTGGGGTGCTATTACCTCGTCAATCTGATCAATCTGCTGGGGCCCATCAAGCGGGTCGCCGGCTTCTCTCAAACGGTTTCAAAGGAAAAGTTATATGTTAATCCCGCTCATCCGCAGTATGGGCAGACCATCCCAGTTCAGTCCCCTAACAATACGTTGGGCGCGCTGGAATTTGCCTCCGGCGTTTTGGGGACCATCACCACGACATCGGAGTGCTTCTCAGAGACCCCGCAGCTCGAGATCTATGGGACGGAAGGCACGATCGTCTGTGCGGACCCCAACTGCTTTGGCGGCGAGGTACTGGTGCGGCGCACCGGCAATAAAGAATACTTCCCGGTGCAGCTGACCCACGCCTATACCGACCCGAATTGCCGGGGCATCGGCGTTGCAGACTTCGCTTACGCCATCCGTAACGGCCGCAAGGCGCGGGCGGATGCGGAACTGGCCTATCATTTCCTGGAGGCGACGGTGGGGATGATCGAATCTGGCGAAACGGGACGCTATTACGAAATGCAAAGCAGCTGCGAGCGCCCGGCTGCCCTGGCCTCCGGCATTACTACGGGCTATACCGAATATGTATTTAACCACTGATGAAGATAGGAACCGCCCTAAACAGCGGGGCGGTACTTATAAAAAGGCCGATATAAAAGAAAAGGCCAATGAAGGGGGAAAACACACATGTCCAAACGTATCTCAATGCTATGCGGCCTGCTGCTGGTCGTGGCAATGGCTTTCTCAGCCATAGGCTGCGGCGGCGCGCCCGCAACCGAGCCAACCGACGGCGCGCAGACCTCCGGGGACGCTACCGCAACAGAATCTACCAGCGCGGCGGAACCCGTCACGTTGAAATTCTGGGATATGGCCTGGGGCCCGGCGGAGGCATTTCCGGTAGAATCCGAAAAGATCATCGCCAAGTATACCTCGGAAGTGGCGCCTCATGTCACCATCGAGTACACGAACCTGCCCTGGAGCAACTGGTATGAGCAGTTCTCTACGGCCGTAGCCTCCAACGGCGCGCCGGATGTTTGCACGGGCGGCGGCTATATGCCCTTCCAGTTCTCCACCAACGACGAGATGGCGGACCTGCAGTGGATCGTGGACGAGTGGAAAAAAGAGGGCACGGATAAAGACTTCTACGAGGGGATGCTGGATTACTGGCGTTTCCACGACAAGCAGGTCGGCGTTCCGTTCAACTACGACCCGCGGGCGACCTTTATCCGCATCGACTGGCTGGAAGAAAAAGGGCTGGAAATGCCTGAAACCTATGATGACTTTATCGCCATAGCCAAGGCCTTGACGGATAAGGATCAGGGGATCTATGGCGTCACCTTTGGCGTGACCACTGGCAGCGCCGGCCCGTTCATGCAGTTTGCCACCGGCAACGGCGGCATGTGCTACAACAAAGATGGCACAGCCAATGTGGATAACGAGCGCAACTTGCAGGTTATGAAGCTGTTTAATACCCTGCAAAAGGATGGCTCTTTGCCCGAAGGTATCGTCAACTATAGTGGTGACGACGCGGATAAGCTGTTCATGGCCGGCAAGGCGGGCATTTCGATCCGCTCGGCAGGCGGTTTCAACACCTATTTGAACGGCGGAATGACCATCGATCAGGTGGCTGTTATGCCGCCGCTGACCTCGCCCAGCGGCACGAAGAACGGGCAGGTCAACCCCAACGCCTACATGATGTTTGAACAATCCCAGAATAAAGAGGAAGGCATGAAGTTCCTCAAGTGGTATTCTGAGAACACCTACACCATCTGGACCGACGGTAAGCAGGACGGCTTCCCGGCGCGCATCAGCTATCTGGAAGGCGACGAATTTAAAAAGCCGCAGCGCGCGCAGATCATCGACCGCGTACTGTCTAATGCGGTACAGCTGGTTTACCCGCTGCAGAGCGGCGTGCCCAGTGCCTCTTCGGTCGAGGGCCAGAAGTTTGACCAGACCTGCATGCAGGCTGCGCTGACCATGGATGAAGATGGCTGGAAAGATACCCTGGCGACCCTGCAGACCCAGCTGGAAGGCTTGATTGCGGACCTGGACAAATAAGACTCCGGATGGATCAGAACAACTGCTAATTTCGGGCCTATGTTAGGGGGGAAGGCTGCGTGTTCCCTTCCCCCTGGCAGGGCCTTCTTTATGGGCGCAAGTGCGCGTTTAAGGAGGAAAAACCATGCTTAAACCCTGGAAACCGGTAAAGGTAGCGCTGATTGGCGCTGGCGTGATCAGTGGCGAGTACCTGAAAAACATGGTGTATAACTTTGATATTCTGGATGTGGTGGGCTGTTCGGATATCATTCCGGAGAAGTCCGCGGCGCGGGCGGCCGAATTCGGCATCCGGCAGATGACCAACGAGGAGATCTTAAGCGATCCCGAGATCGAGGTCGTGGTCAACACCACTTATCCGACGGAGCATTATAACGTAAGCAAGCAGATTCTGGAGGCCGGAAAGCACCTGTATTGCGAAAAACCCATGTGCGCGGAGCTGGGGCAGGCCAAGGAACTGATGGACATGGCGCGGGAGAAGGGGCTGTACATCGGCAATGCGCCGGATACCTTCTTGGGTGCGGGGTATCAAACCGCCCGGCACCTGCTGGACGCGGGGATCATCGGCAAACCCATCATGGCCCGGGCTACGCTGATCCGCGGTTCTTACGTTTTGGGCGGCGCCGAGCCGAAGTTCCCATTCCCTTCTTATCCCGGCGGTGGTATTATATTTGATGTAGGATGCTATTATCTTGTCAACCTCATCAATCTTTTAGGGCCCATCCGTCGCGTGGCGGGCTTTGCGCAGACCAATATCAAGGAAAAGCCCTATGTCAATCCCCACCATCCTGAATATGGCGACCAGGTCAAGACCCAATCGCCCACCAATACCATCGGCGCGCTGGAATTTGAAAGCGGCGTGCTAGGCACGATCATGACCACGACGGAGTGCTTCTCGGAGACCCCGCAGTTGGAGATCTACGGCTCCGAAGGCATTTTGACCTGCCCGGACCCCAACTGCTTTGGAGGCGATGTGAAGGTGACCCGGGTTGGGTACCGCGAGCCTTATGTGGTGCAGCATACCCATGCCTATACGGACCCGAACATGCGGGGCATCGGCGTGGCGGAGTTTGCCTATGCGATCCGCAACGGGCGCAAAGCGCGCACGGACGCCTCGATGGCTTATCACTTCCTGGAGGCTTCTTTCGGCATGATCGAATCCGGCGAAACAGAGCGGTACTATCACCTGCAAAGCACCTGCGAGCGGCCGGCGGCTTTGGCCTCGGGCATCACCACGGGCTACACGGAATACGTATTTAACCACGAATAGTCAACTTGAATAAAGGAGTTAAATGCCTATGTATAAATCAGTTGTCTTAGGCTGTGTAAACGTAGATGTGCCGCTTTTAGAGGGGATCGCCCTGGCGGGGCGCCACGGCTTTCAGGGCATTGAGGTGCCGCCGGACGGGGCCGCGCTGATTGGTGAGGACAAAGTGCGGGATGCGCTGGCGCAGTGGGGGTTGAATAACGCTGGGTTTGCGCTGCCGCTGGCTTATAAGGCTGCGGACAAGGCGGAATTTGAAGCGGGGGCCGAGCAGCTCAAGACCATGGCGGAAACGGCTGCGCGCCTTGGCGGAAAGGGGTGCTACACCTGGATCACGCCCTGGCATGAAACGATGACCTATCAGCAGCATTTTGATTTTATGGTGGAGCGCCTGGGGCGGTATGCGGCGATCCTCAAGGAGTTTGGCATTGCCCTGGGTCTGGAATTTGTGGGCGTGCAAAAAGCCAGGGATACCCATCCCAATCCCTTCATTTATAATATCCCGCAGATGCTGGAGCTGTGCGATGCGATTGGAACCGGGAACTGCGGGCTGCTGCTGGATTGCCACCACTGCTATACCGCCGGACACGATATGAAGGATGTGTACGGGCTGAAAAAGGAGCAGATCGTGTTGGTGCACGTCAACGACGCGGTGGCCGGTTATACGCTGCCCGAGCAGCCGGATAATCCCCGTGCCCTGCCGCGGGAGACCGGGGTACTGGACATCGATACCTTTATGGATGCGCTAGTCAAAATTGGCTACGAAGGGCCGGTGGCGGTAGAACCCTTCAGCCCGAAGCTCAAGGCGATGGAGGATAACGACGCAAAACTGGACCTGACGATGGAAGCGCTGAACAGCATTTGGCCTGCGTAACGGTCAAGGAACACCAAACTCAAGGATGATAACGAACCGAACCATGAGGCCGGCAGTATTGCCGGCCTTTTTTTGCGAAAATTGAGGGGATTTAAAAGGGATTCGCTCCCGTAGAGCGAATTTTATTAAAATATGATTTTGGGTTTTAATGAGGTGAGGATAAAGGTGGGTACGCGTATTGAAACAAAGCTGCCGGATTTCTATCTGCGATTTGCGACCGAGCAAGATGTGGATACCGTTTTGGATTTTATCAAACACATCGCGGAATATGAAAAGATGAGCGATCAGGTTCAGGTGACGCGGGAAATACTGCACCAATCCCTGTTTGTACGCCGCGCCGCAGAGGCGATATTGGCCTATGAAGGGGATACCGTGGTGGGTTTTGCCGTGTTTTTTGAAAACTTTTCGACCTTTACGGGCAAGCCGGGCCTTTATCTGGAGGACCTTTTCGTGTTGCCGGAATACCGCGGCAAAGGATACGGCAAGGCCCTTTTATGCTTCCTGGCGCAGTTGGCTGTAGAGCGGGATTGCGCTAGGATGGAGTGGACCTGCCTGAATTGGAATACCCCTTCGCTGCAATTCTACCAGACGCTGGAAGCGCGTACGATGGATGAGTGGACGGTGCACCGCTTAACGGGCGGTACGCTGGAGCGGGCGGCCGCACAATTCCCGGGGAAGTAAAGAGGGAGGAAGGGCCATATGGCGACATACCGACCCAAGCTGCATTTTACCGCCAAAAAGGGGTGGATCAACGACCCCAATGGGCTGGTGTACCGGGATGGCTGGTATCACCTTTTTTACCAGCACCATCCCCGCAGTACGCTATGGGGACCGATGCACTGGGGCCATGCCATCAGCCGGGATCTGCTGCGCTGGCGCCACCTGCCGGTGGCCCTGAAGCCGAACGACCAGGGGATGGCCTTTTCGGGCAGCGCGGTGGTGGATGTGGGGAATACCTCGCACCTGGGCAGCGGACGCGACCCGATGGTGCTTTGCTATACGCAGCACGGCAGCGTGGAGCAGCAGGGGTTGTCCTGGTCAAGTGACGGGATCTTTTTTAGGCCCTATCCCGGGAACCCGATCCTGGAGAATCCCGGGATTCCAGATTTTCGGGACCCCAAGGTCTTCCGCGTAGAGGGCGAAACGCTTTGGCGGATGGCGCTGGCGGCAGGGGACCGGATCTGCTTTTATCAATCGGAAAACCTGCGCGGATGGGAAAAGACCGGGGAGATACTCCGGCCGGGAACCGTCCCCTCCGGCGTGTTGGAATGCCCGGACGTGTTTCCGCTGACGGCGCCGGACGGCAAGATGTACTGGATTTTGCTGTGTAGTATTTCGATGGCGCCGGCGCAAGGCGGCTCGCGCACGCTGTATTTGATCGGCGATTTTTCGGAAGGACAATTTGTGGCCGATCCGCAGCTTCAGGCATCAATCTGGCTGGACGAGGGGGCTGACTGCTATGCCGGCGTGACCTACAACCAAGCGCCTGGCGGGCGGCGGATCATGATGGCGTGGCAAAGCAACTGGGCCTATGCGGATAAGACGCCCACCGGGCCATACCGTGGGACGATGTGCGTACCAAGGGAGCTGCGGCTGGCCAGAGCCAAGGGACGCCTGGTGCTGGCACAGCGGCCGATAGAAGAGCTAAAGCGCTGCCGGGGTCCGTTTATCACATTTGATACCCTGCCCGAGCGGGAAAGAGCGGTGGCCCTGCCTGGCGAATGTTTTGAGATCACATTAAACAGCGATACGCCTTATGCCTGCCGGTTTGAGAACGACAGCGGAGATTGTCTGGCGGTGGGGCTGGATGAGGATGGCCAGTACTATATCGACCGATCCCGCGCGGGGCAGGTAGCCTTTTCGCCGCATTTTTATCCGCGAGCGGTCTGCAAGCGGCTGACTGAGGACGAGGATTTGGCGATGCGGCTGATTTTCGATACGCAGACGGTGGAAGCGTTTTTTGATGGCGGCCGCCAGGTGATGAGCGCGCAAGTGTTTCCTAAAACGCCCTTCACCCGCGTGCGCTTTACGGGCGCTGCGCAGGGGACGGTTTACCAACTGAAAGGATAGCGGAACGATCCGCTTGGATATAAATAGCAAACATTTATTTTGGCAAATGCTGCGCAGGCTGTAAAGACCTGTGCGGTTTTTGCGTTTTAGCTGAACGATCCCCGGTTATAAAACGGACTTAGGAAGGATGTTAACGTTTGGGTGAATAGGGCCTTTAAAGCAGTTTATATATTAGGAAAAAAGAAGTAAAAAACATGTTGCAAATACGACCGGAAGGGCGTAACATTTTTAATGTATAGGAAACACCTCTGAGGAAACACCTCTGAGGAAACACCTCTGAGGAAACACCTCTGAGGAAACACCTCTGAGGAAACACCTCTGAGGAAACACCTCTGAGGAAACACCTCTGAGGAAACACCTCTGAGGAAACACCTCTGAGGAAACACCTCTGAGGAAACACCTCTGAGGAAACACCTCTGAGGAAAGGCACATCATGTCCTCGGGGGGAAAATAGTAGTAGCAAGCCGCCCCTTTCGAGGAGAAAAGAAAGGGGTATCTTTTATGAAGAAGGCAAAAAGGCTGCTGGTTGTTTTACTGTGTTGCGCCCTAACGCTTGGACTGATTCCGATGGCCGCAGCCGCAGCGGAGCCCATAGCGGCGGTTTCCCTGTCCGTAAGCGGTTATGGGATCGGCCAGCCGATGGCAGATGCTAACATTACGACGACTACGCAGGGCGTTACCTTAACCGCTATTGGGGGCTGGCGGGATGCCCAATATAATGAAGTGACAGGGAAGTTTGAAAAAGGGATACGCTACTGTCACTACATTAGCCTGAAAGCGGAAGATGGGTATTTATTACCGGCTATGACGAACGACAACATAAAGGACCTTATAACGGTCAACGGTAAAAAGCCCACATATGCCTTTGTAACGAAAACCGAGGCCGACGGCAGCGTGCAGATCGTCTTTTTTATGGATGCGTTAAGTGAGCAAGTGGATACGCTAGCGCTTACCGTCAAGAATCTGGTCGTAGGGAATACCTGGGCCGAGAGCAATGTAACGGCGGATTCCGAGAAGGTATTTGTACAGAATGCGAAACTTATCTATAAAGGCGTAGTCAGCGACCATGATATTCCGGTAACCGATCCGCTGCAGGCGCACACCGCCTACCAACTGTACCTTTATATTTGGACCAACAGCGGCTACAGTTTTGATGTAAGCAATATTCAAAAAGAGGATGTGACCGTGCGGGTCAACGGCCAGACCGTAACGCCCGTGGCGATTCGGGATGGCGGCGACAATGGGAGAAGCATTGTAATGGATGTGGATATGCCGCTTTTGCATAACTATGGTGCTTATCAGTACGACGAAAACCAACACTGGCAGGAATGCCAAGATGCCGACTGCCCGGATAAAGAGGGCAGCATCCGCTACTCGATGGCGAGCCACAGCTTTGGGGATTGGACGGAAGTAAAGGCGCCCACGGAAACAGAGCAAGGAAGCAAGGAGCGTGCCTGCGTATGCGGCTATAAGGAAACGGACATAGTTTCTGCAACGGGGCATGTTGAAACCGAGATCATCAACGCGAAAGAGGCGACTTGTACCGAGGAAGGATACACGGGCGATAAGGTCTGCAAGGGCTGCGGCGAGGTGCTGGAAAAGGGCACGGTGATCGCAAAACTGCCGCATAACTACGTAGATGGTAAGTGCAGCGTCTGCGGCGCGGCCGATCCCAGCGTAAAGCCTGCGGAAGCTACGCCTACCCCTGTGGCGGAGACCACGGATGGTACCGCAACAGAAACTGCAACCCCGAAGACGGGCGAGACGAACAACATGATGGTGTGGGCGGCACTCCTGCTTCTGAGTAGCTTGGGCATTGCGGGAACGGTGCTGTACGGCAGAAAGAAAGCGGCCAAATAGTTACCGCTCCATAAAAGATATAAGAAAGGCTGGCCGAGGATGATCGGCTAGCCTTTTTTTATATTGTATTCCTTTATAGAGGCCTGGGGATAAGTTGATACCGTCCGTATTCAGGTGCTTTTCAACAGCAGGGAAGCGCGCAAGCGCGGCATTCCATGAATATTCCAAAGCTGTGCAAAAGAAAAAAGAGAGCAGAAAAATCTGCTCTCTTTTTATATGGGTTAGGTTTTATTCCGCAGCCAGGCGCTTGTAGCTATCCAAACGGGCCTTGGCGTCCGCCTCGGTCTTCTCGAACAGCTCATCGGCAACCTCGGGGAACTGCTTCTTCAAGGAAGCATAGCGAATCTCGCCGGCCAGGAAGCCCTGGAAGTCGCCCGTGGGCTCCTTAGAATCCAGGGAGAACGGGTTCTTGCCCTGCTCTTCCAGCTCCGGGTTGAAGCGATACAGCGGCCAGTAACCGGCCTCAACCGCCTTTTTGATCTCCGCCTGAGACTTGCTCATGTTGATACCATGGTTGATGCACGGCGCATAAGCGATGATCAGGGACGGGCCGTGATAAGCTTCCGCCTCGGTCATAGCCTTGATCAGCTGATTGGGGTTCGCGCTCATGGCGACCGTGGCCACGTACACATAGCCGTAGCTCATGGCCATCATGCCCAGATCCTTTTTACGGGTGCGCTTGCCGGCGGCAGCGAACTTGGCGATGGAACCGGTAGGCGTGGACTTGGAGGCCTGACCGCCGGTGTTGGAATACACCTCGGTATCCAGAACCAGGATGTTCACATCCTCGCCCTGGGCCAGCACGTGATCCAATCCGCCGTAGCCGATGTCGTAAGCCCAACCGTCGCCACCGAAGATCCAGACGGATTTCTTAACGAACAAATCGCTCTGCGCTAAGATAGCGGCAGCCTTCTCGCACTTATCGGCGTACTTGGGCAGCAACTCGTTCAGCGCGGCAGCGGCAGCCTTGGAAGCGTCGGCGTCCTCTTTGCCATCCAGCCAAGCCTGATAGGCGGCCTTCAGATCTTCCGGCGCGCCCTCCATGGCGTCGATCATCATGTCGGCCAGTTTGGCGCGGCGCTGATTGAACGCCAGGTTCATGCCGAAGCCGAACTCCGCGTTATCCTCGAACAGGCTGTTGGCCCAAGCGGGACCCTGGCCCTTTTCGTTGGTGGTGTACGGGCAGGTCGGGGCGGAACCGCCATAGATGGAGGAGCAGCCCGTCGCGTTGGCAACGACCATGCGATCGCCAAACAGCTGAGAAACCAGCTTGACATAAGGCGTCTCGCCGCAGCCAGCGCAGGCGCCGGAGAACTCGAACAGCGGCTGGAGGAACTGGCTGCCCTTAACGGTAGCCTTGCTCACCGGTACCTCGACCTTGGGCAGCTTCTCGGAGAAGGCCAGGTTGGGGCTCTCGATGGGTTCCACTTCGGCCAGCGGCGTCATGACCAGGGCTTTCTGCTTGGACGGGCAAACGTCCGCGCAGTTGCCGCAGCCGGTGCAATCCAGCGGATAGACCTGAATGCGGAACTCCATGCCCTCTAAGCCCTTGCCAATGGCTTTCTTATGCGTATAACCTTCCGGCGCGCCATTCAGATCCTCAGCCTTAGCGATGACCGGGCGGATCGCCGCGTGCGGGCAGACCAGCGAGCACTGGTTGCACTGAATGCAGTTCTCGGGGATCCACTTGGGTACGTTAACGGCGATGCCGCGTTTTTCGTACTGGGTGGTTCCGGTGGGAACGCGGCCATCAGCAGAGAAGGTGGAAACCGGCAGCTTGTCGCCTTCCTGCGCCAGGATCGGATGGATGACCTCGTTGAAATAATCGGGAGCCTGCACCTTGACGGGAACGGCGCCCTCGGTGGTGGTAGCCCAGGACTCGGGCACCTTCACCTCGACCAGGCCGCTGATGGCGTTATCGATAGCGGCATAGTTCATGTTGACGATCTTATCGCCCTTGCGGCCGTAGGACTTTTTAACGGCCTGCTTCATGTAATCCTCAGCCTGCTCGTAGGGGATTACGTTCGAAATCTTGAAGAACGCGGCCTGCATGATGGTGTTGATGCGGCCACCCATGCCCACCTCGCCGGCGATCTTGATCGCGTCGATGGTGTAGAACTTCAAGTGTTTTTTGGCGATAACATTCTTCATGGAAGCGGGCAGCTGCTCGTCCATCTCCTCAGGCGACCAGGGGCTGTTGAGCAGGAAGGTGCCGCCATCCTTAATGGATGAAAGCATGTTATAGCGCGTCACATAGGACGGGTTATGGCAAGCCACAAAGTCGGCCTGATCGATCAGATAGGCGGACTGGATGGGCTTATGGCCAAAGCGCAGGTGCGAGATCGTGATGCCGCCGGACTTCTTGGAGTCATACACGAAATAGCCCTGGGCGAACATATCGGTATGGTCGCCGATGATCTTGATGGAGTTCTTGTTGGCGCCGACGGTACCATCAGAACCCAGGCCGTAGAACATGCCCGAGAAGGTGCCTTCCGGTACGGTGTCGATCAGCTCGCCCTCCGGCAGGGAGGTGAACGTCACATCATCGTTGATGCCCACGGTGAAGTTGTTCTTGGGCTGGGCAGCAGCCAGGTTATCCAGAACCACTTTGACCATGGAAGGCGTGAACTCCTTGGAGCCCAGGCCATAACGGCCGCCGAACACCGCGATATCGCTCATGCCGTTCTCAGAGAGCACGGTGCAAACATCCTGATACAGCGGCTCGCCCAGAGAACCGGCCTCTTTGGTGCGGTCCAGCACGGCGATCTTCTTGACGCTCTTGGGCAGGGCAGCGATAAAGTGCTTGGCCGAGAAGGGACGATACAGGCGAACCTTCAGCACGCCGACCTTCTCACCCTTAGCGGTGAGGTAGTTAACGGCCTCCTCCGCCACATCGCAGCCGGAACCCATAATGATGACGACGCGGTCAGCATCGGGCGCGCCCACGTAATCAAACAGGTGATATTCGCGGCCGGTGAGGGCGGAAACCTTTTTCATCTCCTCTTCCACGATCTCGGGCACGGCCTGATAATACTTGTTAGCCGCCTCGCGGTTCTGGAAGTAGATGTCCGGGTTCTGAGCGGTACCCTGCTGATGAGGATGCTCAGGATTCATGCCGCGTTTGCGGAAAGCCTCGATGGCGTCATAATCCACCAGCTTGGCCAGATCTTCATAATCGATATCCTCGATCTTGGACACTTCGTGAGAGGTACGGAACCCATCAAAGAAGTGCACAAAGGGCACGGAAGCCTTCAGCGTGGCCAGGTGCGCTACGGTAGCCAGGTCCATAACCTCCTGTACGGAAGCGGAAGCCAGCATCGCAAAACCGGTGGCACGGGTGGACATAACGTCCTGATGGTCGCCGAAGATGGACAGCGCGTGCGCAGCCAGGGCGCGGGCGCTTACGTGGAAGACGCAGGGCAAAAGCTCGCCAGCGATCTTATACATATTGGGGATCATCAGCAGCAGGCCCTGGGAAGCGGTGAAGGTGGTGGTCAGGGCACCGGCGGCCAAAGAGCCGTGTACGGCGCCGGCGGCACCGGCCTCAGACTGCATCTCGCTGATCTTCAGCGTCTGACCGAAAATATTCTTACGGCCATGGGCAGCCCAGTCGTCACACACTTCAGCCATGGTGGACGAAGGCGTGATGGGATAGATCGCCGCTACATCCGAAAATGCATACGCCACATGGGCGGCGGCGGTATTCCCATCAATGGTAATTTTCTTAGCCATGTAGGAAACCTCCTTAAAAATTGTACGTTGGATAGGGTATAAACAAACGCGGCAAAGCCACGGCAATGCGCCATCCACCCCGGATCGGCTTTACCGGCATCTTTACCGCCCTTATTATATCTTTTCTGTTAAAGGCTTGTCAAGGAAAAGGGGGCGTGACTTCTATATAATACAAATTCCCGCCGCGGGCCGCGCCTAAACCTGGGATAAGCGCTACGAATACCCTTGGGGAAACCCCTGTACTTTTGCACGCTAATGTGATAAAATACAAGGCAGAAGGGCCGCGGCAGCGCAGGGATAGGCCGCGGATACCGAAAGGACAGAGGGTGGAATGTGATGGAAAAGCTTTGGAGCGCCGTAACCCAGCGTCTGGAACCGTACGTTCCGGGCGAGCAGCCGCAGGACCGGCAGTATATCAAATTAAATACCAATGAGAATCCCTATCCCCCGTCTCCGCGGGCGCTGGAGGCCATTCGTGCGGCGGCAGGCGAGGGGCTTAGGCTCTATCCCGACCCGGAGGCCCGCGGATTACGCCGGGCGATCGCGCAGCGGCATGGGCTGGGGATAGAGGAGGTCTTTGCCGGCAACGGATCGGACGAGGTGTTGGCGCTGGCCTTCCAGGCGTTTTTTGATGCCTCACGAACGCTGCTTTTCCCGGACATTACCTATAGCTTTTATTCGGTGTTTTGCGGACTGTTCGGCATCCCCTACCGGGAGGTGCCGCTGGACGAAGGACTTTGCATCCGGGTGGAGGATTATCTGCAACCCTCCGGCGGGGTGATCTTCCCCAACCCCAATGCGCCCACGGCCCAGGCGCTGGCGGCGCAGGATATCCTGCGCATCCTGGAGGCCGACCCGGACCGCGTGGTGGTGGTGGACGAGGCGTACGTGATGTTCGGGGCCGAGTCCATGGTGCCCTATATTCGGGATTATCCGAACCTTCTGGTGATCACCACCTTAAGCAAATCACACGCGCTGGCGGGCCTGCGGGGCGGCTATGCCCTGGGGCAAGCCCATTTGATCGAAGGGCTAACGCGGGTAAAGGATTCGTTTAACTCCTATCCACTGGACCGGCTGGCGCTGGCCGGTGCGCAGGCAGCTATTGAGGACGAAGCCTATACCAAGGAGCAGACGCTTAAAGTCATGGCCACCCGGGAGCGGTTTGCCGCCGCCATCGGGGCGATGGGCTTTACAGTGCTGCCCTCCCGCGCGAATTTTGTGTTTGCCGCGCCGCCTCAGGGGGTAAGCGGCCAGGAGATGTTTGCCGCGCTGCGGGAACGGGGCATACTGGTGCGCCGCTTTTCCAAAGCGCGGATCGATAATTACCTGCGCATTACCATCGGCACGGAGGAAGAGATGGAAAAGGTGCTGCGCGCGGTCGCGGAAATCCTTGCGCAAAGGGCATAGCGCCTGAAAATATAATATAAATATAGGAAGCGTAAAGGATTAAAAAAGGAGGCGGAAACCGGGCTATGGGCAAGCGTTATCAAAACGATGTGGCGATCAGCTGGCCGGTGGAGACGGCGGAGCGGATCATAGGGGACTTTTTTGACAAAGAGGGTTTTGTGCTCACCGATTATAAGGGCGAGCGGGTATGGAAAAAGGGCGTGGGGCTGATGACGGCGCCCCAGTTTGTCAAGACCACCTGCCGGCAGGGCGGCGTGCAGATCGAGGCCTGGCTTAAGTTTGCCATCCTGCCCGGGGTGTATTGCGGCGAGATGGGGCTGAACGGCTTCTGGGGCTTTGCGGTAAAGCAGATGCTTCGCGGACGGGTGGAGGCCCTGATCGCGCTGTTGCAGCAGCCCGGAGGACAGGGCGGAGCTGAGCAAATACCCGCCCAGCCGGTAACAGCGGAACAGACGAAGAGGGCTGCGGTATCCGCGCCTCAGGATGAGCCTGAAAGCCTGGCCGATAGCGCTGCGCCCGCAGCGCAAAGCGAACCAGCCACGGCGGTGACGCAGGCAGAAAGTCCCGCGGTATCCGCGTCAGTAAATACGGCGGAGCGTAGGGCTGATACGGACGCTGCGCCCGCAGCGCAAAGCGAACCGGCTGCAGCGGAAGCGGCACAGCCTGTGCCGCCCAAGATGCACGACCCGGTGAACAAGGCCACCCTTTCGCTGGTGATGGGGCTGGTCTCCATCGTGACGTGGCTGATCCCCTTGGGCGGGCTGGCTACCTCGATCATCGGCATCGTCAGCGCGGTGCCGGGCATGCGCTCTTCCGCTCGGGGGCGGGCGGTGGCAGGCTTGGTACTGAGCATCATCTTTTTGGTGATCTCGGTGGTGGCCTGGATGATCAACTTAGCGGGCGCCTGCCTGGTATTAAGCGATATCTTTTAGGCTTGGCCGTCTTGCCAATTGGATAAAAATATGCTAGATTAAAGGTGTAGAAACCTTTAGAGATGAAGAGTAAAGGTATGGGCGTGTTTGCTATACACGTAAAGTACTTTTACTCTTTTTTTGCGCCTATAGCGCCGCAGGTTTCTACCGTCAATCGATTCGTTAAAGGCAATGAAGAAAGGGGAAAATGGATCATGGCTAAAACCAACATCGTCGATTGGACCACGATTACCAATTTCGTAGTAGACGCTTTTAAAGGCTACGGCATCCCGGAGGAGGACGCGAAGATCTGTGCGGACGTGCTGCTGGAGAGCGACAAGCGCGGCATCGAGTCCCACGGGTGCAACCGCTTTAAGCCTATCTATCTGGACCGCATCAAGGCGGGCATCCAAAACCCCGTGACCAATTATGAGATCGTGAAAGAGACCGAGACCACCGCTGTGGTGGACGGGCATGACGGCATGGGCCAGGTCATCGGCTATAAATCCATGCAGCTGGCTATTGATAAGGCTAAAAAGTACGGCATGGGCATGGTGGTTGTGCGCAACTCCTGCCACTATGGCATCGCCGGCTACTACACCACCATGGCGGCTAAACAGGGCTGCATCGGCCTGACCGGCACCAACGCCCGGCCCACCGTTGCGCCGACCTTTGGCGTAGAGGGCATGTTCGGCACCAACCCCCTTACCCTGGGCGTGCCCACGGATGAGGCGTTTGACTTCAACTTTGACGCGGCTACCTCCATCACCCAGAACGGCAAGCTGGAGTACTATGAGCGCATCGGCGAGAATCTGCATGCCGGTACGGTAGTGGGCGCGGATGGCAAGGCCATTGAGGGCGACGCGGGCGCGGCGCTTAAGGCTATCGGCAGCGGCAATGCGGCGCTGACCACGCTGGGCGGCATCGGCGAAGATTTGGGCGGCTACAAGGGCTACGGCTTTGCGATGTTCGTAGAGTTCCTTTCCGCGGTACTGCAGGATGGCAGCTACGGCAAAGCGCTGATCGGCAAGGGCGAAAACGGCGAGAAGCGCCCCTTCCACCTGGGTCACTTCTTCATCGCCATCGATACCGACCACTTCATGGGCGAGGATGTTTGCCGCAAGAAGGCGGGCGACATTATCCGCGAAGTGCGCAGCGCCAAAAAAGCCCCGGGTGCAGAGCGCATCTACACTGCCGGCGAGAAGGAGTACGAGATCCGTCTGGCCCGCAAGGACGGCGTGCCCATCAACGAGTCTGTACAGAAGGAGTTCATCGCCGTGCGCGACGAGCTGGGCCTGACGCAGTATAAATTCCCCTTTGAGGACTAAGAAAGATTCGATTTCATAAGAGGAGGACAATATGAATATCCGTGAAGAGTCGCTGAAAAAGCATTATGAGTGGAAGGGCAAGATCGAAGTGGTCTCCCGCGCTTCCATCAACACCCGTGAGGAGCTGGCCCTGGCCTACACCCCCGGTGTTGCCGAGCCCTGCATGGTCATCCATGACGACTATGACAAGTCCTTTGAGCTGACCCGCCGCAGCAACCTGGTAGCCGTCATTACCGATGGCACCGCCGTGCTGGGTCTGGGCGATATCGGCCCGGAGGCCGGTATGCCGGTTATGGAGGGCAAATGCGCGCTGTTTAAGGAGTTTGCGGATGTGGACGCCTTCCCGCTGTGCGTGCGCTCCAAGGATGTGGACGAGATCGTCAACACCATTTATATGATCTCCGGCAGCTTTGGCGGCATCAACCTGGAGGATATTGCCGCGCCCCGCTGCTTTGAGATCGAAAACCGCTTGAAAGAGCTGTGCGACATCCCGATTTTCCACGATGACCAGCACGGGACGGCTATCGTCGTGGCCGCGGCGATGATCAACGCGCTGCGCCTGACGGGCAAGAAGAAAGAGGAGATCAAGGTGGTCTTAAACGGCGCGGGCGCCGCGGGCAACGCCATTGCCAAGCTGCTGCTCAGCCTGGGCATCAAGAGCGTGGCCATGTGCGACCGCAAGGGCCTGATCTATGAGGGCCGCGAGGGCATGGACCCTGCCAAGCAGGAAATGGCCAAGATCACCAACCTGGAGAAAAAACAGGGCTCCCTGGCGGATGCCGTCAATGGCGCCGACGTGTTCCTGGGCGTTTCCGCCCCGGGCGTGCTGACCCCGGATATGGTGCGCACCATGAACAAGGATGCGATCGTACTGGCGATGGCCAACCCCACGCCCGAGATCATGCCGGACGAGGCCAAGGCCGCCGGCGCGCGCATCGTGGGCACGGGCCGCAGCGATTTCCCCAACCAGATCAACAATGTGCTGGCCTTCCCTGGCATCTTCCGTGGTGCGCTGGATTGCCGCGCTTCCGAGATCAACGAGGCGATGAAGGTGGCCGCCGCCGAGGCGCTGGCCAACCTGGTGCCGGACGACAAACTGAACGAGGAGTACATCCTGCCGGATGCGCTGGATAAGCGCGTGGGCCAGTTTGTGGCCGAGGCCGTTGCCAAAGCCGCCCGCGAAAGCGGCGTGGCCCGCATCTAACCAAAAGCGATAAAAAAGACCGCTGCAAAACGCAGCGGTCTTTTTATATATCAATAGGCGAATTAAAATTCTTTTTTGCTCATGATCCGTACGGACAGGGCGTAAGAGAGCGCTACGATCGCCAGTACGGCCAAGGGCAGCAGCGGCAGGGCGATCTGAAACCAGCGGTCCAGCGCGGCGAGATCCGGCGCGGGCAGCCCCAACGCCTCGCCGATATAGCGCCAGCCCAGGGATAGAACGGTGGGGATCAGGACTACGGCCAGCAACAGCAGCCGCCCTTTTTCCGCGCCGAACTTATAGAGCAGCGGCAGCAAAATACTGCCCAAGACCAGGGAAGCGCCGCAAAACAGGCCCGCTTGCATAAACAGCGCGCCGGGGTCCCACTGGCCGCGGATGATACCCTGGATCCCGATAGCAACGCAGCCCACCAGGCAGCCCAACGCGGCCAGGATCAGCATGACGGCGTATTTCCCCAAAACCAGCTGCTGGCGGGTGATAGGCATGGTCAAAACGTATTTATCCCATTTGGCCATTTCGTCGTAGCTCAAGGTGGTGATGACCATCATGGTGCACAGCACCGTGGCCACTGCGGCGAAGCCGCTGTTCTCCATGGGGAGAAAAATAGCCCCGTAGAGCAGTAGAATTAGGATCAGGGTAAAGCTATAGCGTTTGAGATTTAAGAAATCTTTGGCGATCAAACCCTTCAAAGCGTGCGCCCCCTTACGTAAAACAACATGATATCTTCCAATGTGGCCGGTTCGACCACGGCGCCGGGGTGATGGATACGATAGGCATTTTTATCCCGGACCAGCACCTCGCAGCTGAACTGCCCTTTGCGCAAGCGCAGCGCCTGGCTGCGATCCAGTGTGGCCAGCGCCTGCTCGCTGCATTTGAGGATGCCCATCTTGCCGGTCAACTCGTCTTTATTATCGCTCAGGGCGACCTGCCCTTCGTGGATAAAGGTGACATAGTCGGCGATCTTGTCCAAATCGCTGGTGATGTGAGAGGAAAGCAGGATCGCTTTGCGTTCGTCCTGGATAAAATCCATAAAAAGATCCAGAATTTCCTCCCGCACGATGGGGTCCAGGCCGCTGGTGGGTTCGTCCAGCAGCAACAGCCTGGGATGGTGCGCCAGTGCAGCGGCAATGCACAGCTTGGTCTTCATCCCCTTGGAAAGCGCCTTGACCGGCTTACCCTCGGGGAGGGAAAGCTGGCGGGTCAGGCGGGTAAAATAGGCGGGATCCCAGTTGGGGTAGATGCCGCCCATAACGGTGGAGATATGGCGAAGCGTTAGATTATCGTGAAAGCAGCTTTCGTCAAACACCACGCCGATCTGCGCCTTAATGGCGTTTTCCAGCCCGCCGTCCCTGTGGCCCAGCAGCGTGATCTCGCCGCTGTCGCGATGGATCAAATTCAAAATAGCCTTGAGGGTCGTGGTCTTCCCCGCGCCGTTCTCCCCGATCAGGCCCATGATACTGCCGCAGGGCAGCGAGAAAGATAGATCTTTAAGCGCGAAGTCGGGATAGGCCTTGTTGAGGTTTTTCACCTCCAGCGCCATTTCCATTTTATTCATCTCCTTTGTAGAGTACCTGTAAAATTTCCACCAGCTCGTCACAGGGCAGCGCGCAGCGCTTGGCCGCATCTACCGCCTGCTGCAGGTGTGCTTCGACCTGGCGCAAATGCTCCTCGCGGATAAAATCCGTATTTTTACCGGCTACAAAGCAGCCTTTGCCGGGCACGGTTTCGATAAAGCCGTCCCGCTCCAGATCCGCATAAGCCCGCTTGGTGGTGATCACGCTGATGCGCAGTTCTTTGGCGAGCAGGCGCATGCTGGGCAGGGCGGCACCCTCCTGCAGTTCGCCGCCCAAGATCATGGCCTTGAACTGCGCGGTGATCTGCTCGTAAATGGGCTTATCGCTGGCATTGCTGATAATGATATCCATGCGATCTCCTTGTATACTGTGTATAAACGATATGCACAGTATAACTGCGATATGCAAAAAGTGCAAGCCCTTTTTGCAAATTTCATTCTTTTTCCAGCGCGGCATTTATATACTAAAGTAAAAATAAAGGGGGGAATACCGATGGTGATCCATACCGTACAGCCGGGGGAGAGCGTACAGAGCATCGCGCAGCAATACGGCGTTTCGTCATATAGATTAACGGTGGAAAATGGGCTGGAGTTTCCCGTGCGGCTGGCCGTAGGGCAGGCCCTGGTGATCCAGTATCCCAAAGTAGTGCACAAGGTCGTCGCGGGCGATACGCTTTGGCGTATCGCGTCGGATTACGGCATCAGCGTCAACCAGCTTTACCGCAACAACATTGAATTGGGCGGATGGGACCGGATCTTTCCTGGACAGGAGTTGGTGATCGAATACGCAGATGCGCCGCAGGGCGAGATGGCTGTAAACGGGTATGCCTATCCGTTTATCGAGCCGGCCACGCTGCACCAGGCGCTGCCTTACCTGACGTATCTGACGCCGTTTAGTTACAGCGCCCAGGCGGATGGCGAACTGGATGACATTGAAGACGAACGGCTGATCGCCCTGGCCAAGCAATGGGGTGTAGTGCCGATCTTGCACGTATCCAATCTGGACGAGGATGAGCGATTTAGCACTGACCTGGCCAGTCAGCTATTGAACGACCCGGTGGCCGTCCGCAGGCTGATCGAGGAGATCCTGGAGACCCTGGTGGAAGAAGGTTATGGCGGGGTGGACGTGGATTTTGAATCCGTCGCCGCGGCGGACCGGCAAAAGTATGTAGACTTTATACAGGCTTTGGCCGACCGGCTCAACCCGCGGGGCTACACAGTCACCGTTGCATTAGCGCCCAAACTCTCGGACGACCAGGAGGGGCTGCTTTATGAGGGGATTGATTATCAAGGCCTGGGGCAGGCGGCTAATAACGTGCTGCTGATGACCTATGAATGGGGCTATACCTATAGCGAACCCATGGCCGTAGCGCCGCTAAACAGCGTGCGGCAGGTGGTAGAATACGCGCTGACCCGTATCCCGGCGGAGAAGATCTTTTTAGGCGTGCCCAACTACGCCTATGACTGGACGCTGCCCTATGTAGCGGGCCAGTCCCGCGCGCGGGCGCTGGGCAACCAACAGGCGGTAGCGCTGGCGCAGCATAAAGGGGCTGAAATCATGTTTGACCCCATCGCCCAGACGCCCTATTTTAATTACTATGATGAGGGTACCCAGCACGAGGTCTGGTTTGAGGATGCACGCAGCATCCGCGCCAAATTGGCGCTGATACCCGAATACGGGTTACAGGGAGCGTCATACTGGAACTTGATGCGCCCGTTTGTACAAAACTGGGTGCTGCTCAACGCGCTTTACAATATCCGCCAGGGCTGAAGAGAAAAATAAAAAAAGCCGGGCAGCCTGTGGGGAACACTAATAAGGAAGTAGCAGAGATAACCATAAACTTAATAGCCGACAAACAGAGTTGCTAGTGTTTGAGAAAAAGCCGATACTGAGTCAGATAATACTGGGTCAGTATCGGCTTTTTATGTTAGCAATTGTCGATAAATCCTTATCGTGATATAATTTTGATAAATTATAGATTGGATATTTATTTCGGAACATTTGAAATAGGAGGCAGATGAAAATGGCCTTTGATGCTCAACAGAAGAAGGTTAATGATGTTCTTTCTGGAGATGTCAGGTATGTAATTCCACGGTATCAGCGCAAATATGTATGGCAAGAAAAGCAGTGGAGGGAACTTTTTGACGATATAAAATATTGCCTTGATGTTTCCAATGAGTACAAAGAAAAAGGTCAAGAAATTGAATGGACTCATTTTTTGGGAAGTTTCGTTTTTGAGCGCAGTGGGAAAGATTTAATCGTGATTGATGGCCAACAGCGTTTAACGACAATTACCCTTATGTTATGTGCTATATGTACACTTTTCAATGAAATAGGAGAAGAACCTCGTTTTCGCGGTGTAACAAAGTATATTATTGGCACAGATGATATGGGAGCAGCTTATGCACGGGTTGATAATCAAGACTTGGATAATTTCCAATTTATTGTTGCGGAATCAACAGAATATAACAGCTTACAATCTAAACCGAAATTGTTCTCCGGAGCATATATGGTAAATTCACCACAAGATAATGTAAATGTAAAGCAATGTTTTTTCTTTTTTTATAATCAGTTTCAAGAGTTAATTCATCACAGCAAAAATCCCGCTGCTGAACTTGGAAATATTAAAGATAAGATTATGGGATTAGATGTAATAGACATCCGCGCTTCAAATCAGCAAGAGAGTTATAATATCTTCGAAATTTTAAATGCGCGTGGCGTTGATTTGAAGCAGCACGAGCTGATTAAAAATTACATTTTTAAGTATATTCATCCTCGCGCCAATATTGATACAGCCAAAATGAAATGGAATTCTATGGAGGCTAAACTGTATATAAGCAGGAGGTCAACATTAGATAGCTTTTTCACACATTATGTCTCACACCGATTCGAAAAGCCTAACAAGGATAATACAGAATTTCGAATCGTGAAGCAATTTTGCGATCGCCAACATATGGGAGATTTTTTGGACGACCTATATGAAAAGGCCTCCTTTTATCGGATGTTTTATTTTCCAGACGAATGCGACAATCCGATTATTAAAGAATCATTGCAATTCTTTTTGAGTAATAATCATCGGCAATTTCGCCCGCTATTCCTTTCGGTAATTTCCGCATACAAACGTCATAAAATCACAGAAAGCGATGCGGAAAAGTTTTTTGTTTTTATTCGAAATTTTTATCTTGGATACGGTGTAGTGTGTAACGGTAAATCAAATACCATAGAAGATATGGTATATCAATATGCTCGAAAAATTGAAAATGAGGATGCTATCACTGCTTTAAATGAATTAAAATTAAAGCTATACCAATATTACCCGGATTACAATACATTTGAAGCAAATTTTATACTTTTGGGATGGTCACACCGGGTAAAAAGTTATAAGACCCTAAGTCGAAAAAAAGAGGTTCAATACATACTTTCCGGAATCGAAGAACACCATTTAGCCTCCAATCAGGAACTAACTGTCCACAAATTTTCTATCGAACACATAGCCAATGATGACGGATCAGAAACTCATTGTAAGATTGGAAATTTACTTATGCTTGCAGAACTAATTAACGGCGGTGCTGCTGATAAAACTTATACTGAAAAGATTCCTTACTATAAGCGATCAAATTTTGTGTCAACAAGAAAATTTGTAGAACGTTACGGAGAATTGGAAGAGTGGTCTGAGAGTAATATAATCGAACGCGGGAAATATATGGCAAAACTTGCATATGATGTAATTTGGAAATTTTAATTTCTACGCATTTTAAGTTGTAACTATAAAGGGTTGAGTGCCAAGATATTCCCGGTTGTCCATTCGGGGTAGAACGGCAAAGACAAGGTAGGACGGCATGACCTTTCAGCCATGCCGCCCTGCGACAATCAAATTGCCTCCTTATAGGCGCGCGCCTTAGGCTGCCCGGCTTTTTAACGCTAAAGTTTGATGACCTGCCCGGGATAGATCAAACTGGGGTTAGCGATGCCGTTGAGGGCGACCAGATGAGAAACACTGGTGCCAAAGCGCTGCGCTATCCCCCAAAGCGTATCGCCCGCGCGCACTGTGTAGCTGCCCGAAGCGCCGCCTTGCTCTACGTGGATATCCAGCACCTGTCCGGGATAGATCAGGCTGGGATCTGCGATATGGTTGACGCCCGCCAGATACTGCACGGTGGTGCCAAAGCGCCGGGCAATGCCCCAAAGCGTATCCCCCTGGCGCACGGTATAGGTCTGCACTGTAGTCTGCGGCGTACCGGGTACCTTGAGCACCTGCCCGGTATAGATCAGGTTGGGATTGGCGATGCCGTTGAGCTGCACCAGCGCGGAGACGGTGGTATCAAACCGCTGGGCGATGGCGCTAAGGGTATCGCCCCGGCGCACCGTATAAAGCTGGTACGGCTCGCAGGAGGAACAGGGCGTATCTCCGCTCATGAACATGGCCTGGGTAAACTGATCCCGGTCCACGTTGCCGCTGATGCCGGAAACGCGGCCGGTGCTGGTGTACTGGAAACCGGCCCAGCTCGACCATTTGCCGTTTGCCGCAGGGGCGGAAACGCCATACTCCGCCACCCAAAGGGAGTAAACGGCCAGATCGGCCGCAAACACATTCGCGGCTTGATAGCTGTTGCTGTAGATGGCGACCTCCTTGCCGCTGGCCTGCTGCAGCGTTTCTAAAAACGCGCGGGAGATGGCGTTGATCTGATCGACTGTGAGGCTGCCAAAGTACTCAAAATCCATGACCAGGCGGCACTCGGGCTGCTTGCCCCGCACCGTGGCGGCAAAAAATTGGGCCTCCTGCCGGGCCTCCTCCACGCTGCGGGCGTTGACATAGTGATAAAAGCCCACCTTCAGGCCGTTGGCCTTGGCCTGCGCATAATTGCGCTCAAAGTAAGGGTCGACATAACTAGAACCCACACTGGAGCGGATATAGACCACCTCGATGCCGTCGCCGGCCACGGCGGCAAAGTCGATCTCGCCCTGCCACTTGCTCACGTCAATGCCGGCATAGATGCGCTCATCGGCCGGGCCGAAGGCCAGCGCGGGAACGGTCAGCACGACCAGGCAGCTTAAGGCTAGCACCAGGGCCGCCAGCGTGCGCCAACTGCTGATTTTCATTCATCCAAACCTCCTTTTTCGTCAGGATACTTTCAGTATACGTGGCAAAGGGATATTTGGTTCATCCTGCTAGGCATATCCGCACACCGTATAGCGGAGTGGTTAGGAAAATATCCAATGGGACAATTGGCGGGGTAACCTGGCTGTGCAATAAAAAGGCCCTGACTTTCGTCAGGGCCTAGGGATAGATTTAAGGTGTTACCGCCGGGTATCTTCTTTGGCGCGGGTGTGCTGGCGGATCGCCAATACGATGTTGGCGGCTACCAATGCGGCCAGCATCAAGGCCAGCAGGGGATAGGTTTGCGCATCGTCCCCGGTATCCGGACTGGAAACGCCAGTGGGCGCGGGCGACGGCTGGGCGGTGGGCGCTGCGCTGGGGGATGCTGTGCCGGAGGGTGCGGGAGAGGCCTGCGCGCTCTCCGTGGGGGCGGGCGTTACCGTTGCGCTGGGGGTGGGCTGCGCCGGCTCTGGAACCAGGGCGACCAGGCCGGGGACGTCAAGTCCCTTTTCAAAATCGCCGGTCTGGATGAATTTGATCAGCGCTTCCTCGCAGGTGGAGATTTCGTATTGGGTGGGCGCCGATACGATGTCCGGATATTCCGCATCCGCAATGACGTAGCTGTTCGTGGCGACCGAGTAGGTGCGCACCGGGTCCAGCGGCGCGCCGCCGATCTGGGCCTGCACGACCCGGCTGCCGGCCGGGCGGGTCACATCGTAAGTGGCGCTGATGCCGCTAAATTGTAGATAACTACCGCTGTTTTCCGGCCAGGCGTATTGATAGGGATCCTCCCCATTGGCGACGGCCTGTTTTTGGAGCGTGTAAACCGCATCGCACTGGATGCCGATATCGATGGCGTGTTCCAGCACGTTTAGAAGCTGCTGCCCGGTCAGCTGCCGCACGACCAGGGTATTTCCGTAAGGCGAGATGCTGATCATATCCTTATAGACGATCTGCCCCTCCGGAAGGCCCGCGCGGATGCCGCCGGCGTTTTCGATGGCCACGTCGGCCCCGGTAGCGTTGCGGTAAGCGTTGGTGACCAAGCGGCCGATGGCCTGCTCGCTCACCCGAAGTTCCTCCCAGGAATAGGGGAGGGCGCGGGTGCTTTGACCGATTTCCCGATTCAGCAGCGGCTCTTGTAGCTCTACGATTGAAGAAATGGTTTGATCGATCGCCGGATCCGACAGGCCGGCTACATCGCTGGCGGATAAAAAGCGCGCGGTGGTAGCGCTGGCATTTACCCGGCCGGAAGCGGGGTCAAACGCCAGGGTCAATACGCCGATGTTTTGAAAATAGTACCCGGCCTCCACCACGGGCACCTCTCGGCCGTCGGCATCCGGATAGACCGTATCGATGAGCAGATGCTCGTGCCCGGCGATTACCGCGTCCACCCCGTGCAGGGCGGAGACAAAGCCGGGCAGATCCGCCTGATGGGTTAAGGCGATCACGATATCGCAGTTTTCCACATCCCGCAGAATCTGGGCGATCTCGTTGGCCTTATCCGCCTCGGGCAGAAACTGGAGCCCGGCGACATGGGCCGGCGGGGTGGAGGTGTAAAACGCATCGTCGATCACCCCGAAAACCCCTATCCGCAGCGGGGTGTTGTCGCTGGCTACCACGTCTTTGACCAGATAGGGCGCATCAAAAAAGGCGCTGGCGCTGTCCGTTACCACATTAGCGGCCAGTATCTTAAAGCTTCGCCCCTGTCCCAGGGCCTTGAGCTGGTCTTTGCCATAGCGCCAATCGTGGTTGCCGGGCGTCGTGGCGTCATACCCCACGGCAGCCATCAGCTGAGCGATGGAAGCCCCCTTTTCCACGGTGGCAAAGGCCTGCCCGTGGAAGGTATCCCCCGCGTCCAACACCAGGGCGGGCTGTTCCCGGTCGATCACGGCCTTGAGCGCGGAAAAACCGATCTGTCCGCGGCTGGTGGCCGTATAGTAACCGTGCAGGTCGTTGGTGTGCACGATCTTGACGGTGGTTTGCGCGTTCCCCTCCTCAGGCGCGGCGAGTGCAAAGCCGGAGAGGGAAAGTAACATACTGATCGACAGCAGCAAAGATAGCAGCTTTTTTTTCATACCGTTACTCCTTTGGATTTTAACCTTGCGATCCTAAAGCAGTATACTATAAAAAGCAGCGGGAAGGAAGCCCGTAGCGGTTGAATTTGCGGCGGGCCGATGCTAGAATGAAGCGGGATTTACCGGCGGCAGAAGCGCGTTTGCATCTGCCGCAAACGCGGCGGAGAAAGGCGGAGTTCAGTATGGATAAAGAGGCGCGCATCATCGCGCTGATCGCCCAGGCGGGCAGGGCGATGGTGGAGTTTGAAAAGGATTTTGACGTCATTGAAAAGGGTGGCAGCCAGAATTACGTGACCACGGTGGACCTGCGTGTTCAGCGGATGATCGCCCAGGCGCTGGAGGAGATATGCCCGGAGGGGATATTGATCGCCGAGGAGGAAGGGCTTGGAAAGGCCCGGACAGCGCCCTGCTTTTTCGTGCTGGACCCCATCGACGGGACCAGTAACCTGATGCATGGCATGAAGCACAGCGCCATCTCCCTTTCCATGCACGAGGCGGGGCGCTATGCCCTGGCCATCGTCTACGATCCTTATTTAGAGGAAATGTTCGTAGCCAACCGCAAGGGCGCGTTTTTAAATGGCGCGCCCATCCGTGTATCGTCCCGTCCGCTGACGGATGCGCTGATCGGCTTTGGGACTAACCCCTACGACCGGACCCGCTCCCACGAAAACTTTGCGGCGCTGGAGGCGCTGTTTTACCATTGCCATGAGATCAGGCGTTCGGGCTCGGCGGCACTGGACCTGGCCTATGTGGCCTGCGGCAGGCTGGATGGAATGTTTGAACAGAATCTGCAGGCCTGGGATTTTTCGGCCGGCCGCTTTCTCGTAGAGCAGGCTGGCGGCAGGGTGACGGACTATGCCTTAAATAGCCCCGACCCGACATGCGAGACCTCGCTGATCGCCTCTAACGGCCTGATCCATGAGCAGATGCACGGATTGATCACAGGAGGGCGAAATGGAAATTGATGCGGTTTATGAGGCTGGCACGCTATATCTAGACGAACGGGACGAATTGTTGATCCTGGACCAGACCCTGTTGCCTGGGGAGCGGCGGTATATCCCCGTGAAAACGGCGCAGGAGGTATGGCAGGCGATCTATCAATTAAAGGTGAGGGGTGCGCCCGCCATCGGCGTGGCGGCGGCCTATGGTCTATATGTCGCCTCAAAAAATATTGAGGAAAACGATGCCGGCAAATTTTGTGATAAGGTACGTGAGATGAGCGCCTATCTGGCCGGGGCGCGGCCTACGGCCGTAAACCTGACATGGGCGCTTGAACGGATGGAAGGGGCGCTAAACCTGGCGCGGGCCGCGGGCGTCCCGCCGCAGGCGCTGCGCCAGGCGTTAAAGGAGGAGGCGCTTGCCATCCATCGGGAGGACAGGCAGGTGTGCTTTTCCATCGCCCAAAACGGGCTGACGCTGCTGAAAAAAGGGATGGGGCTGCTGACCCACTGCAATGCCGGCGCGCTGGCTACCACAGGCTGCGGCACGGCGCTGGCGCCCATCTACTTAGGGCAGGCACGGGGCTACGGATTCCGGGTCTTTGCGGACGAGACCCGGCCGCTGCTGCAGGGGGCCCGGCTGACGGCTTATGAACTGGCTGATGCGGGCGTGGATGTTACGGTGATCTGCGACAATATGGCGGCCAGCGTGATGGCGCAAGGGCGGATAGATGCGGTATTGGTGGGCTGCGACAGGGTGGCTGCCAACGGGGACGCGGCCAATAAGATCGGCACCCTATCGGTAGCGCTGGCGGCAAAGCACTATGGGATTCCGTTTTACGTTTGCGCCCCCACCTCGACCCTGGACCCCGCCTGCCCGGACGGCGCACAGATCCCGATCGAGCAGCGGGACGGCGCAGAGATCGCGCAGATGTGGTACCGGGCGCCCATGGTAGCGGAAGGGGCAAAGACATATAACCCCGCCTTTGATGTAACGGGCCACGAGCTGATCACGGCGCTGATCACCGAAAAAGGCGTGCTCTATCCGCCCTTTGACCGGGCGATCGCCGCAGTTCTGCGGCCCTAAGGATCAAAGCGTACATTCAAAGCTGGTGTTGCGGCTGGTGAGATCAAAGAGCAGCACACCGCTTTCCCAAAGGCGAAAGCGCGCGCTGGCACAGTTGCTCTCGTGGATGGTATCCACCATTTGCCCGTTGCGCGGCGCTTTGAGGGGGAGCGCAGCATGCGCCTTAATATCCACCCGGAGCCGGTACCGCCCCTGGGCAAGGGCGAGCCCATCCCGCCCTGCATGGCGGATGTGAACGCCGCGATAGGTCGCCAGGCGGATCTCTTGGCCCTTATAGTGGATGGCGCAGATGCAACCCATAAAATGAAAGCCCACAAAAGGGATGTCGGCTACCGAGGCCATAACGCTTAGGGGCTGAGAAAAGTCGTTGCAGTGCAGCCAAAGGTACGCGCTGGGGAAGGAACGGCCCCGGTCGCCCTCAATATAGCCCCGGCCGCCGGATAGGTCCAACATCCGCCCGTCGATGAGAAAGCCGCCTTCCAGCGTATGCCCCATGCTGACCACCTCATGGCGGCACTGCATGGGCAGGAACTGAAAAGGCCCCATGATGTCCCCCTTGAGCGGCGTATAGGGCCCGTACCGCACGGCGCCTTTGATCTGGGGCAGATCTAGCCGGATCCCTTGGGCGCCGATCTGGCAGCCGGCGAGGCTATCGTATTGCCAAACATGCGTGTTGGTGATGACCTGGATAAACGGCCCGCCATCCGCCTTCCCGGCGATCAGGCACAAGGTTTGTCCGTCCTTTTGGTGCTTATAATACCGTCCCTCAAAATAATGATTCATGCGCTGCTCCCTCTGCGTTTTTCTTAGTATGGCAGATGAGCGAGCGGCAGTATGCGTGAGGATGTAAAGAAAAAATTTTTGAACAGTGAAAAGGCTTTTGCATCCCCCGCCCGAATTACAAAAAATGCTGGAAGATAACAACTTAAAACCATTAATTCTGAGCCGCGACGGTACGGGTGAATTTGTACAAAAATCGCCGCAAACTTAGTGAAGTTTGCGGCGATGTGGCGCACCTGTCGGGATTCGAACCCAAGGCCTTCCGCTTAGGAGGCGGACGCTCTATCCTACTGAGCTACAGGTGCGTGTTGTAATAATGAGCAAAAATATTATCCCACGGCGGGCAGTAAAAGTCAATAAAGAACCGCCGCGCTCTCATGGGTGCGGCGGTTGTGGGGATATACAGGTTATTCTGCCCGCAGGGCTTCGATGGGATGGAGCTTTGAGGCCTTGTTGGCGGGATATAATCCAAAAATCACGCCAACGAAGATCGAAAAACCCAGAGAGATCATCACGATATAAGCGGGCACGGTGTAGCTAGCCTGCAATACGGCGGACAGGCCCCAGACTATGAGGTAGGATATCCCAAGGCCGATCAGCCCGCCTAAAAGACTGAGGACCAGCGCCTCGATCAAAAACTGCATCAAAATACTGCCGCGGCTAGCGCCCACCGCTTTGCGGATACCGATCTCCCGCGTGCGCTCGATCACCGAAACCAGCATGATGTTCATAATGCCGATGCCGCCTACCAGAAGGCTGATGCCGGCGATACCGCCCAGCAGCAGGGAGAGCGTATCGGTAACCGAGCTCATGGTCTCCAGGATCGAGGTCTGATTAAATACGGTATAAGCATCCTCATCCTGGCGGAAGTGGGCGAGCAGCACCTGATCTAACGCCGCCTCGGCTGCGTCCACATTCTCAGCATCTGCGGCTGCGGCGTAAAAAGAGGACACGCCGCTGACGTGATAAAGGCGCTGGGCCAGGGTATAGGGGATGATCACGGCACTATCATTACTGCCCATGACGGTCTGGCCGGATTCCTCCAGTACGCCCACGACCAAAAAGCTGCGCCCGCCGATAGAAACCGTTTCGCCCACCACATCCTGGCGGCCAAAAAGTTCGTCGGCAGCTTCATACCCCAGTATCGCCACGGCGGAGTTGTTGTCCAGATCCGGCGTTTTCAAAAACCGTCCGCGGGCCAGGGTGAGTGCGCTGAGATCCTGATAAGCCGGCACGGTGCCGATAATGCTGGCACTGTAGGTGGTGCTGCCCGCCTTGACTGTGCCGCTTTGGGAGATTTTAGCTGCGGTGGCGGAGATAATCTCGTTTTCAGCGGCGATATTCTCCACATCCTGCAAAGAGAGCGGCAGATAACGCGAACTTGTGATGTTTACCGTTAAAAGATTGCTACCCAGCGACTCGATGGAGCTGGTAACCGAGGAAGTCGCCCCGGAGACCAGGGAGACCAGGACTACGACGGCGATCGTCCCGATGATAATGCCCAGCATTGTTAAAAACGAGCGCATCTTTCGCCCTGCGATGGAGGAAAAGGCCATGCGGAAGGATTGCAGAATCATACATGCACCTCCCTTTCTGTAACGCATCCGTCAAGAATATGGATGCTGCGCTTGGCCTGCCCCGCGACGTCGCCATCATGCGTGATCAGTACGATGGTGTTGCCGGCGGCGTGCATCTCGTGAAACAGCGCCATGATCTCAAGGCCGGTGCGGTGATCCAGGTTCCCAGTAGGCTCGTCGGCCAGGATCAGCGCGGGCCGGGTGACCATGGCCCGCGCGATGGCAACGCGCTGTTGCTGCCCGCCGGAGAGCTCTGAAGGACGATGGTCCAGCCGGTCGGTCAGTCCCACGCGGGCAAGGGCCTCCTGGGCGCGCGCGCGGCGATCTTTTCCCCGCACGTTCTGATAGACTAGTGGCAGCTCTACGTTTTCCAACGCGGATAAACGCCCCAGCAGGTTAAAATTCTGGAAGATAAAGCCGATCTTTCGGTTCCGGATGCGGGCCAACTCCCGCTCGGAATAGCTTTCGATCGCCTGGCCGTCCAGAATGTATTCGCCCGAGTCCGCCACATCCAGGCAGCCGATGATATTCATTAAAGTCGATTTTCCGCTGCCGGAGGGCCCCACGATGGAAACGAATTCCCCATCCTCGATCTGCAAATTGGCATGGTTGAGGGCGTACAGGCTTTCGCTGCCGATGGTGTAGACCTTGGAAACGTCGGTCATTTTGATCATACGGCCGCCCCCTTACTGGCCGCCGCCCGGGCCACCGCCCATGTTCGGCATGGAACCGCCGCGGCTGCCGCCCATATCGGGCATGGATGCGGGCTCAAAATTCATCATGCCGCCGCCCGGCATCATCATTTCCGTTTCATCCGAGCTGCTCTCGGTGGGCATATAGGCGATCACGTCCCCCTCGCTCAGACCATCGGTGATCTCTACATTCGTACCATCGGAAAGGCCGGTGGTGACGGTGCGCATCTCACCCAGAGCCCCGTCCTCGGCATAGGAGTAGACGAATTGCTCGCCGCCCCGCTCCTGCAACGCGTCAAGGGGGATCAGCAGCGCATCGGTTCGGCTGTCGATCACGATGGTGGCGGTGGCGTTCATACCCAGTTTCATTTCCTGGGAAGGGGTGACGGAGATGGTGACCGGATAGGTGGTGACCCCCTGCTCGGCGGAGCCGGAATCAGATACTTTGGTGATCTCGCCCTCGAAGGTCTCATCGGGCAAGGCGTCTAAGGTGATGCGTACCTTCTGCCCTGCGGCTACCGAGAGGATATCCAGCTCATCGATATTGACCGTGAGCGTGATACTGTCTGCGTTGGCCAATACGAAGCCGGTATTCTCGCCGCCGGGCAGGGATTGGACGACGCCATCCACGGGTGCCGTAACGGCGTTCCCTTGGGCATAGTTCAAAAGGGTGCGCAGCGTTTCAGCCTTTTCCTGGCGGGAGGCGTATAGCGACTCATAATTGCTGGAGGCGGGCTTGCTGGTCAACGTCACGAGAGTAGAGCCGCTATAAACATAACTGTCCACCGATACGCTCACTGAGCTGACGGTGCCATCCGTACCCATGACCTCAAGCGGACGGTTAACGACCATCTCGCCCTGGCCATAAGTAGTGGCGCCGTCCGAGGAGAGGACGGTAGCGGTTTCACCCGGGACAGGACCGTTATCGCTGAAGGTAACGGTCACCTCGCTGCCGGAAAGGGCGGCAACCGTGCCGGACTTTGTGGTTCCATCGGGCAGCTGGACCTTAACGCTTGCGTCCGGCGCGGGGGCTTCCTGCCCATCGGCCAGGGTGAAGGTGACCTTCATCTTTCCATCCAAAGAGAGCACGGCCAGCGCCCCATGCTGGGCCATGACGGTGCCGATATCGTCGCCCGCCGCAACGTAAAGCTGCTTGACCCGGCCGGCGGCCGAGGCGGTGATAGTTTTGGAGGATGCCGTTTCAGAAGTGCTGGACAGCTGGGCATCCAATGTAGCGATCTCATTTTTCAGGCTGTCGATAGCGCTGCGCAGCGAGGCGGAATCCAGCGTAGCCAATACGTCGCCCGCCTTGACGGAATCTCCGGCGGATACCTTGGTTTCCTCAACGCTCAGGTTGCTGGGCAGCTCAAGCGTGGTGGTTTCCCCAGCGGCCAGCGAACCGGTGCCTACCACGGTCTTTTCGATGGAACCTTTGGTGGCGACGGCCTGCATGACCTGCAACGCCGCCTGAGCAGGGCGGCTCATGAAGAAACGGGCGCCGACCAACACCCCGGCTACAATGACCACGGCGCCGATGGACAGGCCGATGATCAGTTTTTTCTTCTTTTTACTTGATGTCTTTGCCATGTTGAACCTCCAAAAGAATTTTTTGCATGAGGTATGACCATATTCGGCCTTAGAATAGGCTGGGGATATGAACGGCGAATGAATGAAAATAGGTTAAATTGTAAACGGACTGTAAACGGTTTTTAGGCCAAACTGCCCCTTTGCGACACAGTGTAGGGGTGCTATAATAAAAACTGGCAATTAAAATGGACATCAAGCGCCCGGTATGGGAGTGCTTATTGAATAAACGGCGAGGAATCGCCTGGAAGGATGATGGAAAATGGCGCACATCGTGCCGGAAGGATATAAAAGCAAGTTAGGGGTCAAGCAGACGCAGCGGGCTATCAAACTGCTCAAGGACGGGTTTGAGGAGCGGCTGTGCGGCGCGCTGAACTTGACGCGGGTATCGGCCCCGCTGTACGTGCCGGCGTCAAGCGGCTTAAACGACGACCTTAACGGGGTTGAGCGGCCGGTGGACTTTGACCTCAAAGAGATGCCGGGCGAGCAGATGCAGATCGTCCAATCCCTAGCCAAGTGGAAGCGCTTTGCGCTAAAGGAATACCGCTTCCCCGTGGGCGAGGGGCTATATACGGATATGAACGCCATCCGCCGGGACGAACAGACCGACAACCTCCATTCGACCTATGTGGACCAGTGGGATTGGGAAAAGGTGATCACCGCCCAGGAGCGGAACCTGGACACGCTCAAGACGACGGTGAGCTATATTCACGATGCGATCTACGAAACGGCCGAGGAGATCGGGCGCAAGTACCCGCAGCTTAAAAACCGGCTGCCCGAGGAGATCGCCTTTATCACCACCCAGGAGCTGGAGGATCTCTATCCAGAGCTGGCGCCGGAGGCGCGGGAGCGGGCCTATGTGAAGGAGTACGGCGGGGCGTTTTTCATGCAGATCGGCTGGCCGCTGCGCTCGGGCAAGCCGCACGACCTGCGCGCGCCGGATTATGACGACTGGAGCCTGAATGGGGACCTGGTCTATTACCATAAGGAGCTGGATGTGGCGCTGGAGATCTCCTCCATGGGCGTGCGGGTCGATCCGCTGGCCATGGAAAAGCAGCTGGCCCACGCAGGGCAGAAGGCTAGAAAGAGCCGGCCCTTCCACGCCGCGCTGCTGGCGGGTGAGTTGCCGCTGACCATTGGCGGGGGCATCGGCCAGAGCAGGCTTTGCATGCTGCTGCTGCACAAGGCCCACGTGGGAGAGGTGCAGGTATCCGTGTGGCCCGAGGAACAGCGCCGGATGCTGGAAGATAAGGGGATCGCCATTTTATAGAGGAGCGATGGGATGAAATTTACCAAAATGCACGGCGCGGGGAACGACTATATTTACGTGGACGGATTCCGCGAGCGCTTGCCTATGCCGGCGGAACAGCTGGCAATAGCGGTCAGCCGGCCGCACTTTGGGCTGGGCAGCGATGGGCTGATCGTGCTTACCCCCTGCGCGGAGGCCGACGGGCGGATGCGCATTTATAATAACGATGGAAGCGAGGCTATGATGTGCGGCAACGGAGTGCGTTGCGCCGCACGGCTGCTGCATGAGTGGGGCGATGCTAAGGGCGACGAAGTGCGCGTGATGACCAATGCGGGCCTGCGCACCATAAAGCTGCTGCCAGACGCCCGGGGCAGGCTGACCCGGGGCCGGGTGGATATGGGAAAGCCGGTGCTAAGGCCTGCGGATATCCCGGCGGCGGTACCGGGCGAGCGGGCGGTAGGGGTGCCGCTCACCGCCGGAGGGCAGACGCTGCGCTTTACCTGCGTATCCATGGGCAACCCGCACGCGGTCTGTTTTGTGGAGGACCCTGACCAGTTCCCGGTGACGGAGCTGGGGCCGCTTTACGAGCGGCACGCCGCCTTCCCCAACCGGTGCAATATCGAGTTTGCCCATGTGAGCGGGCCGGAGGAGATCCACATGCGGGTGTGGGAAAGGGGCAGCGGGGAGACGCTTGCCTGCGGAACGGGCGCCTGTGCGGTATTGGTGGCGGCGGTGCTCAATGGCCTGAGCGAACGCGCGGTGGATATGTACCTGCCCGGCGGGCAGCTGCATATTCTTTGGGACGAAGCCGACGGGCACGTCTATATGACCGGGCCCACCAGCATCACCTGTACGGGGGAATGGCTGGGAGACGAATAGCAGTTAAGCGCGCCCGCGGCAAGCAGCCCGGGCGCTTTTTTTATGGCGGCCACGCTATACAACGAAAAGCTAATTGTGATATGATGAAAGGCAGAAACGGAACGAAAAGGAGGTTTTGACATGGCTGCTTTTGGCTTTGCGCCGCAGACACACGTATATGATATCACGCCGGTCGAAAACCTTTTTATCGAGGAATACATGCTGGGCGCGCCGGGAGAGTTTGTCAAAGCGTATCTGTACGGGCTCAAGCATTGCTACTACCCGGGGCAGGGCTGTGCCAGCGCCGGGGAAATGGCCAAAGCCCTGCAGATGGAGGAAGGGCAGCTGCTGGACGCGTTCCGCTATTGGCAGCGCCAGGGCCTGGTTCGGCTTGTCTCGGAGGCGCCGTTGCAGGTGGAGTATGAGAACTTAAAGCAGCTGATGGGCGGCGCGCCGGCGGGGCAGCCCCAGGAGGAGCAGGCCTACCCCTACCGGGAGTTTAACGCCAGCCTGCAGCAGATATTTGGAAGCCGGCTGATCAAACCCGAGGAATTCCAGCGGGCGTACGACTGGATCGAAATATTGGGCCTGGCACCTGAGGCGGTCATGATGCTATGCCAGTACTGCCTGCAAAAAAAGGGCGGGCGGGTCAGCTTCAATTATATCGATAAGGCGGCCCAGACCTGGGCGCAGGAGAACGTAAAGACCTATGAGGCGGCGGAGGAATACCTGCGCGGGGCGGAGGCGGCCTCATCCGGCGCGGTGCAGGTGCTGCGGCGGCTTGGCATTTACCGGCTGCCTACCATGGAGGAGATGAGCCTTTACCGCAAGTGGACCGAAAGCTGGGGCCTGCGGCCGGACGCGGTGCTGGCCGCCTGCCGGGAGACCACCAAAAGCGCGCGGCCTTCGATGGCTTATCTCAACGGGATATTGGAAAATTATAAGGGACAGGGGCTGCGCAGCGCCCAGGACGTGGAGGATTACCAGCAGGCGCGGGTAAACCGCCAGGCGCAGTTGCGCCAGGTTTGGGAGGCGCTGGGCAATACGGGCAGCGCGTACCCTGCGGGCATGCAAAACGAATGGATGCGATGGACGCAAGAGCTGGGCTTTGCGGACGACGAGGCGATCCTGATCGCGGCGCGCTATTGCAACGACCAGGGTTTCCACCAGGTGCGCCAGCTGACCGCGATGCTAGAGCGCCTGGCGGACCAGGGGTTGATCGCTGCGCACGCGGTGCGCGGCGCGCTGGCGCAATATGCGCAGGCCAGCGGAGAGCTTAAAGAGGTGTTTGTCCGTGCCGGGCTGCGGCGCGCCCCGCGGGAAGAGGATGTGGCGCGCTACCGCGAGATATGGCTGGGCGAGTGGAACATGCCCTTTGAGCTGGTGATGCTGGCGGCGGAATCCGCCGCGCAGGGCCAGGCGCGGGACCGGATGCACGCGATGGACAGCTTGCTTAGAAGGTGGCACGAGCAGGGCATAAAGAGCCTGCGCCAGGCGCGGGAGCAGCTGCAAAAGGCGCCGGAGAAGCGCCAGGAGGGAAACCGCAGGAACCTGCCGGGGGAGCAGTATATGCAACAGGATTATACGCCTGAACAGCTAGAGGGCGTGATACGAAAACTCTAATGGAAAGGCGGTGGATGCCGTGCCCGGGAGCAAGCGGGAATGGATGCGCCAGGTTTTGGACGAGTGGAGCCTGAAACGGGACCGCAACCGCAGGCGGATGGAGCAGGCGCGCGCGCAGATCGAGCGGGAGGTGCCGCAGTGGGCGGACATCGAGCGGCAGATCGGCGCTTTGCAGGCGGCCGCGGCGCGCCAGGCCCTGGCGGACCCTTCCTCCGCCCAAACGGTGGCCGAGGAAACGGCCCAGACGGTGGCGGTATTGCGCTCGCGTCAGGCCCAGCTACTGGAGAGCGAGGGCGTTGACCCTACCGCGCTTGAACTGCAGTTTGACTGCCCCCTTTGCCGGGATTCGGGATTTTCAGATGCGCAGGGGCGGGTATTATGCACCTGCGCCCAGCGCAGGCTGGCAGAGCTGTGCGCCCGGGATTCAGGGCTGGAGGCCTTTCCAAGGCATACTTTTAAGGATTTTGACGAGAGCATCTTTCCCCAGGGCGGCACGCAGAACCAGCGCGCGCAGATGCTACGGCTGCGGGATTTCTGCCTGGATTATGCCCGGGCTTTTCCCAAGAATGAGACGCATAACATCCTGTTGATGGGCGCGCCAGGGCTGGGGAAGACCTTTTTGATGCACTGTATCGCCTCGGAAGTGATCCGCCGGGGTTTCTCGGTGCTGACCACCACGGCCTACCGGCTGCAAGAGGCGCTGCTGGAGCAACCCTTAGGCGGCGGATACGAGCGGCGCAGCGCCCTGTACCTCACCCCGGAACTGCTGGTGCTGGACGATCTGGGGGCTGAGCCACGGATCAGCAATGTGACCCTGGAGCAGCTTTTTGCCGTGCTCAATGAGCGGATGATCTCCGGCAAGGGGACGCTGATCACCACCAACTTAACGCTGCCCGAGCTGCGGGACCGCTACCGCGACCGGGTGATCTCCCGGCTGATCGATCCCCAGCAGACGGCCACCTTCCTTTTGACGGGGCAGGATGTGCGCCTGCGCCGGGACGGCAGCCAAGGTTAACAAAATTTACCATTTAATTATCCGGGTGCGTGGGGATAACCGCGGCCCGGCGGGATACAATAGCATTATCCGGATGGGAACTTTAATTGTTGCCCATACCGGTTAACCGGCCCGGGACGAAGGCGTAAAGCCTTTGTCCCGGGCTTTTTTATGGTTCACTTCCAATAGAGAATTTGCCAGAAGCGGGGCAGCCGTGCATCCATAGCTAGTCTTTTTTGCCACCGAGAATAATAGGGTAAACCATAGGGTTTTGACGAAGGGGCATAAAGGAGGGTATAATGGATGCATAAAATGGGGATGAAGGGCCTAAAATGGCCGATTAGGGCGAAAAAGGGCCGTTTTTCCCTTTGGACGCTTGCGCGGCCGGGGAAAGGATGCTGGCAGATTTACCTATGCGCCGTGGCGGCGCTGGTGATTGCAGCCCTTGCCTACGGCCTGCCCGGCGGGGAAGGAGCGGCCAGCCTGCGCAACCGGTACGACTTGGCGCTGGATTTTTATCCCCAGGCGCGCCAGCTGGACGGCGTGGCCAGGGTGGACTACTGCAATACGGCGCCGGACCGGCAGGAGGAGATCTATTTCCACCTCTACCCCAACGCGTTTGCCGACGAGGAAAGCACCCCCATCCCCAAGGAAGAGTGGGAGATGGCCTATCCCGAAGGGTTTTCGCCCGGCGGGATGCAGGTCGCGGCCGTGCGGGTGGATGGGAAAAATGTGCCCGTGGTGCTGGACGGCCAGAGCGAGGATATCTTGTGCGTGGATCTGCCGCGGGCGCTGGCGGGCGGCGAGCGCTGCCGGGTCGAGATCGAGTACAGCGTTACGCTGCCCAAACTCAATTACCGCACGGGCCAGGGGGCGAACGGCTTCCAGTTCGGGCAGTGTTATCCGATGCTGGCGGTCTACGATGAAACGGGATGGAATCTGGACCCCTATTACGCCAATGGCGACCCGTTCTATTTTGAGTGTGCGGATTACCGAGTCACGATGACGCTGCCGGAGGAACTGGTGCTGGCCCATACCGGAGAGCAGCTGCGGCAACAGGCATGCTTTGGACGCAAACGCCTCTACTTTGAGGCGGAAAACGTGCGGGAATTTGCGATGATGGCCTCCAGGGGCTATACGGTGCAAACGGCGATGGCGGGGGATGTGGAGATCCGCTCCTACGCCTGGAATGAGGAGGGCGGCGCGCAGGCGCTGGAATACGCCAAGGATACGGTGGACTTTCTCTCCGAACTGCTGATGCCCTATGATGGGGCGCAGCTTTCGGTAGCTCAATCCGATTTTTACGTAGGCGGGATGGAGTACCCGCATCTGGTCCAGATCGACGAGACCTTTTACCGGACATGGGAGCTATACCCCTATCTGGAGATGATTACCGTACATGAAACCGCCCACCAATGGTTTTATGGACTGGTGGGCAACGACGAGGTGGATGAACCCTGGCTGGACGAGGCGCTTACAGAGTATATGACCATGCGCTATTATGGCTACCGTTATGACGAGGCGGCGGAAAAGCGGGCGTTTCGCAACTTTATAACTGCGGACCTGCTGGATATGGCCCCTGAGGGAATCCCGGAGCCGCCGCTGCAAAACAGCCTGATGCCCAGCTTTGAATACGCAAACGGCACGGAGTACTCCGCGCAGGTATACGCCAGGGGGGCCTATGCCCTGCGGGAGACCGAGCGGTACATGGGCCGGGAGGCCTTTGACGCCGCCCTGCGGGCTTATGTGGAGCAGCGGGCGCATCAGGTGGCTACGGGCGAGGATCTGTACGCCGCGCTGGAGGCGCAAAAGCCCGGCGCGGGCGAATATTTACACGACTGGTTAAGCGGGCGCAAGCGGATACTCCGCTCCAGCCTGCTTCAGGAGATGCAGCAGCCATAAGGAGGGCTGCAAAAACCATCAGAGTAAGGGGAAAAGGCATGAGGCGAGATAGAAAAAAAGATGCGTTCCCGTGGGGCAATGGGGACGGACGCGAAAAGAACTGGCCCAGCGCCCAAGAGGTGCGCCAGGAGGCAGAAAAGAAGCGGCGCGTTTTTTCGCTGGATCTGCATGGCGGCGCCAAGCGCGCTGAAAAGGCAGAAAAGAGCACGCCACAGCCCGTGCGGCCTGCCCGGCCCGCGCAAAGCGAGCCGCCGCGGCGCCGAGAGGCGGCGCGCGCGCGTACCATTACGGTGGAGCGCCCGTCTCACCAGGCGGTGCGCTTTCGCCCGATGCCCAGCCGGTACAGACGGCGAGCCCGTAAAAACCTATACATCAAGCGCGCGGTGGGCGGGATATTGGCCGCATGCCTGGTGGTAGCGCTGGTGGTGGGCATCCCCATGTGGCAGGCGCGCACGGTAAAAGCGGCCCGCGTTTATATCGACGGGCGCGAGGCCGGGCTGGTGCAGGATGCCCAGGCGGTGGAGCAGGCCTTTGCGGCGTATAAAGAACAGGTGCAACGGGAGACTGAGGGGCAGATGGTAGTGGATGCCCAGCTGACCGTTGAGCCGGTGGCGGTTTCTAACCTGCACGTAATGGACGCCCAGCAGGTGGCCCAGCAGGTAGCGGCCGTGGCCCAGCCCAAGAGCCGGGCGGCCGTCGTTGCGGTGGGCGACCAGACGGCCGTGGCCGTGCAAACCGAGGAGGAAGCCCAGTGGGTAGTGGATCAGCTGCTGGAGCCCTATAAGGCGGAGCGCAGCGGCGAAACGGTAGAATCCGCCGCGTTTGTAGAGGAAGTAACGGTAGAGCAGAGCAACGTATCCCCGGAGGATATTCGGGATAAGGAGACGGCGCTATCGCTGATGCGCTATGGCGCAACGCCCGACCAGGTGCAAAGCTATACCGTGCAGCAGGGGGATACCCTTTCCGAGATCGCCCAGGAATACGGCGTGCGGACCAGCGACCTGCGGGCCGCCAACCCCCAGCTGGTCAGCGCGGATATGATCGACATTGGCGACGAGCTTTCCATATCCAAGAGCAAGGGCCTGGTCAACGTACAGACGGTGGTGGAAAAGCGCACGCAGGATACCATCGACTTTGAAACCGAATATCAGGATGACGCGGATATGCTGACCACGCAGAAAAAGGTGATCCAGGAGGGCGAAAAGGGCACCCGCGAGGTGGTGGCTGAGATCACCTACGTCAACGGGATTGAGGTATCGCGCAATGTGCTCAGCGAGACGGTGACCAAGCAGCCGGTCAAGCAGATCGTGGCGCGGGGCACCAAAAAGGCCTCGGACCAGGCGGTGAGCGCATCGGCCAGCAGTTCGGGCTTTTTGTTCCCCACACAGGGGCGCATCTCCTCCCGCTTTGGCCAGCGGTGGGGCCGGCTGCACGCGGGGCTGGACATTGCAAACGTGGTAGGCACGCCGGTGCACGCCTCCAAGGCCGGTACGGTGAGCTATGCCGGATGGCGCGGCGGTTATGGCAAATGCGTGATGATCGACCATGGGAACGGCGTGCAGACCCTGTACGGGCATAACAGCAAGATACAGGTGACCGTGGGGCAGAAGGTATCCGCGGGCGAGACGATCGCCCTGATGGGTTCCACCGGCAACTCGACCGGCCCGCACTGCCATTTTGAGATACGCATCAACGGCTCGCCGGTCAACCCGGAAACAAAATTATAATAGCGGGGCACAAAGGGCCGCGGCGGAGAACGCCGCGGCCCTTTGCAACTGCATGAAAAGGTTTGAATTACCAAAAAAATTACCGCCGGCCCGGCGGTACAAGTGTTGCATACAGCGCCGGGCGGTGCTACAATGAAAAAGAACTCTTCTGTTAGGTGAGGTTCCGTTACGGATACATGCTGCTGCCCCCAAACATCCAGAGATGCCCCGGGGTCAACAGGTATTACCGAGTTAAGGTTTTACTTAATGTAGCTGGCATGGCTTAGTCCATGCCAAAGCTGTAACGTGCCAAAGCTCTACGTTCAAAAGAGGTGGATTGCATATTGTGTGCAGGCCCTTTTGCCGTGGAATTTTGGCAAAAGGGTTTTATTTTTACGTTCGTTTTATGAAAGGAGGAGGCATAGGTGGACGGCGACCCTGGTAACCAGATGGAATGGAAAGCGCGATCATGGGGGCGTGCCCCCAGCCTCTCCCGGTAAAGCAGACGCCCGGCTTTCTTGGCGCCGCTTTTGGGAGGCGCAAATAAGAGAAAGCAGGTGGAAACATGTTGGCGATTTATAAGACGATTGAGGAGAACCTGCGCGAGTTTACCAGTTTTGACGGGCTGCTCGAGCAGGAGGATACCATCAGCGGCGCCTGGGTCAACCTGGTGGCGCCCACGGAGGAGGAGATTTTGCAGACCAGCGAGCGGCTGCATATCGACCTGGACTTTGTGCGCGCAGCGCTGGACGACGAGGAGCGGGCCCGCATCGAGGTGGAGGATGCCAATATCCTCATCATTGTGGATATGCCCCAGGTCGAAATGGAGAACGACTCTTTTGTTTATACCACGTTGCCGCTGGGCATCGTACTGACGGAGGAAGCGCTGGTCACCGTCATGCTAAAAGAATCTCCCCTGGTCAACGATTTTATCGATGGGCGGGTCAAGACTTTTTATACGTACAAGCGGACGCGGTTTATTCTGCAGCTGCTCTACCGCAATGCGGCGCGGTTTTTGAGCTACCTAAAGCAGATCGACAAGGCCTCTACCCGCGTGGAGGGCGAATTGCATAAGTCCATGAAGAACAAGGAGCTGATCCAGATGCTGAAGCTGGAAAAGAGCCTGGTGTTCTTCTCCACCTCCCTGAAGGGGAACGAACTGGTGCTGGAAAAGCTGCTGCGCATGGACTATATCAAAAAATACCCGGACGATACGGATCTTTTGGAGGACGTCATCGTCGAAAATAAGCAGGCTATTGAAATGTGTACCATTTACCGGGACATCCTCTCCGGGACCATGGACGCGTTTGCCTCGGTGATCTCCAACAACCTCAACATCGTTATGAAGTTTATGGCGGCGGTAACCATTATCCTTGCGGTGCCGGCGCTGGTGGCCGCCCTGTGGGGCATGAATGTGCCGGTGCCCTTTGAGAGCAACCCCATGGGTTTCTGGATCGTGATCGGCATCGCGGCGCTGGCCACGCTGCTGGCGACGATCTATATGGCCAGGCGTAAGATGTTTTGACCCGAACTTGAATTGGTAAAAAAGGCCAAAGAAATAATTTTGCCTAAAGCGTTAAATTATGCTAAAATAAACCCGTGTATGGAGGCGACAGAGCAAGACGGAGGCTTATGCCCTTTGGCTTGCTTTTGTATATGCCTAATTTGCAAAGGATAAAGGCGGCGCTGCGCCGCATTTCATAGATTCGGCAATACAGGGCTCTGGTCTATCCGGGGCGAATTTGGGAGGAGGAACCCCCGCGGCGTTCCCTTTTGCGGGGGAGTGAGACTTGGATAAATTTAGAATTGTGGGCGGGCATCCGCTCCGGGGCACGGTCAGTGCGGCCGGGGCAAAAAACGCGGCTGTAGCGGTGATCCCGGCGGCCCTTTTGAGCGATGAGATCAGCGTGATTGATAACCTTCCGCTGATACAGGATGTATTTGTATTAAGGGATATTCTGGTGGCCATGGGCGCGAAGATCGCCCTGGAGGGCAACCGGATGACGATCGACCCCAGCGGGGTGACCTCGTCCGACGTGCCCGAGGGGATGGCCCAGCGCATGCGCGCCTCCTACTACCTGATGGGCGTGATGCTGGGGCGCTTTAAACGGGCCAGGGTCCCGTTCCCGGGCGGGTGTAATATCGGCATGCGGCCGATGGACCAGCATGTAAAGGGCTTCCGGGCCATGGGCGCGGAGGTGGATATTGACCACGGCTGCTTTGACGCGGTGGCCAGGGAACTGGTAGGCAGCGAGGTCTATCTGGATGTAGCCTCTGTGGGGGCGACCATCAATATCATGATGTGCGCGGTCAAGGCCAAGGGCAATACCATGATCGTCAACGCCGCAAAAGAACCCCATGTGGTGGATACGGCGAACTTTTTAAACGCTATGGGCGCCAGCATCAAGGGCGCCGGTACGGACGTGATCCGCATCAAAGGCGTAGAGCGGCTGCACGGGTGCAATTATACCATCATTCCCGACCAGATCGAGGTGGGGACGCTGATGATCGCCGCCGCGGCTACGCGGGGGGATGTGACCATCCGGGGCGCGATCTCTACCCACATGGAGGCGCTGAGCGCCAAACTGATCGAGATGGGCGTGCAGGTGGAAGAGGGCGAGGACTATATCCGCGTGACGGCGCAGGGGCGGCCCAAGGCCGTCAATATCAAAACGCTGCCCTATCCCGGGTTCCCGACGGATCTGCAGCAGCCGATCACGGTGCTGCTCTCCACCGCGAGGGGGACCAGCGTGATCACCGAGAATATCTTTGAATCCCGCTATAAACATATCGACGAGATTCGGCGGATGGGCGCGCTGGTGCGCATTGAGGATCGAGTGGCGATCGTAGAGGGCGTAGAGCAGCTGACCGGCGCCAGGGTGACCGCCAGCGACCTGCGCGCGGGCGCAGCGCTGATCGTAGCTGGGCTTTTGGCTAACGGCGTGACGGAGATACGCAACATCAAATATATCGAGCGGGGCTACGAGCAGATCGATAAAAAACTGGTCGGTCTTGGGGCTGATATCTGCCGGGTGCCGGACGAAGATTAAGGTCAAAGATGGAGAGCAGGACGAATCGTCCTGCTTTTTTTATTGCCGTGCGCGTGCACATCACAAGAAAACAAAGAAAGTTAGTTATATTTATTGACGAACTATAGCGTTGCGAGTATGATAGTATCGTTGTCAAATATCTCAATTTACAAGGGGGAGGTTTTTCACATGCTGAATTGTCCGGACATTACGCTGAACAATGGCGTTAAGATCCCGCAGCTGGGGCTGGGCGTATTCCGCTCGGAGCCGGGGCAGGAAACGGCGGGCGCGGTAACCGCGGCGCTGGAGGTAGGGTATCGCCATATCGATACGGCGAAGGCCTATAATAACGAAAAAGACGTGGCCAAGGGCATTAAAGACAGCGGCATCAAGCGCGAGGAGATCTTTATCACCTCTAAGGTGCCCACTGAGGATATCGAGGCCAAGTTGACCTATGAGGCCAGCATGCAGGCTTTGGATAAGCTGGATACCGATTATATCGACCTGTATCTGCTGCATTGGCCCATCACCAATTACATTGAGGCCTGGGAAGTGCTGATGCGCCTGTACGAAGAAAAGAAATTCCGCGCCATTGGCGTGAGCAATTTTGAGGTACACCATCTCCAGGCGTTGGAGCAGCGGGGGCTGTTGACGCCGGCCGTCAACCAGATCGAGCTGCACCCCACCTTCCAGCAAAAAGAGGTGAAGCCCTACTCGGAGAGCAAGGGCATTTTCGTCGAGGCCTGGAGCCCGCTGGGCGGCCGCGACCACTTGCTGATTGCGGACCCGGTGATCGCCAATATCGCCAAAAAGCATGGCAAGACTGGCGCGCAGGTCATCATTCGCTGGCACCTGCAGACTGGCAACATCGTGATCCCCAAATCGGTAAAGCCGGAGCGTATCGCCGATAACGCCAAGGTATTTGACTTTGAGCTGGACGGCGAGGATATGCAGGCCATTGCCGCGATGGATACCAATAAGCGCAGCTATTGGGATCCCAACCGGTGGAACACCTAAGCAGAAGAAAAGAACTAAAACCCCCTCCAGCAGCTGGAGGGGGTTTGCTGTTTTAATCGGGCGTTGCGCAGGGTATCTCCAAAACCGATGGGTAAGCGCCGCCGGTAAAGATGCGCTGTGTTGCCGGACGTGTACGCGCCTGGCAGGCCCAAACGCCGGGATAATTGCTATGTACAGCGTATTGGGGAAAGTCGGAGGAGGCAATATCCAGCCGGATGCGGGAGCCAGGCTGTACCAGCCAGGCGATATCCCAAAGGGTGATATTGACCTCCACCACCGTGCCGGGGGTATAGCTGCCCCGCTGGCTGGCGCCGTTGCGATAGGCCAGGGTGGTGATGCCCCCACGGATATTGACTGTGGTACCATCCGCAAAGACCTCCATCACCTTGGCGGTGAAGGCGGTATCCTCGGCGCTGGAGGCTACAAACAGGCGGGCGTTCAGCTTGCCGTTGATCTCAAAGGCCTGCGCAGTGGACGCGGAGAGAAAGCTGACCACATCCGCACGATAGCCGCACGCCGGTTGGGGCAGGCTGCCGATCTCCTCTCGCGTATGGAATAGGGATTCGGCCCCGTGAGAGGGCACAGGGTCCTCGGGATCATACACATAGCTCGCCTGGGCCTGCGCCTCGGGCGGCAGGGGGAGCAGCGCATGCGCCCCGTCCTGCGTGGCGCCGGCGTCCAGATAGAAATGCTGGATCTGGCGGGCGCGCACGGGAAAGTCCGGCCAGGTTTCCCAACGATCAGCACCGATGGCGTAAAGCTGCACGGCTTTTTGGGGCAGCCGTTTTTGCAGCAGGGTCTCTTCAAACCAGGCCAGGGGAGACTGGACGCTGTCATCTGCCAGGCGCTCTGCCTTGTGATGGGTGAGTGCCAGCCCGTACCCGTGGTTCCAGGGACCGATCTGCAGGATGCTGTGCGCCTTGGCTTGGGGCGATAGATCTTGATAGGTGACAAGGGCGCTGCCCAGGTGATGATCGTACCAGCCCTCGCGGATAAAGACGGGGATGTTGACCTTGCCGGGAATATCCTTGAGCATCTTCCAAAAGCCCTGGCTCCAATAGGGATCGCTGCGGTCGGTATGGCTGATCCAATCCCGGTACCAGGGCAGGCTTACGCCCCAGAGCGCCTCATCCACATGGAGCTGAGGGCGGTAGCGGTAGGAATCCATCATGTTAGAGGCTATGGGGACGCCGGCATTTTCCTGCGCCCAGGCGGTGAGGATATCCTGACGGAAGAGTCCGTCCTGGTAGGCGGATGTGTGCCGGTCCGTCCCGTATACGCCAAGGTACATGGATTTGACCTGGGGCGGCAGCGCATCGGCCATGCACCAACCGGTCAGCGCCAGGTAGGAGTTGCCCCAATAGCCGATCCCGTCGGTATAGGGCTGGGCGGCCAGATAGTGAAGGGTGGTAAGCCCGTCAGCGCGCTCGTTGACGTTGGGTTCCCATTCCCCTTGGGAGCCGCCGGTGCCCCGGCACCATTGCAGCACAAAGATGAATCCGCGCTTGGCGTATTCTTCGCCGTGGATCTCAAGCTCCTGCGCCATCCCCGGATAGCAGCAGCGCTGTAAAACGATGGGGGCCTGCTCGCGCTCTGCAGGGAAAAAGAACACGGTGCGCAGCTCGACCCTGTCGGCCATGGGCAACAGGAGCTCCTCGCGCCGGGCCAGCCGGGTCGTAGGGGCGGGCGTGGCGCTGCGGTAAAGCTGCCTGAGCACGGCCAGGCGTTGGCTTGCCTTGCTCATCACTTACACCTCACAATCATCAGCAGGGGCGGCGGGTTATTTCAGCGAATCCAGATATTGCCTGGGCCCCAGCTCATACAAGTCGTTCCCCAGCGAATCGATCGCCACCACGGCGGGGAAATTCTCCACCTCCAGGCGGTAGACCGCCTCGCTGAGCAGATCCGGAAAGGCGCAGACCTGGGCCGATTTAACCCGCTGGGCCAATAACTGCGCGGCCCCGCCGGTGGCGGCGAAATACACCGCGCTGTTGCGGATAATCGCCTCGCGAACGGCCGGGCTGCGCGGCCCCTTGCCCAGCATGGCGGCCAGCCCCAAATCCAGCAGCCGGGGGGCGTACTTGTCCATGCGGGAGCTGGTGGTGGGCCCGCAGGCGCCGATGGGGCGGCCCGGCGGAGGCGGGCAGGGCCCTACGTAAAATATCGTCTGCCCGGCAAGAGATACCGGCAGGGGCTTGCCTTCGTTTAACAATGCGTCAAAACGGGCATGGGCGGCGTCCCGCCCGGTATAAAGCACCCCGGTGAGCGATACCAGGTCCCCCGCGTGCAGGGTGGAGATGACTTGCGGCTCCAGAGGCAGGGTCAACGGAATTTCATGTGCGGACATCTGCCTTCCTCCTTTACGTCCTGCATGTGCAGCGTGGCGCTGGCATGGCGGGCGGCGTTGCACTGGATGCTGACCGCCACCGGCAGGCAGGCGATATGGGTGGGGCTGACCTCCAGATGTACGGCCATCGCTGTGGTGCGTCCCCCTACGCCCTGGGGGCCGATGCCCAGGGCGTTGATGCGTTCGAGCAGTTCGGCCTCGATCTGGGCGGCCTGCGGTTCGGGATTGGGCTGCCCCACCTCCCGCAGCAGCGCGTGTTTGGAGAGCAGGGCGGCTTTTTCCATGGTCCCGCCCAGGCCAACGCCCACGATGATGGGCGGACAGGGGCTGCCGCCGGCCTCTTTTACGCATTGCACGACGAAATCCTTAACGCCCGCCAGCCCATCAGAGGGGGTGAGCATTTTAAGCTGGCCCTTGTTTTCGCTGCCCGCGCCCTTGGGCGCCACGGTGATCTTGAGCGTATCCCCGGGCACCAGGCGCAGATGGATCACAGCGGGGGTATTATCGCCCGTGTTTTTACCGGTGAGCGGATCGCGGATGGACTTACGCAGGTAGCCATCCTGATAGCCGCGGCGCACGCCCTCGTGGATGGCGGCCTCCAGATCGCCGCCGGCCAGGCGCGCCTGCTGGCCCAACTCTACCCATACGATGGCCACGCCGGTATCCTGGCAGATGGGCAGGTTTTCACGCCCGGCGAGCTGGGCATTTTCGATCAACTGCCCCAGCAACGCGCGGCCCAAAGGCTGGGTTTCCTGCTGGCGCGCCCTTTGCAGGGCGGCCATGGCGTCGGGCGGCAGCGCGCAGCAGGCGTCGATGCACAGCTGGCGCACCTGATCGGTAATTTGTTGTGTAGTTATCGCACGCATAAAAGCCTCCTTGGTATTAAAAGGATATAGCGTATCAATCGTTATTAAGGATAGCACGCGCCGCGCCGGTTGTGCAAGGCGGGGTTTCACGTTATAATAGGCTATAAGGGCGTTTGGTACGCCTGTAAGGAGGAAAAAATGGAACTTTGCACGCTTTTTTCGGGCTCCAGCGGCAATGCCTGTCTGATCCGCTGCGGGGATACGCAGCTGCTTGTGGATGCGGGGGTATCCGCCAAGCGGCTGGTGGGCGCGCTGCGCAATTTGGATGTGGACCCCGGAGAGCTGAGCGGCATTCTGGTCACCCATGAGCATATCGACCATATCCGGGGGATCGACGTGCTATCCAAATCTTACAACCTGCCCGTTTACGCCAATGAGGGCACCTGGGCGGCCATGGAGCCCAAGGTGGAGCGGGTGGCCCTGCGCAACCGCCGGGCCTTTCAGCGCGCGCAGGATTTTTATATCCGGGATATCAACGTACAGCCCTTTTCCATCCCGCACGATGCGGCGGACCCGGTGGGTTACGTGCTGACAAGCGGGAAGTGCCGCTTTGCGATGGCGACGGATATGGGCTATGCGCACCCGGATGTGCTGGAAACGCTGAAGGGGTGCCAGGGGATCGTGTTGGAATCGAACCATGATGAGGAGATGCTGCGCCGGGGGAAATACCCTGCGCGGCTGAAACAGCGCATATTGGGCCGGAAAGGGCATTTGAGCAACGCGACCTCGGGCGAGCTGGCGTTGAAGCTGGCCCAATCCGGCACGCGGGCGCTGCTCCTGGCCCACCTGAGCCGGGAGAATAACCTGCCTGAACTGGCCTTTTCCACTGTTAGCGGCTGCCTTAGCGCGGGCCAGGTGGAACCGGGGAAGGATATCTATTTGCAGCTGGCTCCCGCAGATGGCGCCAGCGCGCTGATTAAAATGGGATAGAGGATGCAAGAAAAAGTGGAGAATCAAACCAAAGCGAGTCTGAGCCTGTTCCAAGCGGGATGGGTGTACTTTACCGCAGCGATCGGGATGATCGTACTGCCTTTTTTGCTGCTGCCCGTGCAGTATCTGCCGGGCGGAGACTACCTCACGCAGCTTTTGATCTACGGGTTAGCCATTGCGCTGCCGGTTTTTTTGTTCGCCCATCTGGGAGTCAAGGCGCCGCTGCGCCAGACGCTGCAATTTGGCGGCATCCGGATCGGAGAGCTGTTGCTGGTGGCGGGCATGGCCGTGGTGGGCTATGCGGTCGTGATCTTTTTTAACTTTCTCTGGAGCCTGTTGTTGGATGCGGTCGGTTACCCGGCGATGCCGCAGGTCATGCCGCAGGTCTCGGGCGGATGGGACTTGGCGGTGAATCTGGGCATGGTGGCGCTGCTGCCGGGCATACTGGAGGAACTGTTGATGCGCGGCGGGATCATGCCGGCCTTCCGTGTCTGGGGCAAGTGGCCCGCCATTTTGATTACCGCGGTGTTGTTTGGCCTGCTACACATGAACCTGCGGGCGCTGCTTTATGCTACGATACTGGGTGGCATAATGGGGTATGTGACCTATCGGACGGGTTCGGTCATGGCGGGGATGGTCTATCACTTCTTTAATAATGCCATTGGCGTATTGCTCAGCGCCGCGGCCGATGGGCTGCAGGCCGCAGCCGGCGGCGCGGTGCAACAGGCCCAAACGCTGCTGGAGCTGCCGGTGGATGAATTATTGGCCTCCGGGCTGGCGATCGGGCAGCTGGCGATGGCGGCCACGGGTATCTTTATCGTGCTGCTTTACAACTTTAACCGGATAACGGCGCAAAAGGCGGCCCTGGCCCAGGCGCAGCCGCGGCCGGAGAAGCCCAGGAGCTGGACTTGGCTGATCCCGTTTATTCTGGCGGTTGTGGCCTGCATTCTGGTGATGCTTTTATCGCTGATAGGAGGCTAAACGGGTGGATATTCGGGTGATCGCCGTGGGCAGCTTAAAAGAGACCTATTGGCGGGGCGCTTGCGCGGAATATCTTAAACGCCTACAGGCCTATGCCAAGGTCGAGGTGGTGGAGCTGGCGGATGAAAAGGCGCCCGAGCGGCTCAGCGAGGCGCAGCGCCAGCAGGTCATGCGCAAAGAGGGCGAGCGCATCCTTTCCCGTATTCGGGAAAGAGAGGTGGTTGCGGCGCTTTGTATCGACGGCAGGGCGTATACTTCCGAGGCGTTTGCCAACTGGCTGGGCGAGGTGGAGCAGGGCGGAAATCCCCTGGTGCTGGTCATCGGCGGTTCGCTGGGGCTGCACGAATGCGTGCTCAAACGCGCACAGTACCGGTTGAGCTTTTCCGCAATGACTTTTCCGCATCAGCTGTGCAGGGTGATCCTGCTCGAGCAGGTATACAGGGGTTACCGCATCCTGCGCAACCAGCCCTACCATAAATAATGCAGGTGAGCGGAATGACTTTTGTTGAAGATTATATGCGCCAGGCGCTGGCACAGGCGCAAATGGCCCTGCAGGCGGGCGAGGTGCCGGTGGGCGCGGTGGTGGTGCGCGAGGGGCGGATCATCGCCCGGGCGCATAACGAGCGCGAGAGGCTGGGCGACCCGACCGCCCACGCAGAGGTGCTGGCCTTGCGGCGGGCGGCGCAGGCGGTGGGCGACTGGCGGCTTGAGGACTGTACGATGGTGGTGACATTGGAACCCTGCCCGATGTGTGCGGGCGCGATCGTGCAAGCGCGCCTGGGGCAGTTATTCTTTGGCGCTTACGATATGCGCTATGGCTGCTGCGGGAGCGTCTTGGCCCTGCCGGAGGATGAACGGCTGCAGGGCGCCTGCCGCGTGGCGGGCGGCTTTTTGGAAGAAGAATGTGCGGCGCTGATGCACAGCTTTATGCAGGGCAGGCGTTAGAAAAGCTGTTGCAGGGGCCTTGTCAAGGCCCGGCGGATATGGTAAAATGATGTTCGTTATCATGTGGAGAGGTATCGAAGTGGTCATAACGGGGCTGACTCGAAATCAGTTTGCGTGAAAGCGCACATGGGTTCGAATCCCATCCTCTCCGCCACCAGCGTAATGCTGGGTTTAGGTTCGCAAACTACCGATGTGGTTTGCGAACTTTTTTATACCCAAAACGGACACTTATATCATCAGGGGTAAATGCTCCCGGGTTCGAGCCTTCTACCTGATTAGAAAAAACAGGCTTGTTATAGCCATGAACATGCAAGCAGGATGCGTATGCGAAAGGTTATGTGACCGCTGCATGACAAAGCGGCGGTATAATAAGCCCAAGAGGAGCGCCTTCCGGTCAGCGCCAACGCTTTACATCGCGTAGGGGCTCCGGTATACTGGAGGTGCGGGGCAGAGGCCCCGCATATTAAAACTTTAGTACTGTAAAGGTGGGCTGCGTGTGCGCAAAGAGGCCTTGAGAGCCGGTGCGCTGTTGCTTACCCTTGCTTTATTATTGCCGGTAGCGGGCTGCCAGGGCGGGGCGGATGGCCCTGTGCAAAGCAGCGCTGCTGTACAAAGCGCGGGCCCAAGCATGCCCAAGCGGGATGCGGCGCCCCAGGTGTTGGTGCCCGAAGCGCCGGGAACGGAGACGCTGGGCAACGACAAGGTGTGGATCGACGTTTCCAACCGGGGTGAAGGCTATATCACCGTGCGCTATGATGGCGATAACGACAAGGTCAAGCTACAGATCACCTGTGGCGAGGGCGAAACCTACACGTATAATCTGCAAAAGGATGTACCGGAAGTATTCCCGCTGACAGCGGGAGACGGCCAGTACAGAATTGGCGTATATGAAAATATTTCGGGCACGAAGTATTCCCAGGTGTTCAGCGGGGAGCAGGCGGTTGCGCTGGACAGCGAATTCGGGCCGTTTTTATACCCTAACCAGTATGTAGATTTTGACGAAGACAGCCAAGCTGTGGCCAAGGGCGCGCAGCTGGCCGAAGGGGCGGCCGATGAGCTGGAAGTGGTAGGGCGGATATACGATTTTGTGGTGGGGGAGATTCGCTACGATTACGATAAGGCGGATAATCCCACCAGCAATTATCTGCCCGATATCGATGAGACCCTGCAAAGCCGGATGGGGATCTGCTTTGATTACGCGGCGCTGATGACGGCGATGTTGCGCACGCAGCGCATCCCCACCAAGCTGGTGATCGGTTACGTGGGCGAGCTGTACCACGCCTGGATCAGCGTGTATATCGAAGGGCAGGGGTGGATCAATAATATCATCTATTTTGACGGCGAGAAGTGGACCCGGATGGACCCGACCATGGCCTCCACGGGCGGGGGCGCGCAGGAGTATGTGGGAGATGGAAAATCCTACCACGAGCTGTATTACTATTAGGGCCGGAAGGAGAAAGACGATGGCAAAAAAAGTGCGCCAACTCTCAAACCAGGAGATTGCCGCGTTTTGTGAGCAATTATCATTTATCGTCAAGGCCGGGATCACCCTGCAAGAGGGCCTGGTGATGATGGCGGAGGACCTTAAAGGGGGCGAGGGCGCGGCGCTGCTGGGCCAGCTGCTAGAGCACGTGGAGCTGGGGCAGCCCTTGGCCTACGCCCTTAGGGAAAGCGGCGTTTTCCCCGATTATATGGTCAATATGGTACAGATCGGCGAGGCGGCGGGCCGGCTGGAAGAAGTGTTGGACGCCCTGACTGCATACTACCAACGCAGCGAGGCGCTTTCGCGCGCCATCCGCAGCTCCATAACCTACCCGCTGGTGATGATCGCGGTGATGGTGGCGGTGATCCTGGTGATCATCATCGAGGTATTGCCGGTGTTTCAGGAGGTGTTTGCCCAGCTGGGCGGGGAGGTCAGCACCTTTGTACAGGGTATGATGGACTTTGGCGCTACGGTCAGCCGCTATTCTGCTTGGATCATCGGCGCGCTGGTGGCTTTGGTGCTGGCTTTTTTGATCCTGCGCAGCTTCCCCAAAGGGCGTGGCGCCCTTTCCGCGCTGTATGCGGCGATTTTCCGCAAGACGAACGATACGCTTTCTTCCGGACGGTTTGCCTCCGCGATGGCGCTGATGCTCTCCAGCGGTATGGATGTGGACGAGTGCCTGGAGATGGCTACGGATCTGATCGAGGATGAGCGGGTGAGGCGCAAAATCGCCGCGGCGCGTGAGCAGGTGGCCGCGGGCGAGGGCTTTGCCAATGCGATCGTTTCAGCGGGGCTGTTTTCCGGCCTTTATGGAAAAATGGTGACCATCGGTTTCCAGACGGGGGCGCTGGACAGTGTGATGCACAAGATCGCCGCACGTTATGAGGAGGAGACCGACCGCAGGCTGGGGGCGCTGATCGCCGCACTGGAACCTACGCTGGTGGCCATCCTTTCGATCATCGTAGGGATGATCCTGCTCTCGGTCATGCTGCCGCTGCTGGGCGTTATGTCCGCGATCGGCTAAGGATGGAAGGATAGGAGCAAAAATGGCCAGAAATATTTTTGCCAGGCCTCAGCGCGGGCTGGCGCGCAGGCTACCCGCCCTGCTGACGGTTTTATTTGCCGCGGCGATATTGGTGGGCGTGACCCTGGGTGCGCGGGATGTGTCCAACACCACCCGTCAGGAGCAGCTTGCCGCGGCCCAGCAGGCCGTGCGCCGCGCGGCGGTGCAATGCTATGCCATTGAAGGGCAGTATCCCAGCGACCTGGAGTACTTGCAGACCCATTACGGGTTGATCCTCAACCGGGATAAATATGTTTACCATTATAACAGTATCGGGTCGAACCTGATGCCGGAGATCAGCGTTTTCCCGGCGGAGTGAAACGGAAAGGAGGCGGCATAGATGGAGCGTAAGCGGCATGTAACGGATATCGTGATTTCCCTTTCGCTTTTCTGCGTGTTCGCCGTCCTAGCGCTGTTCGTGGTGGTGTTGGGGGCGAATGTGTATAAGGGGATCTCGCGGGATATGCAGGCCAATACCGATGCGCGCAGCTCGATCATCTACCTGACGGAGAAGGTGCGCCAGACAGGCGAGCCGGGGCAGGTGGAGATCGGCGCGGTGGGCGGTTCGCCCGCGCTGATCCTATATCAGCACGAGGGCGGGCAGGCCTATGCCACCTGGATCTTTGTAGGCGAAGGGCAGCTGCGCGAGGTGACCCTGGAAAAAGGCCAGCAGGCTGATGCGCAGGATGGGCAGCAGATCATGGCGCTGCAGGCGTTGGAGCTGCACATGGCGGGGGGAGACCTGATGCAGATCGCCGCAACCGGGCAGGATGGACAAGTGTATGAAGGCGCCGTGGCCCTTGTGGGCGGCGGGATCGGGTGACGGATATGCAGCGATCATCAAGTAAGCTTTTTTTGTTGGAAATGGCGATCATCCTGGTGTTCTTTTCCTTTGCCGCCGCGGTCTGCACCAATCTATTCGTCAAGGCCAAGGTGCTGAGCGTGGAGAGCACGGAGTTGACGATGGCTACGCTCAAGGCGCAGGCGGCTGCTGAGGCGGTCGAAGCGGCGGGGGGCGAGAAAGAAGAGCTGGCGCGGCTGCTGGAGGGCTCTGCTGGCCAGGACGGCGTGACCGTAAGCTATGATGAGGATTGGCGCCAAACTGCACAAGGACGGTATAGTCTGACCGTTCTTCTGACGCGCAAGGATGCGCTGGTGCAGGCGGAGATTACCGTCAGCAAGGCGCAAGAGGAGATATTTGGGCTGAACACCGGCGTGCTGGTGCGGGAGGTGGCGCCATGAACGGACGCAAAAGCGGTTTTAGCATCGGCACCGGGAGCATCTCGATCCTGACGCTGTTTGTGGTGCTCTGTTTAACCACGTTTGCCGCCCTGGCGCTGACCGGAGCCAGAGCGGACAAGGCGCTGGCGGATAACGCGGCCCAGGCGGTACGGGATTATTACGCGGCCGATCTTGAGGCCGAAACGCATTTGGCGGATATTCTGACGGCGGTAAAGGGAAACCCGCAATGGCAGGAGGCGCTGGAGACGCAGGACGTCCATTATACGGTGGAAGACGGCGCCTTAACGGTGGCGTTTACACAGCAGATCGACGCGCGGCGGACCTTAAAGGTACGCGCCGCCTTAATGCTGGACCAGGATGGGCTGCCCGGCGGCGGATGGCAAAAACAGCTGTGGCAGGTGGAAAGTGAGCAGAACCAGCAGGAACAAAAGCCGAACCTGCTGCACTAAAGGAGGTAGGGCATGCAAGCGGAACAGATCTTAAAAGCGGCGGCGGAAAAGCAGGCCTCGGATATCTTTATCGTGGCGGGCGTTGAGCTGTCCTTTAAAATAAAGAACCAGATCCAGCGCATGGGCGAGGAGCGGATGATGCCGGAGGATACGGAGCGCATTATCCTGGAGATCTATTCGCTGGGGCAGCGGGACCCGGCGCGGATGCTCAAGACCGGAGATGATGATTTTTCCTTCTCACTGGTCGGGGTTTCCCGCTTTAGGGTCAGCGTTTACCGCCAGCGCGGCTCGCTGGCCGCCGTGGTGCGGGTGATCGCCTTCCAACTGCCGGACCCCAAGGAGCTGGGCATCCCGGATATCGTGCTGGAGCTGGGCAAGCGCCCCAAGGGGCTGGTGCTGGTCACGGGCCCGGCGGGCAGCGGCAAGTCTACCACCCTGGCGTGTATTATCGATGCGATCAACCACAGCCGGGTATGCCACGTGGTAACGCTGGAGGACCCCATTGAGTTTTTGCACCGGCACGATAAAAGCATTATCAGCCAGCGGGAGATCGATACGGATACCGAAAGCTATCAGGTAGCCCTGCGGGCGGCGCTGCGCCAGGCGCCGGATGTGATCCTGCTGGGCGAGATGCGGGATTATGAGACTATCAGCGTGGCGATGACGGCGGCGGAGACCGGGCATTTGGTAATTTCGACCCTGCACACCATGGGCGCGGTCAACACCATCGACAGGATTATCGACGCCTTTCCGCCCAACCAACAAGGGCAGATTCGCGTGCAGCTTTCTACCGCGCTGCAGGCCGTGGTTTCCCAGCAGCTGCTGATGACCAAGAGCGGCAAGGTGGCCCCGGCCTTTGAGATCATGCTGTGCAATCCGGCTATCCGCAATATGATCCGCGAGGCCAAGACGCACCAGATCGATACGGCGATCTTCTCTTCAGCAGCTGAGGGCATGGTCGGGATGGATGCCAGCTTGCTCAAAATGTGTAATGAGGGGATTATTACCCCGGAGGATGCTGTTATGCACAGCGCGTCCGCCGAGCTGATGCGAAAGAAATTGAGGGTTTAAGGGTAAAAGTATTTGACTATAAAGTACATTACCGGCTGTGCGTTGTGCTATAATACCTAGAATATATACCGATAGAAAGGGAGCATATACCGTTATGACACAAGAGGCGGTGCTTCAGGTCCAAATGCTGGGAGGGTTCCAGGTCTCCTACGGCCAAACTGAGGTGGTGGCCCGCAACAGCCGCAACAGCAAGGTGCTGCAGCTGTTTGCCTACCTGGTTTGCAACCGGGACAAGATGATCCGCCAGGATGAGTTGATCGGCATTTTGCTGCGGGATGAGGAAAGCGAAAATCCCGTAGGGATGCTTAAGAACCTGGTCTACCGCCTGCGCAAGACCCTGGAGGCCGCGGGCGTTACCCGTGCATGCATCCAGTATAAAAAGGGCGCGTACGGCTTTTGCGCTGCGGTGCCTTGTACGGTCGATATAGAGCGCTTTTCCCAGCGTATCCAGAATTTGCGGGAGAATCCGCTGCCGGACGATGAGGCGCTGGCGCAATATCTTGAGGCGGCCGAGCTTTACGATGGCGGCTTTTTGCCGCGCTTTTCGCGTGAACCGTGGGTGGTCGGCTACTCGGTGCGCTACCAAGGGATGTATGGGGAGTGCCTGGAGCGCGCCTGCGCGCTGGCCAACCACACCGGCGAGCAGGAAAGGCTTTTGCCATACCTGCGCAAGGCCGTAAAGCTATATCCCTATGAAGAAACGCTGGCCGTGCTGTATTTGGATACGCTTTACCGGGCCAAGCGGGTAAAAGAGGCGCTGGAGGCGTACGAGGCGATTTGCGCCACACTGCTTAACGATCTGGGCATCGGCCCTACAGAGCGGCTGCGCCAGCAGTTTGATATTATCTCTAGCGGGGTGCAGGAGGTAACGCCATCGGTCATGGAGGTCCGCAGCCGGATGGCGGAGGCAGAGCGGGAGCCGGGCGCCTATTTTTGCAACCTGGAGGTTTTTACCAGCTTATACCGCTTTGTGCTGCGGCATATGGAGCGCAGCACACATTCTGTCTATTTGATGCTGTGCACCCTGAAGGAGGAAGATGGAGAGGCGCTGCCTACCGGGGAACGGATGCGAAAGGTGAGCGAGAGTTTCCGTGCTGCAGTTAAGGAATCGCTGCGGCGGGGGGATACGTACACGCGCTACAGCTCCTCCCAATTCGTGCTGATGCTGATGGAGATCAAGCAGGAGGATTGCGACGGCGTTGCCCAGCGGATTCGGCACAGGTTTCACCGGTTTCCCAAAATGGGCCGGGTTCAGCTGGATTTTAAGTGCATCTCCGCCGCGGATATGGATGAAATGATGGAACGGCGCGAAAATCAGGCGCTTGCGAGTTGGTAACAGACGACGGTATTTGCGCCTTTCGATAAATCGGAGGGCGTTTTTTACGGAATAAAGGCCTATATGTTGGATATGCGTGACCGCTGCTGCGACCCTGACGTGATAGGATAAGGATATAAAAAGGGGAGGGCGGCAAGGTTGCGGGAGGGAATTTGGATTTGCGTAGACGCTTGGGAGGAATCCCGGATATTGGGCCGGTTTTACCATGCCGCCACGGGGAAAGGCGCGTTTAAAGACCTGAACCAGTTGCTGTTGCGGCTGGAGGAGCGTTTTGACGAGGTAAATGCGCCCAGGGCTACGACGGTCAGCCGGTCTTTTGGGCAAAGGGTTAAAGTGCAAAAGGATAAGGGAAAAGGGACTGTGGAAAAGATGAAGGAAAAACCAGAAGCGGGGAAAAAGGCTACCTTTATGGTGCAGGTACAGTATCGCGAAAACGCGAGCTGGCAGGGTCAGATCACTTGGGTAGAAGCGAATCAAACCCGAAATTTTCGCAGCGCGCTGGAGCTGATCAAGCTGATGGACAGCGCTGCCGGGAGCGATAGACTCCCTGAACAAAGGGAACAGGCCAGGGACTAATAAGGCAATAAAACGGAGCAATGCCGCAGGGAACTGCGGCTTTTTTTATTGCGCGGCGGTGTAGCCCAAAGCACCCAGCCGGGCATGGAAAACGCGGGAGGCGCAAGCGTATAATAGTAAAAACGATGAAGTGGAGGGAACAAGATGCGCGTGATATTTCATGTGGATGAGGAGGAAAAATGGCCCCTAGCCCTGGGAAATGTAAAAAATATGGTAGCTTACTGCCGGCAAAATGCCAGCGCTTATGAGATCGAGGTCGTAGCCAACAGTCAGGCGGTCTTAACTTATCGCGAAAGCGGACATCTGGAAGCGGAAATGCAGGCGCTAAGCCAGCAGGGCGTAAAATTTGCCGCATGCCAAAATGCACTGCGGGCATTGGGCATCTCCCAAGAGGAGTTGAGCGGCTTTGTACACCCGGTGCCGGCAGGGGTCGTCGAGTTGGCGCAAAAACAGGCGCAGGGCTTCGCCTACATCAAGCCATAAAGGGTGCGCAGCCCGGGCGGAGCTAGGGGATATATCCATTTACAATAAAAACACCATTACGCTTTGCGGCATAAGATATATAGGATTCGTATATCTCACATGCAAAGGGGTGTTTTTATGGGATTGACATTGATCAATCAAAACGTTAGTAAAAGTTATATTGGCTGTGACGAAATTTTTTCCGTCCAGCTGACCTTGGCCGCGGCGCCGAGCTTGCTGGAAAAACCCTGCGATATCGTTTTGGCGGTCAACACGTCAGACGGCATGGGCGGCGAGGCGCTGGGCGAGATCAAAGAGATGGCCGGGCGGCTGATCCGTTTGGTAGCTGCACAAACCCATGGCGGCCGGGCAGATCATATCGGCGCAGGAAACCGGATGGGGCTGATCAGCTTTAGCGACGAAGCTTATATTGAGGTTTGGCCCATCACCGCAGCGGTAGGACTGCGATGCAGATTGAATAAGCTGCGCGTAGGCGGAAAGGCTAATCACGCGGACGCGTTTATCAAGGCGCGGGCGCTTTTTAATATGCAATCCGCAAGCCGTAAAGTGTTGATCGTATGGACAGACGGCGTGCATACGGCGGGCGGGCCGTCCGCCAAGGCCGCCGACAAACTCAGAGAGATGGGCGTAGAAATCTATTGCGTAGGCGTTTCTGCCCGTAACGAGGTAAATACCCGGGCGTTGAACGCCTGGGCCAGCGGGCCCGAAGGGGCGCACGTGTTTTTGCCGCATAAGAGCGCTCGGACGGCCTGGAAGAATCTAACGCATAGCCTTACCTGCGCGGGGGCGACAGATCTCGTGCTCCAGGAGCGGTTTGGCAGAGCGTTTCACATCGTCGGGACGCCCAAGGCCAGCAAAGGGCGCGCACGCAGGATCGGGCAGCGGACCTTAAGATGGGATATCGACGCGCTGGGCGTAGACGGGGCGCAGGGCGCTACGCTGCACTTTTTACTGCGGCATACCGGCGGGGGAGAAGGGCTAAAGCCTATTGCCCATAGCGCCGTGTACGCGGATAAACAGCAAAATGACGTTCAGATCCCTATACCGAAGGTGCAGATCCAATGCGGAGCGGGCTTTGGCTCTCTGGCGGGGGAGGATTGGGAGGATGGACAGCCGTGATTCCAGCGGTACACTGGGATGGCAATTAAACATTGCGGCACACAATAAAGCAAGGACGGGCAGGGGATTATCCCCTGCCCGTCTTTCCGAATGACTTTAGTTTCGCGGCGCGCCGTTGCCCCCGCGGGGCATTTGCCCATCGCCGCCCGGCATGCGCCCATTGCCGGTTCCGCCCATATTGCCGCCCATGCCGCCGGTGGTCACCCCGCTTTCATTGAGATAGGTGATGCCCTCGGCGGCGGTAAAGCTGACCGTATTATCGCCGCAGGTAAGCGCATATTCGCTGTCCGCTGCCAGGCTGGGCAGGGAAAGGATGACGTTGCGGAAGGCTTTTCCGGGCGTAAAGGATGCCAGCGTATTGCCCTCTTTATCCGTCAGAACGATCGGCGTACCGGCCGCCTGCTGGGCCGTGCAGGTCATGGAGAGAATGTTTTGGCTGTCCTGCTGTGTGGGCGTTTGCACCATGCCGGCGCTGCCTGCGGCGATGAGGAGCCCGCCGGTGACTTCAAAGCTGCCGTCAAAATCCAGCGCGCCGTTGCCGTCGTTCACCGGTCCGCTGATCAGCAGGGTACCGCCGCTCATTGTGATGGACCCATTGGAATCCAACCCGTCGCCGGAGGCATCCACGTAGATCGTGCCGCCGCTGATGGTGATGGTGCAGTTGCTGTTTCCGCCGGAACCGGGCGCCGCCATGCCTTGGCTTGCCGTCTCGCTCCCATCGCTGGCGTTGATCCCGTCATCGCTGGCGACAAGGGCGATCTCACCGCCGGAAATATCAATGCTCGTGCCCTCTAGCCCCTCGTAACAGGCGGATATATCCAGCGTGCCGCCGGAAACGGACAGCGCCCCATCGGCGTGCAGGGCGTCATCCCCCGTAGCCAGGTTAAACGTGCCGCCGGATACCGTAAGGGCGCCATTGCTGTGCAGCGCGTCGTCCAGCGTATCAAGGTCAAACGTGCCATCGGTGATGGAAAGCAGGCCACCGGCTTTAAGGCCCTTGGCGCTGGTCTCATCCTCCTGCGCGGTTTGCTCCGCGCTGGGGAAGCCGCCGCCGCGTACCATCTCATTGCCATCTGTGTGCGCCGCCGCGTTGGCGCTGCCCCCGGCGGTGACGATGCGCAGATCACCCCCGCTGATGAACAAGCCCGCGTACGCCTGGATGCCGTCGCCCTGGGCGGCAATATCCAGCGTTCCGCCAAGAATCACGATGGAACCTTTGGCGGCGTCCGTATCGTTGGTGGATTTCAGCCCGTCGTCCTGCGCGCGCAGGGTAACCGTTCCGTCCTGAACCACCAGCAGATCCCGCCCCAATATGGCATCATCCGCCGCGTCGATGGTGATCTGTCCTTCCATGATCTTGAGCGTATCTTTGCTGGCGATGCCGTTGTTATACTGGGCTTCGACGGTCAAGCTGCCCGTGCCGTTTATGGTCAGGTCGTCTTTACAAAACAGGGTGGCGTTGGGCTCGTCGCTTTCTGCATCAGGGAAGACGTAATCGCTCCCGTCGCTTAAGGTATTCTCCGTACCGGGCGCCAGGCTGACCACGGTCTTGCCGGCCTGCTTGGCATAAAGGGGCGAGGAGGTGGAGCAGTGCATGCTTACGCCGTTGAGGATCAAGCGCACCACATCGTCCTTTCCGGCGTCTACGATCAGCTGCCCCTCGGCCAGCGTGCCGGTCAGCACATAGGTGCCGGGGGAGGTGATGGTGACGCAATTACCGCTGACGCTGGCCCCCGCCCCGGAAACCGATGCGGCTGTGCCGGAAAATGCGATGGCGGTGGCGTTGCCCTCATCCCAGGCGGTATAGCTGTCATCCGCATCAAAGGTCACCTGGGGCTGGGTAACGGATACTGCGCCCTGTTCGGTGCCGGAAGCGCTCTGCTGCGCGGCGGATGCGGAGGGAGCAGCTGTTTGGGTATTTTGTCCGCTGGCGCATCCGGGCAGCAGTGCAGAACTCAACAGCAATGCAATACAGGTATAAATAACTTTATTCTTTCGGCTCACGGTGGGCCTCCTTTCTGTGGGGAGGGGTTAAAGCTCTTCGCGGCTGCTACCAGAATGGTTGCATACGATGGTCAGGTTGCCGTTGCGGCAGCGCAGCGCATCGATCAGCGCTTTTTCCTGTGCCGGATCCTTGAGCGTAATATGATAGTACAGGTCAAACATACTGCCAAGGTTGGTGGTTTTGATCTTATGCAGCTGGTGTGTGCGGGTATACTGGGCAAAGATATCCTCAAATACCGCAGTATAATCCAGGTCTTCGGGAATCAGCACGCGCAGCTCCCGCGCGCTGCGGGTCTCGCCAAAAGGCGTGCGGGAAAGAAGAAACAGCACTACGCTGACCAGCACGGTGATCAGCCCCGCAAAGGTAACGTAACCCATACCGGTGGCCAGGCCCACGGCCATAGCGAATACGATGCTGGTGATCTCCTTGGAGCTGCCGGGAACCGAGCGGAACCGCACCAGGCTAAAGGCGCCAAGCACCGCTACACTGGTGCCCAAGTTGCCGTTGACCATCATGATGATGACGCCGATCAGGGCAGGCAGCAAAACCAGCGAGATGACAAAGCTTTTAGTGTAGGTGCTGTGGATCATATAGACCAGGGCGATGATCAACCCGCAGACCAGCGCCGCCCCGGTGCAGATCAGCGCATTGGTTATGGACAGGGTCTCCGTACTGGCCGTCAGAATACTTGAGAACATGGTTCAAACACTCCTTTTGTAAAGCGAACTTTTCGCTTTTATAAACATTGCCGTATTTTGAAAAGGATACGGGATAGATCTTAAGCGCGTTTAGTGCCTGGGTCAGCCACAGCGGCAGGGCCGTGGGGGTTTTGATCTCCAGCAGGTAGGCCTCCTGCTCCAGCAAGGGCCGCCCCTGGCTGCCCAGAGCTAAGTCCAGCTTTTGTCGCCGGCTGCGGATGTGGGTATCCACCGTCAGCCGCAGGCTCTGGTCTTCGCGGCCGTGGTAGGCCAACCGGTCATAAGCGAGAAAGAGCCTGGGCACAGGGTGGTAAAAATCCAAGAAGTAGAGGATCTCCCGCAGGATCTGGTTGGGCGCTTCAGGCCGCTCGCCAGCCAGCAGGGCGCGGGCCTGAGATAGCGGCATACAGGCACGGCGCTTGTAGACGATACCCTTCCATTTTTTCTTAAGCTCTAAAAAAACGGTATCCGTTTCCTTTGGCGTGCCATAGCTGCGCAGCCGCAGTTTTTCCTTATAGGGCGGCTTGTCGATCGACCGGCGGATCAGCTCGTCATGCGCGGTATCGAAATAAATGTTGCAGATGGTATACGCCCCATAAGCGTCCGCCTCCAACTCCGGGGTAATTCGCTGCATCAGCGCCTGGTATTGCTGAGGATTAAGCAGGTATTTTTTTTCCGCGCGGCGGAATACATTGGGGCTGGCGGCCATCTGCACCACTCCTTTCATTTTGACGTTATCATCATAAAAGGCGGCGATGAATCGGTTGTTTCGAATTTGTAAATAAACGGTGAATCCGAAATTTACATGCGGCAAACCGGCGGTTGTTCCGTTTCTATCCATCTGTTAGAATAAAGGTAGGGTTACAAAGGAGAATAAACATGCAAGATTTTATCGTTTTTAAGGATGTTAAAAAGGTCTACCAAATGGGCGAGGTGGCGCTGGAGGCGCTCTCCGGCGTCAATTTCAGCATTGCCAAGGGCGAGTTCGTGATCATTGCCGGGGCCAGCGGCGCGGGCAAGAGCACCATTTTGAATATACTGGGCGGGATGGACAGTGCGACCAGCGGCACGGTCACGGTGGATGGCGCGCAGATCAGTGCCTTTAACCGCAAGGAGCTGATCACCTACCGGCGTTATGATGTAGGCTTTGTCTTCCAATTTTATAACCTGGTGCAAAACCTCACGGCCCGGGAGAACGTGGAGCTGGCCACCCAGGTCAGCCGGCAGCCGTTGGATCTGGACGAAGTGATCCAGAATGTGGGGCTGGCGGAGCGCAAGGATAACTTTCCCTCCCAGCTATCCGGCGGGGAGCAGCAGCGTGTGGCCATCGCTCGGGCTCTGGCAAAGAACCCCAAGCTGCTGCTATGCGATGAACCCACTGGCGCGCTGGATTACGCCACGGGCAAGGCTATTCTCAAACTTTTGCAGGATACCTGCCGCGCTACGGGGATGACGGTGGTGATCATCACCCATAACCTGGCGTTGACCGCTATTGGCGATAAAGTGATCCGCATTAAGAGCGGCAAAGTGGACCGGGTGGAGGTAAACTCGTACCCTCTGGACGTGGAAAAGGTCGAGTGGTAGGCCGATAAATAGATGAATAAGGGCAGGTGATGGTATTTCACCTGCCCTTTATTTGAATAAGCGCGAACTTTATCATTTTGCAAGTAAGGCCGGCCAAGAGAAAACTGCCTGGCGCCGGTGACCTTCAGGTGCGGCGCTTTACGCGCATCAGCGCCAACCCGCCCAACATCAGCAAAGGGAATATCGCAGCGGCAAACAGGCCGCATTTCAGCCCCAACTGTTCGCCCGCCACCCCCAGGGTTTGCCCCAGCGCCATCAGCCTTGGCGCGGCCTGCGCCGTATCGGAGATCAGCCCGGCCAGCCATGGCCCAAGGGCACACCCCAAATCGCCCATCAGCGCCAGCACGCCGAACATGGCGGTACCCCCGGCGGGATAGCGCTCTGCCGTGAGGCTGAGCATCCCCGGCCACATCAGGCTGATGGAGAGCCCGCAAAGCGCGCAGGAGAGCAGGGAAAGCACGGGCCAGGGCGAAAATACGGTGACCAGATAACAGGCCACGCACAGCAGTGCGCTGCACATCAATACGCGCCGCAGGCGCAGCTTATGGCCCCAAATGCCATAAAATACCCGGCCCAGCCCCATTAATATGGCAAACAGGCAGGGCCCCAACAGGTCCCCCATCACCTTGGGCACGCCCAGCCCCTTCTCTGCAAACAGGGAGGACCACTGGGACATAGCCAGCTCCGAAGCGCCCGCGCACAGCATTAGCAGCATGGCGATCACAAAGATGCGGCTGGTAAACAGGCGGCGCAGCGGCGTTTTTTCCTCCGCTGAAACCATGGGCGCCAGCGGAACGCGCAAAAATAAGAACAGATTATACAGCGGGATCAGCGCCCAGAGCAGGGGCAAAAGCGGCCACATCCCATCCCCCATAAAGTGCAACGCCAGCGTGCTGATCAGCACCACGGCCACCTGACCCCAGCAGTAAAAAGAGTGCAGCAGGCTCATGGCGGGGGCTTTGGCGTCCCCGGGCAGGGCGTTGACGATGGGACTGATCAATACCTCGATCAATCCGCCGCCAAAGGCGTAGATCACCACGGCCAGCATCAATCCGGCATAAGGCGAGGGCAGCAGATTGGGCAGCACGGCCAAAAGGATCAACCCCAGCGCGCTGCACGCCTGGGCCAGCACCACCGCAAACCGGTAACCCACCTTATCCACGAATTTGATGGCGAAAAGATCGGTCAGAAGCTGTACGCCGAAATTCAGCAGGATCAGCTGGCCGATCAGCGTCAGCGAGATGGCAAAGCGGGTTTGAAAGATCACAAACAGCAGCGGGGCCAGGTTGTTGATGATCGCCTGGGTGATATAGCCCCAATAGCAGGCGTGCAGGGTATCGCGGTAGGTCTTTTGCCGCAAGGTAATCGCCTCCATTTTAAAGGATAACGCCTTTATTATAAAGGGCGGGTTAACTTCGCGTCAATGGATCAAAAAAAGACCGGCCCTTTTAGAGGCCGGCCTTTTTCGCAAACCGTTTACGCCTTGGCGTTATTATATTTTTCGGTAAGGATGGCCTTGAGCTGCGCATCCTCCAAGGTATCCACATCCAAGATCTCCCACACGCCCGGGAAGGTCAGCGTACGGGCGAGCACGCCCTGATCCATGCTGTTCAAGATATCTTTAAAGGGCAGGTGCGTCTGCGCGCTCATCTCCTTGAGCAGCTCACGGCTCTTGGCCTGCGCCTCTACGCGGGATTCGGGATAGCCCGCACCGCTGCCCGCGGTAAACAGTTTTTCAAAGATGAACTGCAGGTTGACGTCTCCAGCCCAGCCGTAGCCCTTGTTCAGCGGCAGGGAGATACAGTTGCCGCCGTTGATGCGCGCAAAGAGGAACGCATCCGTCGGCTCGGTGATCAGGCCGCAAAACACACCCGGATATTGCAGCGCCACGTTGACAAAGCCCTGGCCCGTGCCGCAGCTGCCCACGATAAAGTCCGCCCGGCCGGTGTTGAGCAGCAGCGCCGCCAAAAAGCCGGTCTCGATATAGCTCAGCTCCGGATCCCCGCCCTGCTGTTTCATGCCGGCGTTGATGATCGTATGCCCCTGGCCCGCCAATGCGGTCTCCAAAGCTTTCATGACATCGGGATTGCGATGGCCCGCGCTGGTTTCATTTACGACTGCGATTTTCATATTCATCACCTTAATCCAAATTTCTTTCGGCAAGCAAGCTGGCCGATTTATCTATAGTATAACACCAGATGCGCCTATTGTCTTGCGTATTTTAACAGGATATGAAAAACGCGCCGCTGCGATGCGGCGCGCGTCAGGCTAGCCCTTTGTTATCGTGCGCGCTAGAGTACGGATTGCGCGTCTTTTTGCAGCTGTATCTGCATCAAATCCGCCAGGGTGATCCGGTCGATTACGCTGGAGATCGCCTCGTCCAGCTGCTTCCATACCTCCAGGGTCGCGCACTGGTCGCGGCGGGCGCAAGGGTTATCCAGCCCCTCCAGGCAGGCCACCGGCGCCAGGCTTCCTTCGGTCAGGCGCAGGATAGACCCCACTGTATAGGTCTTGGGGTCGGCAGATAGCCGGTAGCCGCCCTGCGGGCCGCGGGTGCTGCGTACAAAGCCGGCCCGGACCAGCATGGTGATGATTTGCTCGAGATATTTATCGGAAATTTGCTGACGGGAGGCGATGCTGCGCAGCGAGATATTGCTGCCGTCGTTGTGCAGCGCCAGGTCCAGCATCATTCGCAGGGCATAGCGGCCCTTGGTCGAAATTTTCATAGCGTCACCTTCTTTAAGGCTATTATACCGTAGCCCGCGCGCTAAAGACAAGCGTTTAGAAGGGCGGCCGCTGGATTAGGACTTGCATTTGAATACCAGAACGCCTCCGATCATCATCGCCAGGCCCAGGTATTTGGTCCAGTCAAAGGCCACTTTTTCGGCGCCCAGCAGGCCGAAGGCGTCGATCAGCGCGGCTACCAGCAGCTGAGAGATCAGGATCGTGGAGATGGCGATGGTCGGGCTCAGGTCTTTAATGCCGATCATCACCGTGACGGTGATGACCAGACCTAACACACCGCCTAACAGGTATAGTTTGTTAACGTCGAATAATCCTTTTAAATTGTGATGCTCGCCCATCACCAGCATGGCGATGACCGATAGCACAAACGCCGTGCCCTGCACAAAGGCGTTAGAGCCGTATAGCCCGACTTTTTCGCTCAACCGCGTGTTCATGACGCCCTGTACGCTCATGGCCGCGCCGGCGATGATGCTCATAATCACACCTAACAATATAATCACCTCTGATGCTATTATGGTCCAAGCCCGGCAAAAAATACGGCGCGCCAACTTTAGAAGTTTTTACCGCTTTGGGCGGTTGCCAAATGGTGGGAATTCGTGTAAGATAAGTAAAGACAATTTTATCTGAAATAGGGGAGTAGTCTGCATAGCGATATGTAGTTAAGCCAACAAGCATGGGCGGATGCGTCAGATCTACCCTGGTTTAACTTTAAAAGGCGAGACTTATGAGTTGATTTTGACTCATAAGCCGCGCCTTTTTTGTTGAAGGTCTTGTCCACCTCTGTCGGGGTATATCGCGCCCCGCATGAAAGTGCGGGCAGGCCAGCATAATAAGGAAAGCGTGCGCGCTGCGGCCTGGCGCGGGACAGGGTATGGCGGTTTCGACCGGGCTTTGCCCGGCTTGAATATAAATAAAAAGGTTTAGAGAGGTGGAATCCCATGTCATTTCTACTCGATGGCATCATGGCGATAACCTGGCAACAGGCGCTGATGTGGGTGATCGGCGCATTGCTGATCTATCTGGCGATCATGAAGGAGATGGAGCCGGCGCTGCTGCTGCCCATGGGCTTTGGCGCGATCCTGGTCAACCTTCCGTTTTCCGGCGCGCTGACCCAGCAGATGGCGGGCATCGGCGAGGTTACCGGTATTTTGGACTGGATGTTTGAAGTGGGCATCCATGCGGCCGAGGCGCTGCCGCTGCTGCTGTTTATCGGCATCGGCGCGATGATCGACTTTGGTCCGCTGCTTTCAAATCCCAAGCTGTTGTTCTTCGGTGCGGCGGCGCAGTTCGGTATCTTTTTGACTATTTTACTGGCCTGCATGCTGGGCTTTGATCTAAGGGACGCGGCCTCCATCGGTATTATCGGCGCGGCGGACGGCCCCACGTCCATTCTGGTATCCCAGGTGTTAAACAGCAAATATATCGGGGCTATCGCGGTGGCGGCCTATTCCTATATGGCGCTGGTACCCATTATCCAGCCCTTTGCCATCAAGCTGGTGACGACGAAAAAAGAGCGGGCCATCGCCATGCCGTATAATCCCATGAAGGTATCCAAGCTGGCGCGCATCCTGTTCCCCATCGTGGTAACGCTGGTGGCTGGATTGGTAGCGCCGGCCAGCGTATCGCTGGTGGGCTTCCTGATGTTCGGTAACCTGATCCGCGAGTGCGGCGTGCTGCGCTCGCTGTCGGAAACCGCGCAAAAGGAGCTGGCCAACCTCATCACGCTGGTGCTGGGCATCACCATCGCCGCGAGCATGAAGGCGGAAAACTTTGTCAACGTGCAGACGCTGATGATCATGGGCCTGGGGCTGCTGGCGTTCGTATTCGACACGGTTGCGGGCGTGCTGTTTGCCAAGATCATCAACCTGTTCTCCAAAAATAAGATCAACCCCATGGTGGGCGCGGCAGGCATCTCGGCCTTCCCGATGTCCGCGCGGGTGGTGCAGAAGCTGGGGCTGGAGGCCAACCCGCAAAATCACCTGCTGATGCATGCGGTTGGCGCGAACGTGTCCGGACAGATCGCATCGGTCGTAGCGGGCGGCGTGATCTTGGCGCTGCTGCCCGGGTTACTGTAGGAGGGATTGCATATGAATTTACAGGTGCCTTTGATGTTGATGGGCCAGGGAATGGGCGCTATTTTTGTGGTGGTGCTCGCCATCTTCCTGCTCACCTGGCTGCTGGTTAAGATGAGCGGCAAAGCCAGCAAATAGCTAGAGCTGCAAAGCGGCGCATGTTCACCCATGCGCCGTCTTTTCATACAAAGAGATCCTGAAGGGAGCGGTTAAATTGAAGCAGAGGTCTATGAGTCTGGTGCTGTGCCTGCTGCTGGCCGTCTTATCCGGTTGCACGGGGCAAAAACAATCCGTCTCCAAAACGGATTTTGCTTTTGATACGGTGATTACCCTAACGGCCTATGGCGACGTGGATACGGCCGTGCTGGACGAGGCGCTGGCCCTGTGCCAGCGGTATGATGCGCTTTTGAGCCGAACCGAACCCGGCAGTGATGTATTTAATCTCAACGCCGCGCAGGGCGAGTGGGTGAAGGTGGATGAACAGACCTATGCGCTGCTGGAAAGGGCGACCGCTTATTCTGAATTGAGCGCAGGCTGTTTTGATATTACCACCGCGCCGCTTACCCAGCTGTGGAATTTTAAGGCGGAGCAGCCCCGGGTGCCGGGCAAGGAGGCCATTGAGGAGGCTTTGACGAAGGTCGATTATCATAAGATCGAAATGCGCGATGGCAATGAGGTACGCTTAAACGGCGGCGCGCAGATCGACCTGGGCGGCATCGCCAAAGGCTATGTGGCTGACCGGGTGGCGGAATTTTTAAAGGACCGCGGCGTGCGCCACGCCATTATCGACCTGGGGGGCAATGTGCTGGCCTTTGGCGGCCTGGCTGATGGGCGTCCCTTTACCATTGGCATACAGGATCCGGCGGGCGAACGGGGCACGCTGATGGCTACCTACACCGCTACGGATCTATCCTGGGTGACCTCCGGAAGCTATGAGCGGTATTTTGAGGTAGATGGGCAGCGCTATCATCATATTTTAGACCCCAAAACAGGTTACCCTGTCCAAAACGGCCTGGCTTCTGTCACGATATTTTCTAGCCAGTCGATTGAGGGCGATGCACTGTCGACAGCCTGCTTTGTGGCCGGGCCGGAAAAGGGGATGGCGATCATCGAGTCGCAGCCGGGTGTAGAGGCGCTGTTTGTGCTGACTGGAGGAGAGGTCTTGCGCTCCAGCGGCCTTGAGAACGACGAAAATTTAAAAATAATGGCGGCGGGGCAATAGGCAGGTATATTGGGACATAAAAAAGCGATACTAAACCAGTAGAACATTTTGCTTGCCGTGGAAAATTTGTCCAAAAGCTATTGACTTTCCTCTAATTTGATATATAATATCAATAAAGATTAAATTTTACTTGAAGAACGGTAGTGGAGACTATGAAGAAAAGGAATACGATTCAACGGCAATTGGTACTGCAAGCGGTGATTGACCATGGCATGCACCCCACGGCAGACGAGGTGTATGATAAGGTCAAGGCCATCTATCCGGATATCAGCCGGGCCACGGTCTACCGCAACCTCAATATCCTGGCAGAAGAGAGCAAACTGCGGCGCATCGCCGTACCGGATGCGGCAGACCGGTTCGACCAGACCTGCTCGGATCATTATCATATAAAGTGTACGGTCTGCGGCGCCTTCAAGGACATCGACCTGCCCTATCTGGAGCAGCTGGATGAGACGGTGGCAAAGATGACGGAATACGAGATGGAAAGCCACGATATCGTATTTATGGGCACCTGCCCACAGTGCCAGGAGGCCAAGCGCACGGGTAGCGATTAAAAAATGACTTGGAGGCGAAGGCGATGGATAATCCGGTCCTTTTAGCCCTGGCGGCGACCACGGGCACGTGGCTGTTGACAGCGGCGGGCGCCTCTATGGTATTTTTCTTTAAAAAGATACGCCCGCATGTGTTTAACGCGATGCTGGGCTTTGCGGCGGGCGTGATGGTAGCGGCCAGCTTCTGGTCTTTGTTGGCCCCGGCGCTGGAGATGGCGCAGGGCCGGGCGATACCGGCTTGGATGATTGCCGCGATTGGCTTTATCGGCGGGGCGCTTTTCCTGCTGGCGGCGGATCACCTGCTGCCGCATATCCACATAGGCCCTGAGGGCGGCCAGAGCCAGGCTGAAGGGTTGCCTTCCAAGCTGCGGCGCAGCATTTTGCTGGTATTTTCGATTACTTTACATAATATCCCTGAGGGCCTGGCGGTGGGCGTAGCCTTTGGCGCTGCGGCAAACGGGATGAGCGAGGTAACCGTGCTAAGCGCGATGGCGGTAGCGATCGGTATCGGCCTTCAAAACTTCCCTGAGGGCGCGGCGGTATCCATTCCGCTGCGGCGGGAGGGCCTTTCCCGAAGCAAGAGCTTTTTCTACGGCCAGGCGTCGGGAATTGTTGAACCCATCGCCGGCGTGATCGGCGCAGCACTGGTCAGCAGTATGCAGGCGATCCTGCCCTATGCGCTGGCATTTGCCGCCGGGGCTATGATCTATGTGGTGGTGGAAGAGCTGATCCCGGAGGCACAGTCGGGCGACCACCAGAGTACGCACTTGGCTACGATGGGGTGCATTGCCGGGTTTGCCATTATGATGATGATGGACGTGGCATTGGGCTAAAAGCGATATTCCCTGCCAAGCCCTGGGGCGCGGCGGTGAACAAATAAAGATTATACAATCGAGAAAAAGGAGAGACTACGATGAGCAATTTAAAAGGATCTAAAACCGAAGCGAACTTGATGGCGGCTTTTGCCGGCGAATCCCAGGCCCGCAATAAGTATACCTACTATGCCTCCCAGGCTAAGAAGGACGGCTACAACCAGATCGCCGCGATCTTTGAGGAGACCGCTAACAATGAGAAAGAGCATGCCAAGATCTGGTTCAAGCTGCTGCACGATGGGATGCCCCAGACGGCCGACAACCTGAAAGATGCCGCCGCCGGCGAGAACTATGAGTGGACCGAGATGTATGCCGGCTTTGCCAAAGAAGCCAAGGAAGAGGGCTTTGACAAGATCGCTGCGCTCTTTGAGATGGTCGCCAAGATCGAGAAAGAGCATGAGGAGCGCTACAATACGCTGCTGGCCAACGTTGAGGCGGGCAAGGTGTTTGAGCGCGACGGCGTGCAGTATTGGAAGTGCGCCAACTGCGGCCACATCCATGTAGGCCCCAAGGCGCCCGAGGTATGCCCGGTATGCGCGCATCCCAAGGCTTATTTCGAAATCAAGGCTGAGAACTACTAAGCCGAAGGAATGACGATGGACAGCGCGGTTTTATGGCAGCTTTCCTATGGCATGTATGCCATAGGCGTATCGGATAACGGAAGGCCCTGCGGCTGTATCGTCAATACCGTTACGCAGGTCACGGCGGAAAACCCGGTGATCGCCTTAAACGTCAACAAGCAGAACTATACTTATGATGTGATGATGCGTACGGGCGCCTTTAGCGTTTCGATCCTTACCGAACAGGCGCGGCCGGAGGCCATAGGCGCACTGGGTTTTGCTTCCGGCAGGGATCAGGATAAATTCCAGAATCTTGACTATGCGTTGACGGCGGATGGCCTGCCGATCCTGAAGGAGGGCACTTGCGGGTTTATCACCTGCAAGGTGATCTCCACGATGGAGATGGAGACCCACGTCGTGGTGCTGGCCCGGGTGCAGGATGCGTTTAAGGGCGCGGACGGCGTGCCGATGACCTACCGCTATTATCACGAGGTGGTCAAAGGGCGGGCGCCGAAGAACGCACCCACCTATCAGGCTCAGTCCGAGGAAGTATCGCAGCCCGAGCAGGGGCCGGGGAAATATGTGTGCGACCGGTGCGGTTACACCTTTGAGGGGGATTTCTCTCAAACGCTGGCAGACTTTACCTGCCCGCTGTGCGGCGCATCGCGCGGGCACTTTAAAAAACAGGGTTAATGCCTTTGCACACGCGTATTGAAAGGGAAGAGGACGTTTTCGGTCCCCTTCCCTTTTGTATTATGCGACCGGTTCTAGCGGACTGGATGCCGGGATATATATTGAGTAGATCATAATCCATACGCGATGCATGGCCGGGGAATATTGACAATCCAGTGGGGTTGTGGCATCATGATGGGCGGAGGATGTGTTAGGATACATTAACTCGATGCGATGCCGGTATGGCCGGCAGGCCGCATCCTAGTGGGGTAGTGGGGAAAATGAAATTAAGCGAAATGAAGATCGGCGTGCCATCCAGGATCGTGCAGGTCGGCGGCAGCGGCGCGCTGCGCCGCAGGCTGCTGGATATGGGGCTGACGCCCAGAACGCGGGTGATCATCCGCAAGGTGGCGCCGATGGGCGACCCGATTGAGCTGACCGTGCGGGGTTACGAGCTGACGCTGCGCCTGGACGATGCGGACAAGATCGACGTGCAGCCGCTGGACGAGGGCGAACGCGTGGCCAAGGCCGCGGTGCGGCCGGTGGGAGGGAAGGTATGAAGCTGACCTTTGCGCTTATCGGCAACCAAAACTGCGGTAAAACCACGCTTTATAACCAGCTGACCGACAGCAACCAGCACGTGGGCAATTTCCCCGGTGTGACGGTGGAGAAAAAGGAAGGGCAGATCAAGCGCCAGAAGGACGCCTGGGTGGTAGACCTGCCGGGCATCTACTCGCTCTCCCCCTATACGTCTGAGGAGCTGGTCAGCCGGGATTTTTTGTTTGACGCCAAGCCGGACGCGATTATCAACATCGTAGACGCAACGAACATCGAGCGTAACCTGTACTTGACCTTGCAGCTGATGGAGCTGGGGCTGCCGATGATCATCGCCTTGAACATGATGGACGAGGTGCGTGCCAACGGCGGTAGCATCGATATCCAAGCCCTGGAGCGGGAGCTGGAGGTGCCGGTAGTCCCCATCACGGCCAGTAAAAATGAGGGCGTAAGCGAACTGACCCAGCGGGCCATCGCCGTAGCCAAGGAAAAAAAGGCGCCGCCGCGCATCGATTTTTGCAGCGGCGCAGTGCATGAGGCGCTGCACGCCATCGCCCACCTGATCGAGAGCAAGGTGAAAAAGACCCCCTATTCGGTACGGTTTGCGGCCACCAAGCTGGTGGAGAACGACCAGCCCATGCAGCGCGCGCTGGGGCTGAGCGAGAGCGAACTGGATATTGTCGAGCACATCGTAAAACAGATGGAAGATCAGCTGGGGACGGACCGGGAGGCAGCCCTGGCGGACATGCGCTATTCCTTTATCGAAAAGCTATGCGCCAAGGCGGTGAAAAAGCAGGGCGAATCGGTAGCGCAGCAGCGCTCCCATAAGATCGACAATGTGCTGACCCATAAGGTGTTTGCGCTGCCGATCTTTTTAGGGATCATGATGCTGATTTTCTACCTGACCTTTGGCCCTATAGGGACGTTTTTGAGCGATCTGCTGGACGAGGGGATCGGCGCCATTACCTATATGGTGGATTTCAGCCTGACCCAATGGAACGTCAGCCCCTGGCTGCACTCGCTGATCATCGACGGGGCGTTCCAGGGCATCGGCAGTATTCTGTCCTTTTTACCCATTATATTGCTGCTGTTTTTCTTTCTCTCCATGTTGGAGGATAGCGGCTATATGGCGCGCGTCGCCTTTGTGATGGATCGGCTGCTGCGCAAGCTGGGGCTTTCCGGGCGCTCGTTTGTGCCCATGCTTATCGGTTTTGGTTGCAGCGTGCCGGCGATCATGGCCACGCGCACCCTTTCCAGCGAGCGGGACCGCAAGATGACGATTATACTGACGCCCTTTATGTCCTGCAGCGCGAAACTGCCCATTTATGCGGTATTTACGGCCGCCTTTTTCCCGCAGCATAAGGCGCTGGTGATGATTGCGCTCTACGTATTGGGTATGGCGGTGGCGGTGCTATCGGCACTGATCTTGAAGCGCACAGCCTTTAAGGGGGAGCCGGTGCCCTTTGTAATGGAGCTGCCGGCCTACCGTTTGCCCACGCCTAAAAGCGTACTGCTGCATATGTGGGATAAGGCCAAGGACTTCATCCACCGGGCCTTTACCATCATCTTCGTAGCCAGCGTGGTGATCTGGTTCCTGCAGACCTTTAACTGGTCCTTTGATATGGTCAGCGATAATGCGGACAGCATCATGGCCTCCATCGGCCGGTTGATCGCGCCCATCTTTATCCCCCTGGGCTTTGGGGACTGGCGCATGTCTACGGCGCTGATCACGGGCCTTACGGCAAAAGAAACCGTGGTGAGCACGCTAAGCATCTTAACAGGGGCCGGCGCCTCGGATACCGCGCTGCTGGGGGCGCTGGGCGGGCTGTTTACGCCGCTGACGGCGGCGTCTTTCCTGGCGTTCACGCTGCTTTACATGCCCTGCGTGGCGGCGCTGGCAGCTACCAGGCGGGAGATCGGTTCGACTAAGGGAGCGCTGGCGGCGATGGGCTACCAAACGCTGGTGGCATGGATCGTCTCTTTCATCGTATTCCAGGTAGGCTCGCTGTTTGTGTAAGGAGCGGTTATGAATTTACCGGAGATCTTACTCATCGTGTTGCTGGCGGCGGCGCTGGGACTGGCGATCCTGGCGATCATCCGGCGGCGCAAAAAGGGCTGCTGCGGTAGAGATTGTGCGGCCTGCGCGGCGCGCTGCGCCGATCCGCGGGAGCAAGAGCAGCATCCGTGGTGCAAAAAGTGAGGAGAGCCTGCATGGGCTTTACTTGAAAAAACGGCGATGGATTGTTATAATAATGAGGTATTAAAGCGCGTATAATGGTTCAGCGCGGGATCAAATGATCCCGCGCTTTTTCTTTTATTGCGCTATAAATCAAGAAAGAGAGGCTATGGAATGGATTTTCGCACAAAGCTCCCCCGGAACAAAAAGGAATTCGCACTGTTTATGGCGATTATTTCGATCCTGTCGGTCAATATCATTGCCCCGCTAATCACCTGTTTAGAGCTTGAATTCTCGCTGGAAATATGGGCGGATGTGTTGAAGGCTTTGCCTTTAATATGGATTTGCGTGGTGGCATTGGTATTATTGACATATAAGCCGGCTGAATGGTTGACGGGAAAGATTGTTAAACCGGGTGATAGCTTTTCCGCCCATATGGTAGTAAATGCTCTGTGCTCGGTCCTGTTGATGTCGGTTTTTTTAACGGTGATTGGTAGCTGGATCGGCAGCCGCCAGATCTCATTGGAGCCAATACGGATGTTCTTTTACAAATGGCCGCGTAATTTTGCTATATCCTTTGGAGTAGAGGCCTGCATCGCTCAGCCCATCGCCCGGATGGCAATGGCGAGCCTGCATCGCCGGAGGGATGGCGGTGTGGTGCCTAAAAGGACAGCTTAACTTAAAAGGATGAAGCATATCTGGGATTGCTGTGCAAATGAGCAGCAAAAAAGGCCTCCGGCGTCAGCCGGAGGCCTTTCCAATTCCTTAGTCCATTAGTCTTCCGCAAAGAAGCGGGTGGTGACGACCTTGCGCTGGGTCATAAAATCGAACACATCGCGGCCCTGGGCCTTGACGTCGCCATAGATGGACTCCTTTTCGCCGCCGAAGGGGAAATAGGCCACCGGCGCGGGGATGCCCACGTTGATGCCCAGCATGCCGGCCGAGGCGTTTTGCTGGAACTGGCGCGCCCAGTATCCATTCTGCGTGAAGATGGAAGCGCCGTTGCCAAAGCGGCAGTCCCGAATCAGCGCCAGCGCCTCGTCCAGGTTGGCGGCCTTCATCACACCCACCACGGGCCCGAAAATCTCCTCTTGATAGATGGCCATATCCTTTGTGACGTTGCCAAAGATGGTGGCGCCCACAAAGTGCCCCTTATCAAGCGGCGCGGGTAGCTGGAGATTGCGCCCATCCAGCAGCAGTTCGGCCCCGTCGGCAATGCCCTTTTCGATCAGGCCCAAAATGCGCTCTTTCGCCGCGGCGCTGATCACCGGGCCCATATCGGTATCCGGAGATAGCGCGTCGCCCGCGACGACGCCCTTGGCCGCCTCGACGAATTTGGCCACCAGCTCGTCGTACACTTCCGGCATGGCGACCACCAGGCTGGTGGCCATGCAGCGCTGCCCGGCGCAGCCAAAGCAGCTGGTCAGCAGGGCTTTGACGACCCGGTCCAGGTCCGCATCCGGCATGACGATGGTGTGGTTCTTGGCGCTGCCCAGCGCCTGGAAGCGCTTGTTGTTCGCCGCGCAGGCCATGGCGATCTTCTTGGCGGTAGCCGTGTTGCCCACAAAGGATACGCCCTTGACTTTGGGATTCTCCAACAGCGGCGCGGCAGTGTCCTTATCGCCATTGACCATATTGATGACGCCCGCAGGCAGCCCCAGTTTGTCGATCAGGGTAAAGATGCGCTGCATGGTCAGCGGTACCTGCTCCGAGGGTTTGATGACCAGCGTATCGCCCGCGGCCAGCGCGTAGGGCATAAACCAGAAGGGCACCATCCCCGGGAAGTTGAACGGCGCAATGATGCCAAATACCCCCAGCGGCTGGCGGATGACTTCGCCATCCATGCCGCCCGAGGCGATATCCATCAGCTTTTCGCCGGCCAGCAGCATAGGCGCGCCGCAGGCGCATTCCACATTTTGCATCATCCGCTTGATCTCCGCATCCGAATCGGCCTTGTTTTTGCCGCCCTCGATGGAGATCAGCCGGGAGATCTCCGGCAGGTCCTCCTGCAACAGTTGATAGAACTTAAACAGATAGGAAACGCGCACGCTCACCGGCGTTAAGCGCCAGGAACAAAAGGCTTCCTGCGCGGCGTCGATGGCGGCGTCCATCTCGCTTTGGGGCGAGAGCGGGACCTGGCCAATCAATTCGCCGTTGGAAGGATTGTAAACGTCTTTCAGTGCGCTTGCGGACTCCACCCATTGGCCCGCAATGTAGTTTTTCAGTGCCTGCATAGTAATAGATGCCTCCCCTAAATAATGGTATATAACAGTTAACCATATCTAAAGCATAGCAAATTGCAGGATATCCGTCAATTATTTTGCGGTAAGCAGGCGAGCCGTAAAACCTGAAAGCTTTAATTCCAGTTTTCCCTCCTGGAGCGCTGCAGCTTCACCGGTCAGCGCATCTGTCCAGAGCGGATAGGCGCTTAGACCATCCGGCAGCGATAATGTACAGCAGACCTCATCGGGATCGCGGTTGACGATGCAAAGGGCTGCCCCCTCCAGCGGCGCGCCCAGCGCGCCCATGCCGTCCTTTGAATAGCGCCAGATGCACAGCAACCCATCGCTGGGGGCGGTCACCACCAGGTAGCCCGTGCGCAGCGCGGAAAAGCGCCGGCGCAGCGCGCCCAGCGCCCTGAAGGCTTCCACCAGCGCGCCATCCTCCCGCCCCCAGGGATAGGCGGCACGGTTAAACGGGTCGCGCATGCCCTGCATGCCGGCCTCGTCGCCGTAATAGATACAGGGCGCGCCCGGCAGGGCATAAATCGCGCTGGCCAGCAGCAGCAGCTTTTGTTTGCCGCGCTGCAGCGCTTCTCCCTCATAAGATACGGCGGCCTGCTGCTCCCGGGTGAGGGTATCCGCCTGCGGCGCGCCGCACAGCACGGTCAGTGCGCGGGGCACGTCATGGCTGCTCATCAGGTTCATCAGCGCGTAAAAGGCCGGGACCGGGTAATTCTCCTGCAGGCTGAGAATGTGCCGCATGCAGCTACCGGCGGTGAGCGCGCCGGTCAAAAAGCCCAGCAACACCTCGCGAAGGGGATAGTTCATCACGCTGTCCAGCTGGCTGCCGCCGAAATAACGGCGCTGCTCGCCATAGCTCTGTTTGTTGGTGGCATCCTCCCAGACCTCGCCTAAAACGGCAGCCTGCGGGTCCTCATCCCTTACGGCCTGGCGCAGACGCTCTAAAAAAGCGCTGGGCAGTTCGTCCGCCACATCCAGCCGCCAGCCGCGCGCGCCGTCGCGCAGGTACTGGCGCACCACGCCCTGTGGGCTGCCCAGGATATAATCCTGAAAGCCGGGGTCCAGCTCCTTCACGCAGGGCAGCGTCTTAAACCCCCACCAGCAATCGTACTGGTCGGGATAATCCATAAAGTGATACCAACTGTAGTAGGGCGACTCCGGCGACTGATACGCGCCCAGGGTAGGGTAGCGCCCTTCTTTATTAAAATAGCGGCTATCAGAACCGGTGTGGGAAAAGACCCCGTCCAGCAGGATAGAGATGCCGCAGGCACGGGCCGCGGTGCAAAGCGCCTTAAAATCCTCGCGGGTACCCAGCAGCGGATCGATTTTCTCGTAATCCCCGGTATTATAGCGGTGGTTGCTGTCCGATTCAAAGATGGGGTTTAAATACAGCACCTCCACGCCCAGGCTTTTAAGGTAGGGCAGCTTTTCCTGAATGCCGCGCAGATTGCCGCCGTAATAATCGTCTGGGATGTATTCCGCCCGGCCTAGGGTAGGGGTATGATCCGGCACTTCGTACCAATCATGATGGAACCGCGCGGGCAGCTTTTCCGGCAGAGGGCCGGAGCGGGCGAACCGGTCGGGAAAGATCTGGTACATCACCGCGCCCTGCAGCCAGGCGGGCACCTGGTAATCCGGCCGGTAAACGGTGATCTGAAAGCGGGGCCCTTCGCTTTGTTCGCGCACAAGCCCCTCGCCCCCCAGCCCGTCGGCCGCGTTGCCATAATACAGGTCGCCCTGCTGGCGCTGGATCTCAAAATCATAGAACAGGGGGCCCTCCTGCGTGCCGGCGTCAAACTGAAGCTCAAACACCAGCTGGGAGAGGGAGCGGTCCCGGCAGCCCATTGCCAACTTGTGGATTTCGCCGCCGCAGGGCTGATAGCGCAGGTATACGGCCGTGGGCCAAAGGCTGGCTTCCACCACCAGGCGCAGGCGTATTTTTGTGTTAAAAACGACCGCGCCCGTGGGGGCGCGGTAACGTTCCTGTTGCGAATGATGAATCATAAAGTCTCCTGTTTAGCGTTCTTTCACTCCCGCTCCATCTGGATCGGCTCTAAGTGCCAGATGCGCTCGTTATACTCCTGAATCGTCCGGTCGCTGGAGAAAAAGCCCGCGTGGGCGGTATTGAGTACGGCGCGGCGGGTCCACTCCTGGGTATCGCGATAGACCCGCTGCACCTCCTCCTGCGCCTCGGCGTAGGGGGCAAAATCGTCCAGCACCAGATAGGGGTCGGCAATATTGCCGCCATCCCCGAAGAGCAGGGATTGGTACAGGTCGCTGAATTGGCGGGGGTGGTCGGCAGGCAGAGAGCCGTCTACCAGCATATCCAGCACGTTTTTCAGCGCCCGGTTGGTCTCGTAAAGCTCGCCGGCGTGGTAGAGCTTGTTGCGCAGCATGTTTTCCACTTCCTGCGCTTTGCGGCCAAAAATAAAGATGTTTTCGCCGCCCATCAGCTGGGCCATCTCGACGTTGGCACCGTCCAGCGTGCCGATGGTAAGCGCGCCGTTGAGCATAAACTTCATATTGCTGGTGCCCGAGGCCTCCTTGCCGGCGGTGGAGATCTGCTCGCTCAGTTCCGCCGCGGGGATCAGCACCTCGGCTAGCGATACGCAATAGTTGGGCAGGAAGACGACCTGCAGCTTCTCCCGAACCACCGGGTCGCTCTCCACCAGAACCTTAACGGCGTGAATCAGGCGGATGATCTCCTTAGCCCGGTAATAACCCGGCGAGGCCTTTGCGGCAAAGAAGAAGGTGCGTTTTTCGATGTTTGCGGCCGGGTCTTCCTTGAGCCGCCGGTACAAGTATAGAATATGCAGGGCATTGAGCAATTGCCGCTTGTACTCGTGCAACCGCTTGGCCTGGCAGTCAAACAGGCTGCCGGGGTCGACCTTGATATCCATCTTGGAGGCGATGTAATTGGATAACCGGGCCTTGTTTTCGGCCTTTACCCGCCGGAACCGCTCGCAAAACGCGGCGTCGGCGGCAAAGGGGATCAGCTTTTGCAGCTGGTCCGCATCTTTGATCCAATCCGGACCGATGGCCTCGGTGATCAGATCCGTCAGCCCCGGGTTGGCCTTGACGCACCAGCGCCGGATGGTGACCCCATTGGTGATGCCGATGATCTTGTCCGGCTCGGTGCGGGCCCAGTCGGCAAACAGATCCTTGCGCAGGATATCCGCGTGCAGCTGCGAAACGCCGTTGACCTTATGGCTCATGGCCAGGGCCAGGTTGGCCATACGCACCTGGTCGTAAGCGATGATGGACATGTAGCTGATCTTGCCGAAATCGTTGGGGTAGATCTCCCAAAGGTCATGGCAGTACTGCTCGTTGATGGCGTTGGTGATCATATGGATGCGGGGCAAAAGCTCCCGGAACATCTGCAACGGCCAGCGCTCCAGCGCCTCGCTCATCACCGTATGGTTGGTATAGGCAAAGCAGTTGCGCGTCACCTGCCAGGCGTCCTCCCAGGACAGCCCCTCCTGATCCAGCAGAATGCGCATCAACTCCGGGATCGCCAGGGCGGGATGGGTATCGTTGATATGGATGGCCACCTTCTCGTGCAAACGGGTGAGCGGCATATGCGGATAGCGTTTTTTAAAGTCCTTGACGATGTACTGGATGGTAGCGGAGGTAAAGAAGTAGTGCTGCTGTAGGCGCAGCATCTTCCCCTCCTGGTGATTATCCTCCGGGTAAAGCACCTTGGAGATGGTCTGCGCCAGCTCCGCTTCCTCCGCGGCGCGCGCGTACTCGCCCCGGGAAAACAGGCTCATATCCAGCTGCTGCGGGGCGCGCGCGCTCCACAGGCGCAGCGAAAGGGCCACGTCCGAATCATAACCGGAGATGGGGATGTCATAGGGCACCGCGATCACCGTATGGTAACCGGTATGGCGGATATGCAGCTGGCCACTGGACCAGTCCTCCTCGATCTGCCCGCCGAAGTGCACCTCCATCTGGTCGTCCAGGTTGGGCACTTCCCACACGTTGCCGTCGTCCAGCCAGTTATCCGGCATCTCTACCTGGCTGCCATCCACGATCTTCTGGCGGAACAGTCCGTATTCGTAGCGGATGCCGCAGCCCATGGCTGGAAGGCCCAGTGTAGCCAGAGAATCCATAAAGCAGGCGGCCAGCCGGCCCAGACCGCCGTTCCCCAGGGAGGGCTCGGGCTCGGACTGCTCGATCTCGGCTAGGTCTACGCCCAGCTCTTCGAGCGCCTGGCGGTAGGCCTCGTCCTGACAGAGGTTAATGATGTTGTTCACCAGCGAGCGGCCGATGAGAAACTCCACGGACAGATAGTACAGCCGCTTTTTCTGCTGCTGCACCCGGGCTTTGCGGGTCGCAGTCCACTTTTCCATGATGGCGTCCCGCACCGTCATGGCCACGGCCTTATAAAGCTGAGAGGGCGTGGCCTCCTCCAGCGTACGGCCAAAATGGCGGCGGAGTTTGCCGATCACTTCGCTTATAATCTGTTCCTTACGCGCCTGCAGGTCGGGCTGATTGCGCTTGATATCCATAAATTAAATACTCCTTAAAAAAAGGCCATCAGGGCAGAACCCTGATGACCTGTCGTTTGGGCAATACCCGCAAAAAGCATAACAAATCCGCGCAGAACTGTCAAATTTCGCAGTGGCCTTAAACCTGGCTGTACAGCTCCAGATAGGCGCGCGCGGAGGCATCCCAACTATAGTCACCGGACATAGCACGCTGCTGTAGTGTATGCCAAACATCCTTTTGCATGTGATAAAAGTAATTGGCCCGGCGGATGGTGTAGAGCATATCGCTGGCCCGGTAGGGCGCAAAGGAGAAGCCGTTGCCTTCACCGGTCTGCTCGTTGTAGGAGGTAACGGTGTCTACCAGGCCGCCGGTCTCCCGCACGATGGGCAGCGTGCCGTAGCGCAGGGCAATCAGCTGTGAAAGGCCGCAGGGCTCAAAGAGCGAGGGCATCAAAAACGCATCGCATCCGGCATAGATCCGGTGGGCCAGGTCCAGGTTAAAGCCGATGTATGCCCCTAGCTTGCCCCGGTACTGTTGGCAGGAACCGGAGAAGAAATTGGCAAAATGCGCGTCGCCGTCGCCCAAGATCACCAACTGCACCTCATCCTGCATAAAATCGCCCAGAACCTGTTCGACCAGATCCAGCCCCTTTTGGGTGTTGAGCCGCCCGACCATGCCGATCAGCATGGCCTTGGGGTTTTGCTCCAGGCCAAACTCCTCTTGCAAGCTGCGCTTGCAGGCCGCTTTGCCGGAGAGGTCGCCGGCTGTATATACGCTGAAAATCTTGGGGTCTGTTGCCGGGTCGTACTCCAAAACGTCAATACCGTTTAAGATGCCGTGCAGCTGCCCTTGGCGGGCGGAGAGCAGGCCTTCCAGCCGTTCGCCATAGTCCGGCGTTTGAATTTCTTTTGCATAGGTGGGGCTGACGGTGGTCAACTGGTCGGCATAGGTCAGGCCAGCTTTCATAAAGCTCAGGTCCCCGTGGAACTCCAGCACATCCGGGCGGAAGTATTCATCGGGTATGCTCAGCATCTCCTGTACGTGCGGCCAGTTGGAGAGACCCTGGTATTGCAGGTTGTGGATAGTAAATACCGTCTTTATGCTTGAGAAGGCGGGCAGATGCGCATATTGGGTCTTGAGCAGGAAGGGGACCATGCCGCTTTGCCAGTCGTGGCAGTGCAGCACATCCGGAATAAAGCCGATGCGCTCCAGGGAATTCAGCACCGCGCGGCAGAAAAAGGCGTACCGCTCGGCCTCGTCGTTCCCCCAGCCGTAGATATAATGGCGGTAAAACAGGTACTCGTTATCCACAAAATAATAGGTGACCCCATCCTGGCACAGCTGCTCGATGCCGCAGAAAACGTGCCGCCAGCCCAGGTCGAGGTAGAAATCCGTCACATGGGTCATCTCATTGCGGTAATGCTCGGCGATCTGCCCATATTTGGGTAGGATCACCCGCACGTCGTGCCCGGCTTTGGCCAGGGCGCGGGGCAGGGCACCCACTACGTCGGCAAGCCCACCGGTCTTGACGAAGGGCACGCACTCGCTGGCGACGTGCAAAATCTTTTTAGGGGCGAAATGTTGCTCCATTTGAACCTCCTGTTCTGGCGCCGAAGCGAGGGCGCTATGCTGCGCTGAAAGGGGCTTGTCCTTGCGGGGCGCGGCCCCCTTGCCCGGGGCCTTTTTCTTGGCAGGGGCCTTAGATGTGGCTTTGGCGCCAGCCTTTTTGGGTTTTACGCCCTTTTGATAAACGCCGGCGGGCCTGCGCTTGGCAGGCGCCTTTTTTGCCGCAGGGGCGGATTTTTCTATCGGAACAGCGCTTTTTTCGGTCTCTGGCATTTTTTCCTCCCTAAACGATGGCATTTTTCCCGATCAGCACCGGGTAATTCTCCTGGCCTACCAGGTGGCGGTCCCGCCGGATGATGGCGGACTTATCGATGATGACGTTTTCCAGGACAGCGCCGGATTGGATCTCCGAGCCCTGCATGATCACGCAGTTTTTGACCACCGCGCCGGGGGCGATGTGCACCGAGCGGAAGAGGATGCTGTCCTCAACCGACCCTTCGATCACGCAACCATCGGCGATCATGGAGTTGGAAACGTGAGAGCCGTTTTCATACCGGGTGGGCACCTCGTCTTTGACCTTGGTGTAGACCGGCCCGTTTTCATAGAAGATCTCCTGGCGCATTTCCGGCTCCAATATCTTCATGGAGTGCTTAAAGTAGCTCTGTACCGAATCCAGCCGGGCCACATAGCCCTTATAATCGTAGCCGTACAGCCGCAGGTCCTTGACCCGCTTCATCAGGATGCCCTCGGTAAAGTTATGCTCGTTATGGGCAAAGGCCTCGCCGATGAGGTATTCCAGCAGCGATTTTTCTAGGATAAACACGTTCATCATCACCTGGTTGGAGTGCGGGCTGGCGGGGTTGATCTCAAAATCCCAGATGCGGTTATCCTCCCGCAGCTGGATAAAGTCCCCGTCCACCATGGCGCTCATCTCCGCCGGGGTGGCATCTTTATAAAAGACGGTGATGTCCGCATTGGTAGCCACGTGCTGGGCAAGCGCATCGTCAAAGGTGCTTTTAAACAACACGCTGGAACCGGACAGAATCACATATCGCTGCGGCGCGTGACGGATATAGGTCATGGTGCGCTGCAGCGCGTCCACAATGCCGGTATAGCCGGTGGAGGAACTGCTCGAATCGATATAGGGCGGCAAAATGCGCAGGCCGTAACGCTTGCGGTCCAGATCCCAGGCTTTGCCGCTGCCCAGGTGATCCATTAAGGAGTTATAGTTTTGCTGGGCGATGACGCCCACGTTGCCCACGCCGGAGTTGACCAGGTTGGTCAGCAAAAAGTCGATGGCCCGATAGCGCCCCCAAATGGGGATGGCGGCGATCGGCCTCTTGGAACAAAGATCGCGCAGGTGGTAACTGTCCTCGCCGGTATAAATCATCCCTAAGGTATCTTTAATCATGCTTTCATCCCCCTTATTTGCCCGCTTGCAGGTCTTCAGCCGCCAGCATCTGCCCTTGGGGGATCTCCATCCCCGGGGGCACATAGGCGCCCGTGCCGATGACGGTGATGCCCTCGTTATCCGGCGTACCCTCTTTGAGCGGTACGCCGATCAGGGAGCCGGCCCCCACGGTGGTGTCCGGCGCGACGATGGCGCGATAGATGCGCGCCCCGCGTTCGACCTTGACGCCGGGCATCAGCACCGAATCGATCACCTCGGCGCCCTCGGATATCTGCACCGAGTTAAATAATACGCTGTGGTTGACCCGGCCGCAGACCAGGCAGCCTTCCGTCACCAGCGATTGGGTGACCTCGCCGCCATGACAGATCTGATGGGGCGGCTGCACGGCGTTGCGCGCATAGATGCGCCACATGGGGTCGTTGAGCTCAAAGCGCGGCGGGGAGGCGATCAGGTCCATATGGGCTTCCCACAAGCTGTACACCGTTCCCACATCCTTCCAGTACCCTCTGAAGGGATAGGCGAATAGATTGAGCTGATCCTCCAGCATACTGGGGATGATGTTTTTGCCAAAGTCGTTGCTGGAGAGCAGGTTCTCCTCATCCGCCTCCAGGTATTTGCGCAGCGCGCTCCAGGTGAAAATGTACACGCCCATGGAGGCCTTGTTGCTCTTGGGCTCCGGCGGCTTTTCCTCAAAATCGATCACCCGGTCGTCCTCGTCGGTATTCATGATGCCAAAGCGGCTGGCCTCGTTCCAGGGCACCTCGATCACGGCGATGGTGCAATCCGCCCCCTTGGACTCGTGGAAGTCTAGCAGCATGCTGTAATCCATCTTATAGATATGGTCGCCCGAGAGGATGAGCACGTACTCCGGAGAGAACTGCTCGATAAAGGGGATGTTTTGATAGATGGCGTTGGCCGTGCCCTTATACCACTCGCCCCCCTGCCCCTTCATATAGGGCGGCAGAACGAATACGCCGCCGTCGGTCCGGTCCAGATCCCAGGGCTGGCCGCCGGCGATATAGCTGTTTAGTGCCAGCGGCTGGTACTGGGTCAAAACGCCCACGGTATTGATGTCGCTGTTGGTGCAGTTGGAAAGCGGAAAATCGATAATACGGTATTTTCCGCCAAAATGAACGGCCGGCTTGGCGATATTGCGCGTCAATATCCCCAGACGGCTGCCTTGGCCGCCTGCCAGCAGCATCGCGATACATCTTTTGTGTTTCATGTGGTTCAGCCCCCCTAAGGTCGTTAAAATTATACTTGCGGCGCGCCCCAGCAGGGCGCCTGCCCGCGCTATATTATGGCCCGTCCGTACAGGCTATGACGGATCGGCCTTAATACCGGTTTTATCGTCCTTTTTTTGAGAAGATACCGCGCGCTTTCTACCCTTTGCCGTTGGCTTTTTGCCTATGTTTGCGGCGGGTTTTGCCGGAGAAGCGGCGGGTTCTCTTTCTCCTTTGGCTATATCTAAGTCCGGTGCGGTATTCTTTTTAGCAGCTTTTTTACCGGCGCCGCTGTTTTTCCGGGCTGGCGCGCGCTTGGGCTTAGGTTCCGGGTCGGGCGTATAGCGCAAAATGCTCACGCCCAGCGGCGGCACGCGCAGCTGCAGGGAGTAAGGGCTATCGTTCCACAATACCTCCTGGGTATGGAGCAGGCCGGTATTGGTCACGCCCGAGCCGCCCCAGCCGGGCTGGTCGCTGGAGAAGATCTCCTCTACCGTGCCGGGCTTCGGCAGGTTGATGCGGTAGTCCTCCCAGGCCACGGGGGTAAAGTTGCAGATCACCACCAGCTGCTCTGCGCGGCCCTTGCGCAGAAAGGAGATGATGGAGTGCATCGAATCGTTGGCGCCCAGCCACATAAAGCCCTCCCAGCTGAAGTCCTCCTCCCACAGGGCGGCGTGCTCCACATAAAAGTGGTTGAGGGCGGCCACATAACCCTGCATGTGCCGGTGCATCTCATATTGCAGCAGGTGCCATTCCAGCCCCTCGTAAAAGCGCCATTCGATAAAAGGTGCCAGCTCCGTCCCCATAAACAGCAGTTTTTTCCCCGGATGGGTAAAGGTATAGCCCAAAAGCAGGCGCAAAGAGGCGAACTGCTGCCAATAATCCCCCGGCATCTTGCCCAGCAGGGATTTTTTGCCGTGTACCACCTCGTCGTGATCCAGCGGAAGGATAAAATTTTCCGAAAAGGCGTACATCAGCGAAAAGGTCAGCTTATCATGGTGGTACTTGCGGTACACCGAATCCATGGACATAAAGTTCAGCGTATCGTTCATCCAGCCCATATTCCACTTGTAATCAAACCCCAGCCCCCCGATATAGGGCGGCTTGGTGACCATGGCCCAAGCGGTAGCTTCCTCGGCGATCATGATCGCCGAGGGCTTTTGCGCGTGTACCGTATCGTTTAGTTGGCGCAGGAAGGCGATAGCCTCGATATTCTCCCGCCCGCCATATTGGTTGGGCAACCAGTGGCCGGCTTCGCGCGCATAATCCAGATAGAGCATGGAGGAGACCGCGTCCACCCGCAGGCCGTCTATGTGGAATTCATTCATCCAATAAACGGCGTTGGAGATCAGAAAACTGCGCACCTGTGGGCGGCCGTAGTCAAAAATACAGGTACCCCATTCGGGATGCTCGCCCCGCAGGGGATTGGGATGTTCGTAGATCGGCGTGCCGTCGAACCGGCGCAGGCCCGGGTCGTCTTTGCAAAAGTGAGCGGGCACCCAGTCCAGAATCACGCCAATCCCCGCTTGGTGCAGCTGATCGACCAGATATTTGAAATCTTCGGGCTGCCCGTAACGGGAGTTGACCGAGAAAAAGCCCGTGACCTGGTAGCCCCAGGAATCGTCCAGGGGATACTCCATCACGGGCAGAAATTCCACATGGGTAAAGCCCATCTCCTGCACGTAATCCACCAGCTGCGCGGCGATCTCCCGGTAGGTCATCAAGCTTCCATCCTCATGCTGGCGCCAGGAGGACAGGTGAACCTCATAGATGGACATGGGGGCGCTGCGCTGATGCTGCCCGGCGTGGGCGGCCAGGTAGTCCGCATCCCCCCAGGCGTAACCGCTGGCATCCGCCAGGCAGGAGGCGGTGGCGGGGCGCAGCTGTGCGGCCTGTCCATAAGGATCGGCCTTGTAGATCCATTTGCCTTCCGGCGTTAAAAATGCATATTTATAACACTCGCCCGGCGCAAGATGATCGATCACCGCGGCGAACAGCCCCTCCCCGATAGGCTGCATGGGGTTGGCTTCATAATCCCATACATTAAACTCGCCTACTACGGCCGCCTTTTGGGCATGGGGGGCCCAGACCACAAATTGCCACTGGCTTTTTTCCGCGTCAAGCGGATGCGCGCCCAGGTAGCGATAAGCATCATATAACAAACCCTTTGTAAAAAGTGCTGATTTTTCGGCAAAGACAGGCGATTGAAATTGTATATCCATGTTATAGACCCCCGGATCTTGGCGGGCAGAACCTGTGCGCCAGATTGTTGGATGCCCCCGGTTTGTGCAGGAACATAAGGCGGTTAATACAGGCCGGAGGGCGGATAAACACCATGTTTACCTGTAGTATAGCACATAACGCATGGGTTGGAAATAGATTTAAACAAAGGCGAACGAAGCTTTTCAAGATGCGATTTTATTCGGGAATATAGCGTATAATCGTACAAAAGTATGCGTAAAAATGAATGCTGTAGCGAACTATGTCAAAATTCTGCAAAGAGAGATTGAACGATCATCCGGGGAAAAGAAAAAACGGACGGGAAAATCACGGCGTTACGGGTTATGCTGCCTGTATTACAGAACTGTTGAGGTGAGCTGGCAGTACCCGCCAAGCTGCCCGGACGGAATACGCTTGCTTTTATCGTTTATAAACTTTATAATATTTCGTAGGGCCATGTGGGCCCGTAAGCTGCGATTATAGGCGCGAGCGCTGACTACCCGGGGGACGAGCCTTGCGCAATATAAAAATGTAAATATGGAGGGAAAATCATGAGGTACAAACGCTTAGGAAAGACCGATATGAACGTATCCGTCGTCACCGTGGGTACGTGGGCCATTGGCGGCGCCGGCTGGGGCGATGTGGACCGCAACGAGTCCATCAAGGCGATCCGCGCGATGCTGGATAACGGTGTAAACTTTATCGATACCGCGCCGGTATACGGCCGCGGCTATTCCGAGGAAGTGGTGGGCGATGCGATCAGCGGCTTAAAGCGCGACGATTTCTACATTGCCACCAAGGTGGGCCTGACCTGGCAGGGCGAGGACGATCCCATCGTGCGCAACAACGGCCGGGAGAACATCTTCCGCGAGATCGACCTTTCGCTCAAACGCTTAAAGACGGATTATGTGGACCTGTACATCGTCCACTGGCCGGACTTTAAGACTGACCCCGCCGAGACCATGGGCGCGCTGACCGATCTGGTCAAGGCCGGCAAGATCCGCAATATCGGCGTATCCAACTATGACGAGCAGATGATCCTGGACGCCGAGAAATACGGCGTGGTGGGCGCCATCCAGCCGCCGTACTCCATGGTCAACCGCAGCGCTGAAAAGCTGATGAAATTCTGCAAAGAGCGGGATATCGGCACCATGACCTATGGCTCTTTGGGTGCGGGTATTTTGACCGGCGCCATCCGCGAGCTGCCCAATTGGGACCCGTCGGATACGCGGTTGAATTTCTATGATTACTTTAAGGAGCCCAAGTTCTCCAAGATCCAGCAGCTGCTCAAGGTGATGGATAAGATTGCCGAGGCGCACAACGCGCCGGTAGCGCAGGTCACCGTCAACTGGAGCACGCAAAACCCCATCGTGGATACGGCGCTGATGGGCGTGCGCAATCCCCGCGAGGCGGACGAGAACTGCGCCGCTACCGCCTGGGAACTCTCCGCCGAGGAGATCGATACCTTGAACAAGGCGATCGACCAATATCTGGGCGAAGCATAATCCGGGTAACAGCAAAAATGATAAAGGGCCCCGCATTTTGTGCGGGGCCCTTTGCTATACAAAAAAATTATTGTGCCCGAACGGTTGGACAGTAACGGACAAATGGAATGAACGGGATAGCAATAGCGCTGTGGGACCGGGCAGCGTGCAAAATCTGCAAATTATACCTGGTTTAACCGCCCGATTGGAATATAATAGGAAATAGAGGGGCGGGACAAAAGCCCCAGACGAAGGAGGGTCAATCGATGCGGTGGAACCTGCTTTATCCGGCGGCGGAACAAACGCTGGCCTTTGCGGCCGATGAACTCAAAGATTACCTGGAGCGGATGGCACCGGAGCTTGCGATAGCGCAAAACGGCGCGCAGGGGGAGGGCGTCCCTGTGCATTTGCGGGTGGGGGAGCCAGGAGAACTGGACATGCCCGAGGATGCTGACCCGGCACTGGACGACTGCTACAGCGTGGAGATCGGCCCGGAGGGTGGCCAGCTGGTGGGCAGCAACCCCAGAAGCGTGCTGCTGGCGGTATACGCATACCTTACCCGGCTGGGCTGCCGGTTCTTAAGGCCGGGAAGGCGCTATGAGCATGTCCCTAAAGTGGAGGATGAGGCGCTGGCACAGGCCTTTCAAAAGGCGGCCAGCCTGCGGCACCGGGGCATTTGCATCGAAGGGGCGGACGCCATCGAAAACGTGCTCGATACCATCGACTGGTTACCTAAGGTGGGCTACAATAGTTTTTTTATCCAGTTCCGCATCCCCTATTTCTTTTTGGAGAACTGGTACCGGCATACCGGCAACCCCTGCCTGGAAGCGGGCGAGTTTAATATGGCGCTGGCGCTGCACTATACGGACGAGATGATCGCCGCGATCAAGCGGCGCGGCCTGTTAGAGCACCGCGCGGGGCATGGCTGGACGGGAGAAGCCATCGGTTATCCGGGCCTGGGGTGGCAGCGCAGCGCCCAGCAGCCCCGAGAGGAAGTGCGTCCGCTGCTGGCGCAGGTGGATGGCAAACGCACGTTTTGGAATGGCATTCCGCTCAACACCAATCTGTGTTATTCTAATCCGGCGGTCATCGAGCGGGTGAGCGAGGAGATCGCCTGCTATGCCAGAGACAACCCGGACGTGGATTATCTGCACGTCTGGCTGGCGGATACCTATAACAATATCTGCGAGTGTGAGGCCTGCCAAAAGGAACATCCAACGGATCAATACATCCGCCTGCTCAACGCAGCGGATGAAAAGCTCCGGCGCATGGGGCTGCATACCCGCATTGTGTTTTTGCTTTACCAGGAGCTTTTATGGCCGCCGCAAAAAGAGCGGTTTAACCACCCTGAACGTTTTATCCTGATGTTTGCTCCCATTACGCGCACCTTTAACGCCAGCTATCCGGCGATGGAAGGCCTGCCGCCCATCCCGGAATACCGGCGCAACCGCATCACCCTACCGACCAGCCTGCAGGAAAACCTGGCCTACTATGCCGCCTGGCGTAAGGTTTTTAGCGGGGATAGCTTTGTCTACGATTACCCGCTGACCCGCGCCCACTATGGCGACCTGGGCTATGTGGGCATCTCCCGCATCATCAGCGGGGATATCAAGCAGCTGGCGCCCATGGGGTTTGGAGGTTATATGAGCTGCCAGCAGATCCGCGCGGCCCTGCCCAATGCCCTGCCCAATTACGTGATGGGCCTGACGTTGATGGACACGGACCAGGCGTTTGAACCCCTGGCGCGGGACTACTTTGCCCATGCTTATGGGGAGCAGGGCGAGGCGGTCTACGCTTATCTAAGCGCGCTTTCCGCCCTGAGCGACTGCGATTATCTGATGGGCATCGGCCCGCGGGAAAACGCGCAGGTGCGGGAAAACATGGCGGCCTGCCTGAAAAAGATCGACGCCTTTGCTCCGGTGATCGAACGCAACGTGGCGTGTCAGACGGGGCTGCGGTTGGATTTTTGGCAGCACCTTAGCTACCATGCGGATTACGCACGGGCCCTGGCGCGCACGCTGATGGATCTGGCAGCCGGGGATACCCGGCAGATGGAAACGGACTGGGGAAAATGGCGGGAGCTGATCTGCAAAAACGAGATGGACTATCAGGGCTGCCTGGATGTATACCGGGTCAGCGAGATCACCAGCAAATACACCGGCTTTCCCCGGGTGGAGAGCATTGACCTGTTTTAAGCAGCCATAAGGGAATAAAAAACTCCGGCTCATATAAATGAACCGGAGTTTTTTGGGTTTACCCCTGCAAGGCGTTAATCGGCAGAGGCGGCAGATTTTGCTCGGCGCAGATCTGGTCGCATTGGGCAAAAAACAGGCGCAAAGTGGGGGAGATAAACTTGTTTTTATGATAGACCAGGCTAAAAAAGCGAGTGAGGCGAACATCCTGTAAGGGGAGCTGCACCAAAAGCCCGCTGTCCAGCTCTCCCTGCACCAGACGGCGGGAGATCACGGTCATCCCCTGACCGGCCAGCAGGGCGCTTTTGATGGACTCGGGGCTATGGCAGACCCATTTGGCCTCAATGGAGACGCCGTTTTCGGCCAAAGCCTGCATAAATAACGCCCGCGTGCCGCTGCCGTCCTCCCGGAGGATAAAGGGCTGATCCTGTAAATCGCACAAATGAAGGTGACTGCGCTGGACCAGCGGATGCCCGGGAGGACAGACCAGGATCAGCTCGTCCCGGAAGAGGGGATGCACCTGAAGATCACGGCTTTTGACCTGCCCCTCGACGATGGCCAGGTCCAGCTCGCTTTTCAGCAGCCGGGCCTCGATCTCGCGGGTATTGTCGATATACAACTGGCAGCGTGCTGCGGGATGTTCCCCTTCGAAACGGGATACGATGCCGGACAGCACACAGGCGCCCACCGTCATCGTCGCGCCGATCATCAGCCTGGGCGCCTGGGAGGTTTGCTTGATGTCTGCCTCCATATCGTCAAATTGGGCGACGATGTGGCGCGCGTATCCTAAAAGGCGGGTGCCTGCGGGGGTGATATAGAGCTTTTTGGAGAGCCGCTCAAAAAGCTTACAGCCATAGTGCTGCTCCAGCTCGCCGATCGCCTGGCTGACGGTGGGCTGGGCGAGATACAGATGCTTTGCGGCCAGGCTCATCTTGCCCGCATCGGCCACGGCGATAAAGATGCGAAGGTGGCGAATAGTCATCTTGCTTCTCCTTACTATTGTAAATATCTATCGATCTGATTCAATAATACTATTATCATCTATAGAAGGCAAATGATATAATAGTGAAGAGGCGGCCGTGTGGGGGCCGCCCTAATGAGGAGGAGGGGTTCTAAAATGGAAATTAGCGCAGAACAACGCAAAAAGGTCAAGGGCGAGGGCTTTTTATCCAATAACGACGGCGTGCATTTTTCCGCCCGCATCATTACGGAGAACGGCGTACTGAATGCCAAACAGTTAAGAAACATCAGCGAGGTGGCCGACAAGTACGGCAACGGCGATATCGCCTTTACTGCGCGGCTGACGCTGGAGGTCCCCGGCATTAATTTTGAGGACATCGAGGCTGTGAAGGAATATGTAGCCCGCGAGGGGATGGAGACCGGCGGCACTGGGGCAAAGGTGCGCCCGGTAGTGGCCTGCAAGGGGACGGTGTGCACCTTTGGTCTGATCGATACCCAGGCCCTGGCCAAGGAGATCCACCGCCGCTTTTATAAGGGCTACCGCGCCGTGGCGCTGCCGCACAAGTTTAAGATCGCCGTGGGCGGCTGCCCCAATAACTGCGTCAAGCCCGAACTGAATGACCTGGGCATCGTAGGGCAACGGGTGCCGGTGCTGGATGTGGAGGCCTGCCGGGGATGCGGCAAGTGCAGCATCGTACAGACCTGCCCGGTGGGTGCCGCCAAGGTGACTGAAGGCAAACTGGTGATCGATCCTGCGGTATGCAATAACTGCGGCCGCTGTGCGCAGGTTTGCTACTTTAAGGCGCTGGCGCACCAGGAGGCGGGCTATAAGGTCTATGTGGGCGGCCGCTGGGGCAAGGATATCCGCCACGGCACCGCGCTTAAGACCATCTTTACCAGCAAGGAAGAGGTGCTGGATGTGATCGAAAAGGCCATCCTGCTGTTTAAAGAACAGGGCCGGGCGGGCGAGCGGTTTGCTACGCTGGTGGAACGCCTGGGCATGGAACAGGTGGAGCAGATGCTGCTGGCGGATGACCTGCTGCAGCGCAAAGAGGAGATTTTGGGAGGTTCGGACGCGTGCTGAAAAAAACTGGCGTGATCGCCGCAAGCCTGCTGTTGTGCGCGGCGCTGCTAGGCTCCGCCTGCGCCGGGCCCCAGGCGGCTTTAGAGGCGACGCCAACGCCTCTGGCGACGCAGACCCCGGCCCCAGCGCAGACCTATACCTTTCAGGATGCTTTGGGCCATGAGGTGACCGTGGCGTATGGCCCAGAGCGGGTGGTCGCCCTGATGGGCTCTTATGCCGAGACCTGGCTGTTGGCTGGGGGAAAACTGGTGGGGACCACGGAGGATGCCATCAGCGAGCGCGATCTGGAACTGGATGCGGATACCAAGGTGATCGGCCAGGTCAAAACGCCGGATGTGGAGAAGGTGCTGGAACTGGATCCGGATTTTGTCATCCTCTCTCCGGACATCGAAGGGCACCTGAAGTTGGATGAACTGCTGGGCAAGGCCGGCGTGTCGCATGCCTACTTTAAGGTGGAGGAGTTTGAAGAATACCTGGCCATGCTCAAGATCTGCACGGAGCTGACCGGCCGGGAGGACCTGTATGTGCAAAACGGCACGGCCATCGCCGAGCAGATCGATAATGTCAAGATGCAGGCAGCACTTTCTTCCTACCGACCCAGCGTGCTGTTTGTGCGGGCGCTGAGCACGAAAGCTAAAGCCAAGGCCAAGGATAATTTCGTATGCACCATGCTAGACGAGCTGGGGTGCGACAATATCGCCGCCCGGCACGATTCCCTGTTGGAGGACCTGAGCATGGAGGAGATCATCACAGAGGACCCGGACTTTATCTTTGTGGTGACCATGGGCGAAGAGCAGGCCGCGCTGGATGCGCTCAAAGCGGGTATCCAATCCAACCCGGCGTGGAACAACCTTTCGGCGGTAAAAAACGGAAAGTATATCATTCTGGATAAAGACCTGTTCCACTATAAACCGAACGCCAGATGGGGGGAGAGCTATGAAACCCTTGCAAAATATCTGTACCCCCAGCTCTTCCAATAGGGCGGGACGCAAATTCCTCGTATTGGGGCTGACTGCAGGTGCGCTTTTGATATTAGCGGTACTGAGTTTTTGCCTGGGTTCTTCGGGCCTGAGCCCGGAGCAGCTGTGGCGGGCGCTCATCCAGGGCGATGCGGGGGATAAGGCCTACCAAATACTGATGTATGTGCGCCTGCCCCGCACGCTGGGCGCGGTGCTGGCAGGCGGTGCGCTGGCCGTTTCCGGCGCGCTGCTGCAGGCGGTGCTGGGCAACCCGCTGGCCAGCCCGAACGTGATCGGCGTCAATTCAGGCGCCGGGCTTTTTACCATGGCTGCGGCGGCGTTTTTTCCAGGGGCCATCGCGTTGGGGCCGGTGTTTGCCTTTATAGGGGCGTTGGTGGCGGCGCTGGCGGTATATGCCATCGCCACGCGCACGGGCGCATCCCGGCGCACCATCGTGCTGGCGGGCATGGCGGTATCCAGCTTCCTGGGCGCGTTTACGGACATTATCCTCACCCTGTTCCCGGAAACGCAGATGAACCGCATCGCCTTTATGATCGGCGGATTTTCAGGGCTGAATATGAGCAGCCTGAGCCTGGTGGGGATATTGATCCCCATTGGGATCGCGCTGGCCATTGCTTTGGGGTACGAGCTGAACGTGCTCTCTTTGGGAGAAGAAGTCGCCGGCTCGCTGGGGCTGCGGGCGGGCGTCTACCGTACCGTTTATCTGGCGGTGGGCATCATTATGTCTATTCTGGGCGGCCCGTTCTTTGTCTATCTGCTCTTCCGGCGTAAAGGGGGGATGAGGATATGATCGAGCTTGGCCATATCCATGCGGGATACGAGGGCAGGCCCGTGCTGGAGGACGTTACCCTGCGGGCGGACGGCGGCGTGACCTGCATTATCGGGCCCAACGGCTGCGGAAAATCCACGCTGCTAAAGGTAGCCGCCCGGCTCAAAAAGCCGGAGACGGGCAGCCTGCGCTTAAACGGCAGGCCCTATAGCGATTTTTCGCCCCGGGAATTTGCGCGCCAGCTCTCCTTTTTGCCGCAGATACGGGATACCGCCGCGGCAACGGTTTACCAGATGGTGATGCATGGACGCTTCCCCTATCTAGGCTTTCCCCGCCGCCCCGGCAAGGGGGACCGCCAGATCGCCTGGCAGGCCATGGTAGACACCGGGGTGGAGGCCATGGCGGATAAGCCGCTGGCGGCCCTGTCGGGCGGAGAGCGGCAAAAGGTTTATCTGGCCATGATGCTGGCACAGGATACCCCCGTGGTCTTGCTGGACGAACCGGCCACATATCTGGATATCCGCCATCAGCTGGAGATCTTGAACTTGATGGGGAACATGCGCCAGCGGGGGAAGACCGTGCTGGCGGTGATGCACGACCTGAATCAGGCCCTCGAGATCGCCGACCGGGTCTGCCTGATGGATGCGGGCCGCATTGTGGCGCTGGATGCACCCAAAGCGGTGATCAAGAGCGGCGAGATCGACCGGGTATTCGGCGTGCGCACGCGGCGCATGGCCGATGAAGCGGGCCGGGAGTATTACCGGTTCGTAAAAGAATAGAAAGAGCCTTTGCCGGTGATTTGGCAAAGGCTTTTTAGGATAAAAAGCGACAGGCCGTTTAGGACTTGACGCAAACCAAAAGGGATGCTGCGCGCAGCATCCCTTTCCTTTAAATTTTTTGTTAGCCTTGCCAATCCCTGGCCAGATCCATAAACCGGGTATATTGCCCCTGCCAAAGCAGTTTGACCGTACCGGTGGGGCCGTTACGCTGTTTGGCGATGATCAACTCGGCAATATTGCGGTCCTCCGATTCGGCGTTGTAGTATTCGTCCCGATAAAGGAACATGACCACGTCCGCATCCTGCTCAATGGCGCCGGATTCGCGCAGGTCGCTGAGCATGGGGCGGTGATCCTGCCGGGCCTCAGGCGCGCGGGAGAGCTGGCTCAGCGCGATGACGGGCACCTCCAGCTCACGGGCCATCTGCTTTAAGGAACGGGAAATGGCCGAGATCTCCTGCTGCCGGCTCTCCGCGCCGCTGCCGCTCATGAGCTGCAGATAGTCGATCACCACCAGCGAAAGGCCTTTTTCCAGCTTGAGGCGGCGGCATTTTGAGCGCATTTCCAGTACCGTGATGCCGGGCGTATCGTCGATATAGATGGGCGCCTGCGACAGCGGAGCCATGGCCAGGGTAAGCTTTTGCCAGTCCTCGTCGGTCAGGTCGCCTGTACGCACCTTTTGCAGCTCTACCAGCGCCTCCGCGCACAATAGGCGGTTGACCAGCTGATCGCGCGACATCTCAAGGGAGAATACCGCCACGGTCTCATGATTTTTGACTGCGGCGTTCTGCACGATATTCATGGCGTAACTGGTCTTACCCATGGAGGGGCGCGCGGCGATCAGGATCAGTTCAGCCGGGTGCATGCCGCTGGTCTTGTAATCGATATCCGCAAAACCGGTAGGCACGCCGGTAATGCGGTTTTTGTGCGAGTAGATATCCTCGATCTGGGCCAGGCTCTCCAGCAGTGTGGGCTTGATGTGCACCAGCGCGTTGGCCGTGCGGCCCAGTGATAGGTCAAAGATCTGCTTTTCGGCAAACTCCATCACGCCCTGTGCGGGGCCGCTGGCCTCATAAGCCTGCTGCGAGATATCGCCGGAGGCCTTGATCAGCCGGCGCATCAGCGAATGATCCGCGATGATCTCCACATAGGAGCGGACGTTGGCCGTTGAGGGCACAAAGCGGCTGAGCTCTGTGATGTACTCAAGCCCCCCTACCCCCTCGACAGAGCCGCGGCGATAAAGCTCGTCCACCACCGTTACCAGGTCTACCGGTTGGCCGGCCTCGTAAAGCGCGGCCATGGCGCGGAAGATCTCCTGGTGCTGGGGCCGGTAAAAGTCCTCGTCCTTCAGGCGTTCCAGCGCGATGGCGACCGACTCGGCATCCAGCAGCATACAGCCCAGAACGGACTGTTCAGCTTCCGCGTTATGGGGCGGCAACCTGCCACCGGTTCGCTCCTGCGCCATGGGGTCAGCCTCCTTATGGTTAAGATTACAAGTTCAATTCATCAAGCGCTGCGCGCAGCTTATTGGCCGATGCGTGCAGCAGCAGCATTTCCTCTCCGCTTAAGGCAACGGGCAGCACGCGCTCTACACCGCCTTTGCCCACCACGCAGGGCAAAGACAAAGATACGTCCGGCAGGTCCAGATAGCCCTGCACATGGGTCGAAACGGTGAGCACGGCCTTTTCGTCGCGCAAAATAGCCTCGGCGATCCGTCGCACGGCCAGCGCCACGGCATAATAGGTGGCCCCTTTGCGGGAGATCACGTTGTACGCCGCGTCGCGCACATCCTGGTAGATCTCACTGCGCACCACATCGCTTAAGTGCCGGTCGCACGCGCCGCACTGGTGGCAAAAATCCATCAGGTCCATGCCGGCTACCGAGGTCAGCGTCCAGGCGGCAAACTCGCTATCCCCATGCTCACCTAAGATATAACCGTGGATATTGCGCGGGTCGATGCCGGTATGCTGGCTCAAAAGCAGGCGGTACCGGGAGGTATCCAGCACTGTGCCCGAGCCGATGACCCGCCCGGAGGGCAGATGATCCAGCATGATCGCGCTGATGTGGGTGAGCAGATCCACCGGATTGGCCACGATCAAAAAGACCGCGTCCGGGCACTGCTCTTCCAGGATCGGGATGATCTGGCGGTAGATGGCCATGTTGCGGTTCATCAGATCCAGCCGGGTCTCGCCCTCTTTTTGGTTGACGCCCGCGGCCAAGATGACCAGCGCCGCGCCGGCGCAATCCTCATAATCTCCGCTGCGCACCTGCACCGGCGGCATAAAGGCCGCGCCGTGGGCGATGTCCATGGCTTCCCCTTCGGCCCGGGCCTTGTTGACATCCACTAAAACCAACTCTGAAGCCAGGCCGGAATCCGCCAGGGTAAAGGCGCAGGTGGCGCCCACAAGGCCTGTGCCGACGATGGCGATCTTATCATGCTGTAAAACGCTCATGGCAAATCCTTCTTTCTTGTTGCCGGCCGCTGCGGCCGCCCTTTACCATAGCTTATCCGGGTTGCAGGCGCTTATTCGCCCACCACGTCTACCAGAATGTTAAAGGTGATCTCGGGATAGTAGCGCACCAATACCTGCACGCTGCCCAGCGCGCGGATGGGCTCGGCCAGCTCGACCTTGCGCCGGTCCACCTCCATGCCCAATTGCTGCTGCATAGCCTGCGCGATCTCCTTGGCGGTGATGGAACCAAACAGGCGTCCATCCTTGCCGACGCGGGCGGCGATCTTCACGCGCTTGCCCTCCATCTTTTGGGCCAGCGCCTGCGCATCCTGCTTTTCCTGCTGCTTGCGGTGGGCCTGCGCATCCTGCTTTAAGCGGATGCTGTTGAGCTGGGCCGCGGTGGCTTCTACCGCCAGCTTGCGCGGGAAAAGAAAATTGCGGGCGTACCCTTCGGAAACCTCGGCCACCTCGTTCTTTTTACCGGTGCCCTTCACGTCCGCTAATAAAATAACCTTCATTTTTATGACCTCCCCAAACCGTTATCAAAACGGAAATTTGCTTAGAACCATAGCCATTATACCACGCTTAATGCAAGCTGACCATCGCCGGGCTTGCGTTTGGCATGGTGAATATTATACTAACGCATAACCCGATTTACAAGCTGTTTAGCGGCCCGTGCCCGCCGCCGCCGCTTTTGCGGCGCAGCTCCATGATCTCACGGATGCGAAAGAGCAGGTCCGCCATGCCCAGCATCATCACCAGCGGCGAGGCAAAGATCAGCGCCAGGACCATGATGATAAAGCGTACAGCCTTTGGCACCTTGCCGGAATAATTAAAATAGTAGCTGAGCAGAGCCAGCCCCTGCGCGCCGAAGCAGATGGTCATCAGCGCGGAGGATACCATCTGGCCGATGCTGAAGATCGCCCCGCCCAGGCAGGAACCCACAAAGGTGAGCGCCGTAAGCCCCAGCAGGCTAAAGCCCAGCCAGCGGGGCATGCGCCAGTAGCGTAGCGGAGGCAGCTTCGGGATGGGCGCGGCCCCCCAGCCCAGCGCCCGGCTCAGCAGGGAGAGGCGCGCTTTGGCGCCGGCGCGGCGCAGCGCCCAACTGGGTAGGGCGTATAGCAGCAGCCCGCCTAAGGCGCTGGCGCCGATCAGCGCAGTGGGCGCCATCAGCCCCAGAGAATTTTGGAACAGCAGAATAAACTGCTCCATCTGGCCTTCAAACGTGGCGGCATCCAGCGGCTGGCCGGCCGCCGACAGCATCTCGTTCACCTGGGCGATGAGCAGCTGGCCGCTGCCCTCGATATTGGCCAGCACCATCTGGCGCACCACATCGGCTACCGTAGCAAAGATATCCTTGCCCGTCAGCACCGGGGTGAGCAGGATGGCGGCCATTAACCCCACCAAAACGCCGCCGCAGATGAACAGCAAACTGTCCACAGGGCCTTTGCGCCTGCCGATCATCTCGCCTGCCACCACCACGGGTAGCGCTACGGCGATCAGCGCCAGCGCGCCGGCCGGCGCGAAATCCAGGAGGGATACGGCCAGGGCGTAGATGACCAACGCCCCCAGGGCGGCGTACTGTTCACCGCGGGCGTAGAGATAGCTCAGCAGCGCCATGGGCAGTAGGATCAGCGGCGTAGCCCCGGAAAAATAAAGGGCTGCCGCGCAGAGCAACATCAGCAATATAAGGGTGAAAAAACGCTTTGCGCTGAATTTTTGCAACGAAAAAGGCCTCCTTTACCGATACCTTTGCAATAAAACATAGTTAGAGTTTATTCTATCTTTAATATAAAGCGATGTCAACACGCCAACTATCTTGATCGTTTGCATTGAACGGCTGCCAGTGCTAAACTACTGCTTAGAAGTTTTTAGTAAAGGGATGGGAAAAGAGAACATGTTCCATCATATCGCGCCGCATCGGTTTTCAAACGCATTTGCCCCGGCCTTGGCCCGGGCGCAGGATTTTATTTTACACTACAGCGCCAAGGGCGAGATTTTGCTGCTGGCCCGGGAGGGAGATTATGCGCTGCCACGGCTTTGCGACGTGGCGCCTGAAACGCTGGGGCAGCTACAATATCTTTTTGAGATGGATGGGCAGGGCTGTTACCTATCGGCGGGGGAAACGGCGCTGCGCGTGCCGGGGGGCGGATATTACCCGGTGAACCTGCTGCGCTCCAACCTCAACCGGGATACGGCCTATGCGGGCGTTGTGGGCGCGCAGCTGAGCCGCTGGTATGGGGACAACCGGTTTTGCGGGCGCTGCGGCGCGGCCATGGCGCCCAGCCAGGGCGAGAGGGCGCTGATCTGCACCGGCTGCGGCAAAACGGTGTACCCTAAAATCTCGCCGGCCGTGATCACTGCGATCATCGATGGGGACAGGATTTTGCTGGCGCGCGGGGCGCACTACGGGGCTAAGTTCTTCTCGCTGATCGCCGGGTACGTGGAGATCGGCGAGACGCTGGAGCAGGCCGTGGCCCGGGAAACGATGGAGGAGGTGGGCGTGCGGGTCAAAAATATCCGCTATTACGCCAACCAGCCCTGGCCGTTTTCCGATTCGCAGATGATCGGCTTTTTTGCCCAGCTGGACGGGGACTCCACCTTGCATATCGACCCGGCGGAGATCGCCGAGGCCGCCTGGTTCGAGCGGGAAACGCTGCCGGATCATCCCTACAGCATCTCCATCGCCGGAGAGATGATGGAGGCCTATAAGCGCGGCAAAGTTTATTACCGGGGAGGGGATCTGATTGTCGATTGAAGCGGCGCGCGAGCATTTGAAAAAATGGGGCAGGGATCAGGACATCATTGAATTTGACGCATCCAGCGCCACGGTGCCGCTGGCAGCACTGGCGGTGGGCTGTGTGCCGGGGCGCATCGCCAAGACGCTTTCATTCCAGGCGGAGGAGGGCTGCCTTTTGATCGTGGCCGCGGGGGATGCCAAGATCGACAATGCCAAGTATAAGGCGCGGTTTGGGCGCAAGGCCAAAATGCTGACCCCGGAACAGGCGCTGGAGCAGACCGGACACGCCGTAGGCGGGGTATGCCCCTTTGGTGTGGGCGCGCAGGTACAGGTATTTTTGGACATATCCCTCAAGCGCTTTGAAACGGTCTACCCGGCCTGCGGTTCGGGGAACAGCGCCATCTGCCTGACTTTGCCGGAGCTTGAGACCTACTCGGGCAGCCGGGGATGGATTGATGTATGCAAGGGTTGGCAGGAAATAGGCTGATATAGCGATAAAAAAAGAGCCCGTAGAGGCTCTTTTTTACTGCGCCCTTCCCTTTCCTCGGCGGGGCGCAGCCAGCGGTGCCAGCGCATCCCTTAGGATCGCTCGTTGGATCACTTCTACCGTCATTTGACTTTTGGATCGCCAGGGGCAAAGCTATTTAGAAAAGTTAATACGAGAAAAGCCGGGCCTTTTCGGCCCGGCTTTTTGATCATTCCTGCTTAGTCGATGCTTTCTTCCTCATCCTCGGCGGCCTCTTCCAAACGCTTCTGGGCGATGGCGGCTACCGTGTCAAACAGCTCGTCGGGCACCGGCATGAACTCCTCGGTCTCCTCGCCGGTCACCACTTTCATGATGTACACGTCGCGCTCGCCGCAGCCGTCTTCACAGCCGCAAGCTTCGCCTTCGGCATGTTCATGCTCGCAGTCGCAGCCCTCGCTCAGGTCGATCAGTACGGCGTACTCCTGGCCGTCGTGGAAAAAGTAATCGATAACGTCCAGCTCAAACTCGTTGCCATCATCGTCGGTAAAGACGACGAAATCGCGCTCCTCGTTCTCCAGCTCGTTATTGACGGGATTATTCGTATTTTCCATATTTGTGCACCACCTTTTATACTTTTTAGGTTGCTCCGGCTCATTTTACCCTATTTAGAAGGGCTTTGCAAGTGGATAGGTACGCGACTTTTGAGGAAATGCGGCAGCTATGGGGCGCAAGCGAGGCATAGGGATGCACGCATGCAGGAATTATTGATATTTTGAACAAAAAAGTTGGGCACCGCTTGTTGATTTTGCGCTGTGAGAGTACAATAAACAAAAACGTTGTAAAATGCCAATATTTAAGCGATTTGTGTTTAAGGGAATATCCCTTGCATGGACTGGTTGCGCGTGAAGTTCCGCGCTGACCAAATGATTGGCCGCTTAACGGCCGCAGATTAGGAAAGAAGGTAGATGAAAATGAAATTTGGCATCTGTACGCCATCTAAGAATTATGAGGCGGCGGCTAAAATCGGCTATGATTTTATCGAGCTGCCGGGCACGGAGCTTGCGCTGATGTCCGCCGGGGAGTTTGCAGCCCTGCGCGCACGCGTTCAGGAGACAGGATTGCCGGTAATCAGCCTCAACGCGATCTTTACCCCGGAGCAGAAGATCCTGGGGCCGCAGCCTACGCCCTGGGCGGAGCTGTGCGCGTTTTTCGGCACGATGGTACGCCGCGCCGGGCTGCTGGGCGTCAGACAATTTGGCATCGGCGGCGGCTTTGCGCGGGATATCCCCGAGGGGTTTGACCGGGCAGCGGCCGCGGCGCAGTATATCGCCTTTGTGCGGCTGCTCTCGGATATGGCGCAAAAGGCCGGCATTGGGGTGAGCATCGAATACCTGCGTGCTGCCGAGACCAATTTCATCACCGATTTTGACCAGGCTAAAGCCATGCACGATGCGGTGGACCGCGCCAACGTGGGCCTGCTGGTAGACGCCTACCATAGCGCGTTTGACGTGGCGCCGGGCAATGTGCTGCGCGCTGGCGCGCGGCTGTGGCACTGCCATGTGGCCTGCCCGGAGGGGCGCTATTGGCCCCGGCGGGAGGATGGGACGGATTACGCCCCCTTCCTTAGGGCGATCGAGCAAAACGGCCGGCCGGGCCGGGTCAGCATTGAGGGTAACGCGCCGGGCGAATTTGAGCCCGCGGCCGCGGAGGCGCTGGCTGTTTTAAAGGCGGCGGCGCGGCAGTAGTCATAGACGAATAGAAAACCACCCCGTGACCACGTGCACGGGGTGGTTTTTATTTAAACTGAACTAAGCGCCGCCCTTTTGAGATACCGCGCAGATGGTATAAGAGGCAAAGCGCCAATCCGCCTGGGAATTCTGTAACCTGCTATCGCAATAGGCACAGCGCGCTTGCCCCGGCCCGGCCACCGGCGCGCCGCAATGGGGGCAACGCCGTAGATTTTGGCTGGCGCGGGCAGCCGTGCGCGCCATTTTAGAGCGGATCAGCGTCCATTCATAAGTGGTGTATAGCTGCCGGGTGCGGCTACCGGCCACCACGGTGTCCCCCGTCCCCTGGGTGATATAGTCGATTGCGCGCACCTGCATCCGCACGGTCAAAATATCGTATGTCGCGTCCTGCTTGTAATCTGTGATCTCATTTGTCAGGAGGGCCGTCTGCTCGATGTGATGGGTACGATGGCGGCGGGTATCCTGCGCAATCTCCTGGCTGAAGTGTTTAAACAGCGCCTCAGTGGTCAAAGCCCGAAGGGTAGACAGGTCCTTATCCTGCCGGGCGCGCTGTATTTGAAGGAATCTTTGTCCTGCCTGCAGCAAGAAGTCCTGCTTGGAAAACCCTGGGTCGGCCTTGCGCAGCGGCTGTATCAGCGCATCGGACAGGTGATGGGAGGGCGGCAAAGGCGCCAGGTAGTTTTCCTTTTTATACCGCTTGTACCATCCGAGAAAACGGAACACATAGTATCCGGCAAACAAGGCGATGAGGATCCACAAGATGGCTAGTGAAGCGCTGGCGTCCTCTTGCCGCACGGCCCGCGTGAGTTGTGAGAGACCGCCGCTGATGGCGTCAATGGCAGCTCCGCTAAGACCGTCACCGGATGAACCGCTGCTAGAGTCAAAGGAAAAATCGCCTTCTCCATGGAAATTGCCTGCATCAGCTAACCCGAATGCGGGTAATATGGAGAGCAGCGCCAGGGTAAGTATCCCGATGGCGAGCAGGCGGCGCAAAGTCGGTTTTTTCATCTTAATAACCTGTATTCCTTAAAAAATAGCGGTTGGAAAGCGACGTGATTAAGGCGTGCGAAGGATCTTGTACACCGTCCATTCTATTTCTGACGATAGAGTGGCGCCGCAATAGCCGCAATGCCCTGGCTGCTCCGGGGTAAGCGGCGCGCCGCAATGGGGGCATTCCTGCGCTTGTATTTGAGGACCCTTGATGGTTTGAAGGCGGCAGGGGCGGCCGAGCGTCCACTGATAGTCCACACGCGGGACGCGCTGCGCTTCCAAATAGGCCATGCCCTCAGGCGCAGGGGCATAGGTCGGCGCAACGGACAGGCGTAGGATGAAGTTATCGCGCCCCGCCTGGCGGAAATAACCGGTAACGCAGCAGGATAGGAGCGTGATCTGGGTCACGGACAAGACAGACGGACCGGCCCAGTATGCGGACAGCTCCCTTTCGAGCTGGGCATAGCAGGCGTCATCCACCAGAGGGCGGATGGCGGTGAGATCCCGCGCCCCGAAGGCCTGCGCCAGCAGCGCAAAGATCCGCGCAGCCTGCCCCAGCAGCTCTTCCTGTGTAAAATCGGGATTTTTCTTGCAAAAGCGCGCGAAAGGCGACGGTGTTTCTTTTTCGGGCAGATGCTCGCGCGCTTTCCTGGCCTGCAGATGGCGGCTATAAAGCCTGCCCAGCCACAGGATCAGGCCGATTATAGCCAAAAGCAAAAGCAGATAACCCGCTGCGGAAACGGGGGAGCCGGCGTGGGCGGCAGCAGCGTCCGCACTGGCCGCGAGCGCCCGTGGCGCAGGGGCCAGAACGCATGCGCCCCCTAAAAGCCCCATAAACGCCCGCCCCAGGCCGGGATGTATTTTGCGCTGCCACCTTTCCAAAGTCTGGCCCCCCTTACTTACCGGCTCTGTTGGGAGATGCCGCGGATGGCGGAGATCACCCAATCGTACTCGCCCGAGGTCAATACGCTGGAGCAGTATTCGCACTGGCCGGACTGGTTGACGTTTACCGGCGCGCCGCAGTTGGGGCACTCGGTCATCCGCACGCCGATCTGCTTGGGCGTTTGCACGCCCTTGGAGCGGATCAGGGTCCACTCATAGGTCATAAACAGTTCCTTGGTCTTGCTGCCGCTGACCACCGCGCCGGTGCGATCGTCGGTCACATAATCGATGATACGGGTCATGATGCGGATGGTCAGCACATCGTTTACCGCATCCTGCCGGTAACCGGTGATCTCGGTGGAGAGCACCGCGATGCGCTCGACATGGTTGGTCTGCTGTTTTTGGATGTACTCGTCGATCTGGCGGTTAAACTGGCCAAACAGCGCATCGGTCATCAGCATGCGGATCGGAGCCCACTGCTTTTGCTCCCAGGCCTGCTGCATCTGCACGTACATGTTGCCCACCCGCTCGAGCAGCGCCTCTTTAGAGAAATTGGGGTCGGCCTGGCGCAGCGGAGCCAGCAGGTTATCGGCCAGCGGCCGCGGCGTATTGCCTGCATTAAAGGAGACGCTGGAGGTTCCCTTCTTTTTACGGGTACTTTTAATGATTAGGTAGACTACCACGATTACAACCAGCACGAGGATGCTAAACGGGGAGAATGAGCCGCCGCCCGAATAACTGCCGCCCGAACTCCAGCTGCTGGAACTGGAACCGCCCCAGTCGGAACCGCCGCCCGAGCTGCCGCCGTAATCGCTCCCGCCGGCGAAGTTGCCCGCGTCGGCCAAACCCAGCGCCGGCAGGGCGCACAGCAGCGCCGCGGCCAGGGTCAAGGCGATCAGGATGCGGAAGAGTTTTTGCTTTTTCATAAAGTAACGCCCCTACAAAAATTTTATGGGATAAACCCGTCAACGGCTGCGCTGGGAGATGCCGCGGATGGCGGAGATCACCCAATCGTAGGCGCCGCTGGTCAACACGCTGCCGCAATATTCGCACTGGCCGGATTGGCTGAGGGATACCGGCGCGCCGCAGTTGGGGCACTGGGTCCATTCGGCCTCGTCTGCCTGGCGGGTCTTGGCCAGCTTGGAGCGGACCAGCGTCCATTCATAGGTCATAAACAGCTCTTTATCCCGGCTGCCGCTGATCAACGCCCCGGTATCGTCGTCGGTCACATAATCGATGATGCGGGTTTCAAGAAGCACGGTCAAAACATCGTTCACCGCGTCCTGGCGATAATCTGTGATCTCCACCGACAGCACGCGAATGCCTTCCACGAAGTTGGTGCGGTGCCGGTTGATGTATTCTTGCATCTGGCGGTTAAACTGGCTAAACAGCGCATCGGTCATCAAAGCGCGCATGGGCGCCCACTGCTTGGCCTGCCAGGCCTGCTGCATCTGCACGTACATTTCGCCCACCCGCTTGGCAAAGGCCTGCCGGGTGAACCCGGGGTCGCGCTGGCGCAGCGGAGAGAGCTGAAAATCCGATACCGCGTAGATAGGCGCCGGGCGGACGGGGTCCGGCGGCGGAGCTTCCTTTCGGTTAGCCGGCGGAATAATCCTGAATAATAGATAGAGCCCAAGAGCGATCAGCCCAAGTAGGAATATAATGATCAACATGATTCCCGGATCGGCGGGAGGATGGGGAGACTTTTTGGTGCTATGGGACGCGCTGCCAGCGTTGTAACTGGGGCTATCATCCTGGCTGCTGTACCGATAACTATCTGAACTATCGCTATACCAGCTGCTGGAGCCTCCTGAACTGCTCCAACTGGAATTGCCCGAACTGCTGCCGCCGCTCCAACCGGAACTGCCGGAGCTGCCGCCGCCGCTCCAGCCGGAGCTGCCGCCGTAATCGCTGCTGCCGGCAAAGTTGCCCGCATCGGCCAGCCCCAGCGCGGGGATGGATAGCAAAAGCAGCCCGGCTAAAATCGCGGCGGTCAGCGCCCGGGCCCAATGCCTTTTGCGCATTCAAAACGCCCCTCTCAAACGAACTGGTTTATGTGTTGCAGTTAAGTTGTAACGCCCTGCACGCCGGCGCTTAGGCCTCGTGGAAAGAATCCACGATCTGGGCATCCGCCAGGTCGATGTGTGAAAAGAGCCACGCCTCTTTATAGACGGGGGCCATCTTACTTTGCGGGGTATGGGTCAAGATCAAATGGATGTATTCCAGCGCCATGCCGTGCTTGCGGGCGTAAAAGGCACCCATCGCCCCGTGCTGGATCAGGCGGCCTATCTCGCTTTTGCGGGGCGTGCCATCCGGCCCGGGCTCAAACTCCAGGATCTTGCTTACATCGTGCAGGTATCCAAGGGCGATGATCCGGTCGTGATCCAGCGCGATGCCCTGATATTCTTCCATGGCCTGCGCTACGGCCAGGGCGCCCTGGGTGGCTGCGTTGATATGATCCACCAGCCGGAAAGGATGCGCCTCGGGATTAAAGCAGGCGTCCTCCAGGCGCGGCCATAGGCAATCGGCAAAGGCATCCTGCCAGACGGCGATGATCTGCTCGGTCAGGCGGGCATCGCCAATGCGGCTTAGTAAAGGGAAAATGCGCAGCAGCTCCGCGCGCGAAAGCGAATGTTCAGCCAAAAACAGCGCCCCTTTCGACGAAATAGATACTAATAGTATATTTTCCTTTATCATAGCTTATATTTTAAACGGCTGTAAAGCATGAAAAGGTAAGTGCGACAAGAAAAAGCGGCCCAGGGAAGACCCTGGGCCGCTTTTTCTTGCGCTAAGGCAATGCACTACAGGTGATGGGAGGTTCGGTTAGGGGGTCAGCACCCGCAGTTGCAGCTGCGCGGCTGGATGTTGTTATCCACATTGCAGTTGCAGCCCACGGGGAAAACCGGCAGACTGAAAAAGTCGTTGCACACGCCGGAGGAGAACTCCTCGCAGGGAGGAATCGGGCAGAAGCCGTAGCTGGGGATCAGCAGTTCCACTTCCGCGGTGATCTTCAAGATGATGGTGACGCATACTGTGACCTTGAAGCAGTTGTTATCGCAGTATGTACCGGTTACGCATACGGCGCTGGCCAACGCTTCCGCCGTGAAGGGAACGATGGAGTCGCAGGGCACGCACAGGATTACGTCTTTATGCACCGTGATGCAGCCGTAGCCCAGGCCCTCGCAGCCGTTGGCATCCTCAAAGAGGATCTCCAGGGGGATTTCCACATCGGCGCGGACGCGGGCAAAATTCGGCCGGTCGTCCAGGCGGTCGATGCACAGGTTGTGCAGCTTGCCGGAGCAGGCGGTGGAGCGGCAGGATACAAAGGTCAGCGGATAGCAAAACTGTTTGTCAGCGGGGTAAAGGTCGCAGATGCAAATGTTCACATCGTCGATCTGCTCTTGCTGCATGCAGCTGTCGTACACCTTTTTGACCTGGACGCACACCTTTTCGCTGATACCCTGGGCACCGTTGGTGCGGCCGGGGCACATTTCGTTACCTGCGTTTTGGGGAGAATAGAAAGACATGTCATGGCCTCCTTTAAGATTGTTGTTTGACCGGTTTCGTTATCAGGATATGCTGGGGGCAAAATTTGGTTCCAGTTGCGCGGCTTCCTTTCGCACAATTATTTACAGTTGCGGCGCGGGCGTGGTATAGTTTTACTGGGACAATTTGGGGACGCTGTGTAATAAATCGAGCAGACGACGAAAGGAGCAAAACAGAAATGGACGCTTCGATGTACCGATATTTTAAACCCGGCCTGATTCACTTTATGGCCTATCCCAAATGTATGGGCGGGACGGATGAGAGCATTGTTGAAACGGTGCGCGCCATCGCCCGGGACGATTATTTTACCGCTATCGAGCTGAGCTGGATCAAGGACGACGCGGCGCGCGCCCAGGTCAAAAAGATTGTGACCGACGCGGGGCTTACGGTGCGCTACGGGGCCCAGCCCCGGCTTTTGACCACGGGGCTGAACATTAACGATGTGGATGAGGCGGGCCGGCTGAAGGCGCTTAAGACCTTGAAGGAGGGGATTGACGAGGCCTATGAGCTGGGCGCCAAGGGCTTTGCCTTTTTGAGTGGGAAGTATACCGAGGAAAATAAGGACGCGGCCTATGACGCGCTGGTGCGCTCCACCCGCGAACTGTGCGCATACGCGGCCCAGAAGGATGGTATGCGCGTGGCGCTGGAAGTGTTCGACTATGATGTGGACAAGTGCAGCCTGATCGGCCCGGCGGACCTGGCGGCAAAGTTTGCAGCCGAGGTACGCGAAACCTGCCCCAACTTTGGGCTGATGGTGGACCTAAGCCACCTGCCGCTGCTGCACGAGAGCGCCAGGGAATCCCTGCTGCCGGTGAAGGATTATATCATCCATGCCCACCTGGGCAACGCGGTAGATCCCAAGCTGGACCGCGCCGCCCCGGGTTATGGGGATCAGCACCCCCGCTTTGGCTTCCCGGGCGGGTGCAACGGCGTGCCCGAGATGGTGGAATTTTTGCGGGTGCTGCTGGAGATCGGCTTTTTGAATACCGAGAACCCGCCAGTGGTCAGCTTTGAGGTCAAACCCTTTGGGGATGAGGAGCCGGAGCTGGTGATCGCCAATGCCAAGCGGACGCTGAACGAAGCCTGGGCGGCCCTTTAAGGAGGTAAACGGATATGCAGCCGAACATTTATGTGACCCGGGAACTTCCGGAAAAGCCCATGGCGGCGCTGCGCAAGCTGGGCAACGTGATCTGCAACCCGGAGGACCGGATGCTGACCCATGAGGAATTAATAAAGAATGTGGCGGGGATGGACGCGGTGCTCTGCCTGCTGACCGACCCCATCGACGAGGCGGTGCTCAAGGCCGCAGGGCCCCAGTGCAAGATCTTTGCCAATTACGCGGTGGGCTATAACAACATCGACATTACCGCCGCTACGGATTGCGCGATCTGGGTGAGCAATACCCCGGGCGTGCTGACCGAGGCGACGGCGGATATCGCCTGGGCGCTGCTGTTTGCCTGCGCGCGGCGCATCGTCGAGGGGGACCGCTATATGCGCGAGGGGAAATTTACCGGCTGGGCGCCCAAGCTCTTTTTAGGGCAGGATATTACCGGCGCCACGCTGGGCGTGGTGGGCGCGGGCCGCATCGGCGGGGACTTTGCCCGCAAGGCCAAGGCCTTTGGCATGAAGGTGATCTACCATAACCGCAGGCGGGACGAAGCGCTGGAGCGGGATTGTGACGCGGAATGGGTCACGCTCCCGGAGCTGCTGCAGCGCTCGGACTATGTTTCCCTGCACGTGCCGCTGACCATGGAGACCCGGCATCTGATCGGCGAAAAAGAACTGAAGATGATGAAGCCCACGGCCATCCTCATCAATACAGCGCGGGGCCCGGTGGTGGATGAAAAGGCCCTGGCAAAGGCCCTGAAGGAGGGCACCATCTGGGCTGCCGGGCTGGATGTGTTTGAAAACGAGCCGGAATATGAGATGGAACTGCGGGACCTGCCCAATGTGACCATGATGCCCCATGTGGCCAGCGCCACCATCGCCACCCGCGACAGGATGGGCATGATGTGCGTAGAGAACATCCAAGCGGCCTTGAGCGGCAAGCTGCCGCCCAACTGCCTGAACCCCGATGCGCGCTCGCTTTAACCGGATTGGTAAGGAGGAGACCCTTTGACGGATAGCCAGAATACGGCGCGGCTGCGGCGGGTAGGCATTTGCCCGCCGCAGGTTTTGTTGCCGGAAAAGCAGATCGACTTGAGTAAATGGGCGGTGATCGCCTGCGACCAGTATACCTCCCAGCAGGATTATTGGGATAAGGCGGCGGACATCGTGGGCGGCGCGCCCTCGGCGCTGAACCTGATCTTCCCCGAGATCTATTTGGAGCGGCCGGATGCCGCGCAGCGGATCGAGCGGATCCATCAGGCCATGGCCTCTTACCTGGAAAATGGCGTGCTGGCCGCGCCGAGGCAGGGCTTTATCTATATCGAGCGGCAGACCGCGCACGCGCCGCTGCGGCGGGGCCTGTTGGCCATGATCGATCTTGAAAAGTACGATTACAATAAAGGTTCAACTTCGCCGGTGCGGGCCACGGAGGGCACCATTTTATCGCGCATCCCGCCGCGCCAGGCGGTGCGCCGGGGCGCGGCGCTTGAACTGCCCCACGTGATGCTGCTGATCGACGACCCTGAGCACAGGGTCATCGAGCCACTGGCGGCGCATAAACATGAATTAGAAGTAGCCTACGATACCGACCTGATGCTGGGCGGAGGGCATGTGACCGGGTTTTGGGTAGAGGGGGAGGAGGCCTATGGACGCCTGGCCGACGCCCTGGAAGGGCTGTGGCAGGACATCGCCGCCAAGTGCCCGGAAGCGCCGGTGCTTTACGCCGTGGGGGACGGCAACCACTCCCTGGCGACGGCCAAGGCCTGCTATGAAGAACTGAAAAAGGCCCTGGGCGAGGCGGCGCTGGCCCACCCGGCTCGTTGGGCGATGGTGGAGATCAATAACGTGCATGACGAGGGGCTGACCTTTGGCCCCATCAATCGGGTATTGTTCCATACCCAGCCCCAGGAGCGGCTGGCGGGGCTGTTGGCCCGCGCCAAAGCCCTGGGCTGGCAGCCTGACCTTACGGCGCTGGCGCCTGAGGAACTGTGGCCGGCCGTTTGCGCGGCGGACGCGGCGGGCGAACAGGCCCTTGGCGTAGTAGCCGACGGCGTATGCGGGCTGATCCGTTTGGGGAACCCGGGCCATCCCCTGGAGGTGGGGGCCATCCAGCAGTTGCTGGATGAAACCCTGCAGGACGGTGAGAGCCTAGATTATGTGCATGGCATTGAAACCACCCTAACGATGGGGATGCAGCAGGGCAATATGAGCTTTTTACTGCCGGCCATGGATAAACACGCCCTGTTTCCGGCGATCGAGCAGGCGGGCGCCCTGCCGCGCAAGACTTTTTCCATGGGCGAGGCGGATGAAAAACGCTTTTATCTGGAGTGCCGCAGGATAACGGCTTGACGCGGGATGCAGGCTTACTTTATAATATCACCCATGTGCGCGCGGAATTTGACGCATGCGCGCGAAAATGTGAATTGGGTTTATGCGTGAGGGAGGATGCACCATCATGGGCAATAAGGTGGTCAAGTTCGGCGGCAGCTCGCTGGCGGACGCGGGGCAGTTTGCAAAGGTAAGGGAGATCATCCGGGCGGATGCGGCGCGTCTGTTCGTGGTGCCGTCCGCGCCGGGCAAGCGGTTTGCCGACGATATTAAGGTCACGGATATGCTGTATGAGTCTCAGCGGCTGGCCTGTGCCGGGGAGGACTTTGGGCCGGTGTTTGACCGGATCTGCCAGCGGTACAGGGGTATTGCCAGGGATCTGGGGCTGCAGTGCGACCTGGAAGGGCCGCTTCAAAAAGTGCGGGAAGACCTGGCCGCCGGGGCGGATGCGGATTATGCCGCCAGCCGGGGCGAGTTTTTAAACGGGATCCTGCTGGCGGACTATCTGGGCTATCCCTTTGTGGATGCGGCGGAGCTGATCGTATTTGACGAGGCGGGCAACTTCCTGCCGGAGGAGACCCAGAAAAAGGCCAGCGCGGTGCTCAAGGACTATACCTGCGCGGTGGTGCCCGGCTTTTACGGCGCCAAGCGGGATGGCACGGTCAAAACCTTTTCCAGGGGCGGCTCGGATATTACCGGGGCCATCGTGGCACGGGCCATCGATGCGGCGCTGTATGAGAACTGGACGGACGTTTCCGGCTTCTTGATGGCGGATCCTCGCATCGTGAAAAATCCGGAAACCATCGATTACATCACCTATCGCGAGCTGCGGGAGCTCAGCTACATGGGGGCCAGCGTGCTGCACGAGGAGGCCATCTTCCCCGTAAGGCTGGCGGGCATCCCCATCAATATTAAAAATACCAACGCGCCCGATCACCCCGGTACCATGATCATGGACCGGTTTGACGAGGCGGCCCGCAAGCATACAGTGACCGGCATTGCCGGGCACAAGGGCTTTACGGTCATCACCATTGAAAAAGAGATGATGAACACGGAGCGGGGCTTTGGCCGCAAGGTGCTCAGCGTATTGGAAAAATTCGATATCTCCTTTGAGCACATGCCCTCCTCCATCGATACCCTTTCGGTGGTGATCGCAGACGCGCAGCTGGGCGACAACCTGGATGCGATCCTGACCAGCCTGCACGAGGCGGTCTCGCCGGATGCGCTGGAGGTATCCGACAACATGGCGCTGATCGCCACCGTAGGCCACGGCATGGTGCGCCAGCGCGGCGTGGCGGCCAAGCTTTTTGACGCGCTGGTAGGGGCCGGCGTCAACGTAAGGATGATCGACCAGGGCTCTAGCGAAATGAATATCATCGTAGGCGTTGAAAGCGACGACTTTGACCTGGCCGTAAGGGCCATTTATCAGGCATTCGTAACCGCCTAAGGGGCAACAGGTAGATTGCGCGTCGGGCGGCCCGCGAGGGAGGAAGGGCAGGACGATGGGAGCGCTTATCGTATCCGCATTGCAGGGCGTATTGCCGATTTTGCTGATGATCGCCCTGGGCTATGGCCTTGCGCATTATAAATGGATCACGGAGCATACGGGGCATTTTTTGACCGAACTGGCGCTGAAGGTGGCCATCCCGGCGATGATGGTGAACAACATGAATGTGTACTTCACCACCGAGTCCCTGCGGGAGGCTGGCTGGGGCCTGTTGGCGCCGCTTTTGGCCATTGCCACATCTTACGGGATCGGCACGCTGGTATCCTTGGCGGCGCGTATCCCCAAGGGGCGGCGCGGCGTGTTTCGGGCCATGTTCGCCTGCGCGAATACGGTGGTGATCGGCCTGCCGGTGGCGACGGCCCTGTTCGGGGAGGAGGCCGTATCCCCCGCGCTCTTTTACTTTGCTTGCAACACGCTGGTCTTTTGGACGGTGGGCGTGATGGGGATCCGCCGGGACGGCGGGGGAAAATTCAGCTTTCACTTAAAGGATCTAAAGTCGATCTTCTCGCCTGCGCTGACCAGCTTTATCGTGATGATCGCCCTGACGTTTGCCGGGGTACGGCTGCCCGATTTTATCCTGGATACGGCAAAATCCCTGGGCAGCATGGCCACGCCCCTGTGCCTGATCTATACGGGCTTTATCATCCAAAGCATGGGGCTTAAAAACCTGCTGCACGGCTGGGACCGGTCCTCCGCCCTGGTGATGGCGGGGCGGTTTGTCGTGACGCCGCTGATCGTATTTACGGTATTGTCGGCCATCCGCACGCCGGAGATCATGCGCAACGTATATATGGTACAGTCCGGCATGCCGATCATGAGTCAGACCCCGCTGGTATCCAAGTCCTATGGCAGCGATGCGGGCTTTGCCAGCCGTATGGTGCTGGCGACCACGGTATTTAGCCTGATCTTTGTGCCGGTGATGCGGGTAATTCTGGGCTAACCGGGCTTTGAACGCGCGCCCCCGATAAGGGGGCGTTTTTTGTTGGATTCTCACGGGGATTAATGCCTGAAAGGGCGTGCACGGCGCTGAAAGCTGTGATATAATAACCCTGTATCATTACGTAATAATAAGCATATAGTTCTGAGGGGTCCCCCCTCTAGGAAGCGAGGCATGATTTTGGTCCGTAGGGTATATGTTGAAAAGCGTCCGGGTTTTGATGTGGAGAGCAAGCGCCTGCAAAAGGAGCTGCGCAGCGTTTTGGGCTTAGAGGGCCTGGAGGATGTGCGCATCCTCGTGCGGTATGACGTGGAGAACCTGCCGGAGCAGGACTTTGACAAGGCGGTGCGGATGGTGTTTTCCGACCCGGCGATCGACCAGGTGACCGATGAGGTGCCCCATGGCGAGGGCTACCTGCGCTTTGCCACAGAGTTTTTGCCCGGCCAGTACGACCAGCGCAGCGATGTAGCCGCCCAGTGCGTGCAGATGCTGACGCTTGGCAACCCGCCGCTGATCCATGCGGCTACGGTCTACCTGCTCAAAGGGCTGGATGAGGCGGACCTGCCGCGCGTGAAAGAATATTGCATTAACCCCGTAGAGGCCCGGGAGGCCGGCTGGGATAAGCCGGAAAGCCTGGAGGTTGCGCTGGATGCGCCGGAGAAGATCGCGGTGCTGGAGGATTTCCTCTCTGAGGACGAGGCTGCCTTGAAAGCTCGGGTCAAGGACATGGGCCTGGCGATGACCGTGAAGGACCTGGCCTTTGTGCAGCGCTATTTCCGGGATGATGAAAAGCGCGCACCCAGCATGACCGAGCTGCGGGTGATCGATACCTACTGGTCGGATCACTGCCGGCACACCACCTTTTTGACGCATCTTGAAAACATCAAGATCGAAAAGGGGGCCTGGACGGCGCCTATCGAAAAATCCTATGCGGAGTACTGCGCGGCGCGCAAGGTGCTGTATGCCGGGCGTACCGATAAGCCGGTGACGCTGATGGATATGGCGACCATCGCCGCTAAGGAGCTGCGCCGCCAGGGCCTGCTGGATGACCTGGACGAGTCTGAAGAGATCAACGCCTGCTCGATCGTGGTGCCCGTGGATGTGGACGGGGAAACGGTCGAGTACCTGGTGATGTTTAAAAACGAGACCCATAACCACCCCACGGAGATCGAGCCTTTCGGCGGCGCGGCCACCTGCTTGGGCGGGGCGATCCGCGATCCGCTGAGCGGGCGCTCTTACGTGTATCAGGCCATGCGCATCACCGGCGCGGCGGACCCCCGCCAAAGCCTGAAGGATACCATGCCGGGCAAGCTGCCCCAGCGGGTGCTGGTGCGCACGGCGGCCCAGGGCTACTCCAGCTACGGCAACCAGATCGGCTTGGCCACCGGCAAGGTGGAGGAGATCTATCACCCCGGTTACGTGGCCAAGCACATGGAGCTGGGTGCGGTGATCGGCGCAGCGCCTCGGGAAAACGTGGTGCGCGAGCGGCCGGCGCCGGGCGACCAGATCGTGCTGCTGGGCGGGCGCACCGGGCGGGATGGCTGTGGCGGCGCCACCGGTTCTTCCAAGGCGCACACCGAGGAGAGCTTGACCACCTGCGGCGCAGAGGTACAAAAGGGCAATCCCCTGACCGAGCGAAAAATTCAGCGCCTTTTCCGCAAAAAAGAGGTCAGCCGGCTGATCAAGCGGTGTAATGACTTTGGCGCGGGCGGCGTATGTGTGGCCATCGGCGAACTGGCCGAGAGCCTGGATATCAATCTGGACGCGGTGCCCAAAAAATACGAGGGCCTAGATGGCACGGAGCTGGCCATTTCCGAATCTCAGGAGCGGATGGCCGTGGTGCTGGACGCGGGCGACGTGCAGAAATTTTTAGACTACGCGCAGGAAGAGAACCTGGAGGCGACCCTGGTGGCCACGGTCACCCCGGGACGGCGGCTGCGGATGTTCTGGAACGAGGATTGCATCGTAGACATCAGCCGCGATTTTCTGGATACTAACGGCGCGCCCCAGCAGGCGGACGCGACGGTGGCGGCGCCCTGTGGCGTACCCTTCTTCGATCGGGAGATCGAGGTACTGAAAAATAATGGCGGAGACCGGGCCGCGGCCTGGAAGGAAAACCTTACTGGGCTGAACGTGTGCAGCCAAAAAGGGCTGGCCGAGCGGTTTGACGCCTCCATCGGCGCGGGTACGGTGCTGATGCCCTTTGGCGGCAAGTATCAGCTCACGCCCAACGAGGCCATGGCGGCCAAGATCCCTCTTTTGGAAGGAGAGACCGATACCGCCACGCTGATGGCCCATGGCTACGATCCGGATCTGTCCTCTTACAGCCCCTATCATGGCGCCATGTATGCGGTGATCCATTCGTTGGCCAAGATTGCCTGCGCGGGCGGCGATTACGCTAAGGCGCGGCTGACCATGCAGGAGTACTTCCAGCGGATGACCGGGGACCCCACGGGCTGGGGCAAGCCTATGGCGGCGCTGCTGGGCGCGTATGAGGCGCAAAAGCGCATGGGCACCCCGGGCATCGGCGGCAAGGACTCCATGAGCGGGACGTTTAACGATGTTTCGGTACCGCCTACCCTGGTCTCTATCGCGGTGGGGATCACCAAGGCTTCCCAGATCGGCTCGCCCGAGTTTAAGCAGGCGGGCGGCGCGGTCGCCCTGCTGCCGGTTTTGCCGGGGGCTGACGGCATGATCGACTTTGAAGCTTTAAAGGCCAACCTGGAGCGGGTAGGTCAACTGGTGCGCCAGGGCCAGGTGCAGGCCGCCGCTACGGTGGGCCAAGGCGGCGCGGCCGCCACGGTCAGCAAGATGGCCTTTGGTAACCATATCGGCTTTGAACTGGCGAAGGGCGTGGACGACAAGGCGCTGTTTATGCCCTACTATGGCAGCGTGGTGCTGGCCTTTGCGCCGGGGGCGGATGTGGAACAGGCGCTGAACGGGCTCGATTGGCGCATGCTGGGGCAGACGATCGACGTGCAGGAGATCCGGCTGGAGGGCCAGACCCTGGCGCTTGAGGACTGCATCGCGGCCTGGACGCAGACGCTGGAGCGGGTATATCCGACCGATGCCGCGCCGCTGACAGATGTGATGGTGGATAAGCTTTACACGGGCCGGCCGGCTATCCTGCATGCGTCCGGCAAGGCGCAGCCCCGCGTGGTGATCCCGGCCTTCCCGGGTACCAACTGTGAGGAGGATACGGCGCGCGCCTTCCGCAAGGCGGGCGCGGTGGCCGATATTATCGTGCTGAAGAACCTGACCCCCGCGATGATCGAGGACTCCATCGCGACGCTGGAAAAGGCGATCAGGGGGGCGCAGATATTGATGCTGCCGGGCGGTTTCTCCGGCGGCGACGAGCCGGATGGTTCCGGTAAATTTATCGCGACCACGCTGCGCAACCCGCGCGTGAAGGACGCGGTAATGGAATTGCTGCAAAAGCGGGATGGGCTGGCCCTGGGGATCTGCAACGGCTTCCAGGCGTTGATGAAGCTGGGCCTGCTGCCCTATGGCGAGATTCGGGAGATCGACGCGGATTGCCCGACGCTGACCTATAACACCATCGGCCGGCACGCCAGCTGCATGGTGCGCACCCGCATCGCTTCGGTAAAATCGCCCTGGCTGTCCTACGTAGAGGCGGGCGATATCCACACCATCCCGATTTCCCACGGCGAGGGGCGTTTCGTAGGGCCGGAGGGCCTGATTCGTCAGCTGTTTGAAAACGGCCAGGTGGCGACCCAATACGTGGACCTGGCGGGCAACCCCACCATGGACAGCGCCTTTAACCCCAACGGGGCTATGGCGGCCATCGAGGGTATCTTGAGCCCGGACGGACGGGTGATGGGCAAGATGGGCCATTCCGAGCGCATTGGCGCCAACGTGGTGCGCAATGTGCCCGGTGAGAAAGATCAAAAACTGTTCAAAGCCGGCGTGGATTATTTCCGCTAAGCGATGGGCGGTTTTTAGAAACAGATTGGATAGAGAAGTGGCGCAGTCACTTCTCAAAAACTGGAAAGCGGACGGTTGCCGTCCGTTCTTTCCCGCCCTAAAAGGCAGGAATGTTTACTAATTTCATTTTTGTACTCTGCACGCAGGGCGCGGCTTTTCGTACCCGCGTGAAGCGTAAATATGACTACGGGAGGAATGGAACATGGCGACTACGGTAACGCAACCTACCCAGATCGCTGCGATTACGTATACCATTCGCGATTATTTGACCAACCGCGAAGACTATGCGGAATCGATGAAGAAGATGAAAAATATCGGCTTCAAAGCGATCCAGGGCGGCAAACCCGCGTTCTTTACGAACGAGGAGTTTAAAGACCTGCTGGATGAAAACGGGCTGATGCTTTGCTCTTATGGCGGCAGTCTGGACCGTATGCGTGGCGACTTTGACGCGTTGGTAGAGGAGATCCACTACTTTGGCTGCACGGCCACGTCGATCGGCGCGATCCCGGTAGAATACCGGGATACGGAAGAAGGCTATTACACCTTCGTCAAAGAGTTTAACATGCTGGCCAAAAAGTTTGCGGACAATGGGATCGACCTGATGTATCACAACCATGCGCAGGAGTTCCGCCGTTTCAAGTCCGGCAAGCGGGGGATCGACATCATCTTTGAGGGGTTTGATCCGCTCTACACCAAGTTCATGCTGGATACCCACTGGGTACACTCCGGCGGGGACGATGTACTCAAATGGATCAAAAAGTGCGAGGGCCGCATGCATACCCTGCATTGTAAGGATTATATGATCGATCCGGATCCCAGCATCACGGATCTGGGGCTGGCGCCCAAGCTCTTTGCCGAGATCGGCGAGGGCAACCTGCCTTGGCAGCAAATCGTGGATACGGCGCTGTCCATCGGAGTTAAGTGGTTCGTTATTGAGCAGGACTTCTCCCGCCGCAACCCGTTCGACAGCCTGGCTATCAGCATCAAGGGCCTGCAGAACGTGGGACTGAAGTAGGCAAAAACGTAAATTAAGGGGCAAGCAAAATAAACAACGCGATCCATCGCTATTGAAGGAGGGTATTTTCTATGGCATCTCAGATCGGTGTTTGCAGTTACACAGTGCGCGATTTTATGACCAATAAAACCAGCTTTAGGGATTGCTTAAAGCGCCTGCAGGAGCTGGGCTTTGAGGTTTGGCAGGGCGGCAAGGCCGCTTGCTGCGATTCCATCCCCGAGATGGTGGACCTGCTGGCCGAGTACGGGTTTAAAAATATCACCGGCAGCGCCGGGTACGACGATTTGATGAGCAACCTGGACAAGGTGATTTCCGACGCCAAGGCCTTTGGCGTGCAGCACATCAATACGCCTACGCTGCCGCTGAAAAACCGCGTCAGCGCCCAAGGGTATGAGGCCTATGCCAAAGAGATGAACGAGGTCGGCAAAAAGCTGCGGGACAATGGGCTGAAGCTGATCTATCACAACCACGCGATGGAGTTTGCCAATTTCCCGGGCGGGAAAAACGGCATGCAGATTTTGCTGGACAATACCGACCCGGAAAACTTCGGCTTTATCATGGATACGCACTGGGCTTCCGCCGCGGGTGCGGACCCGGCCGAGTGGGTGCTCAAGCTGGAAGGGCGCATGGATATCATCCACTTTAAGGATTATGCCATCGACCCGAATCCGGAACCCCAGCACATCCAGGATATCGGCGGGGTGTATAAGATCTTTGCCGAGATCGGCTATGGCAATATCAACTGGAAGCCCATCGTAGAGAACTGCCGCAAGATCGGCGTGCAGTACTTTGTGATCGAGCAGGATTATTGGCGCGGCTGCCCCATTGAGGCGCTGGCCAAGAGCAAAAAGTACATGAACGATGTGCTGGACATCCATTAATCAAAACTTGAACAAAATTAGGGGGTAAATGAATCATGGCTAAAATTGGTGTTGTTGAATATACCATCCGTCACTACCTGCAGAATCCTGTAGACTACAAAGAGGCGCACGAGAAACTGGCCCAGATGGGCGTTGAGTACATCCAGGGCGGCGTGCCCAAGTTCCTGAGCCTGGAAGAGTACAAAAAGGGCTTGGATGAGCTGGGCCTGCACAACATTTCTGCCGGCGGCCAGTATGACGATATCATGGCCGACCCGCAGGCGATCGCCGACAAGGCCAAATTCCTGGGCACCCGTTTTGTCAGCGTGGCCACCATCCCGATCCACTTCCGCATGCGCGGTGAGGAAGGCTACAAAGCCTTTGCCAAAGCCATGCAGGAAAAGGTGAAGTTCTTTAAGGCCCAGGGCCTGGAGCTGACCTATCACAATCACGCGGTGGAGTTCGTCAATTTTGACAGCGGCAAGCGCGGCATGGATATCCTCTTTGAGGAGACCGATATGAACCTGATGCTGGATACCCACTGGGTAGCGGCGGGCGGCGCTGACCCGGCGGCCTGGATCAAAAAGTGCAAAGGCCGTATCCCCGTTGTGCATTACAAGGACTACGGCATCGCCAACGTTCAGGAGCAGGACTACATGGAGATGAAGAAAGTCACCGAAATCGGCGGCGTGTACAAACGCTTTATGGAGATTGGCTGCGGCAACCTGAACTGGCCGGCCATCGTGGAGGCTACCAAAGAGGCTGGAAGCGAGCTGGTGATGATCGAGCAGGACTTCACCCTGCAGAATCCCTTCAATGGCTTGCAGACCAGCATCAACAACATTAAGAGCTGGGGCATTTAATCGATAGACTTCAGGAGGAGAAATGGGAATGAATGAGAGAATCGGCCTCCAGTTGATCGGCATCCGCGACCTTTTGACCACCTCCCAGGGCATGAAAGACGCCTTTACCGAAGTGGCTAAGATGGGTTACGGGCTGGTCTCGGCGGGGCGTGGGCGCCTGCCTGCGGATATCAATGTGCAGGAAGTCGCGGATCTGATCCACGGCCTGGGCATGAAGACCGCGCACACCAACGTGCCGTTTGAGACGCTGATGGACGAGGATGGCTTTAAGCAGACGCTGGAGGAGCAGAAGATCTGGGATAACGAGTACATCGTCATCGGGTCTCTGCCGCCCTGCTACCGTACTTCGCAGGAGGGGTACCGTACCTTTGTTAAAGGGCTGAACACCCTGGCCAAAAAGCTGAAGGATAACGGGCAGACCCTGCTGTACCACAACCACGCCCAGGAGTTCCGCCGCTTTGCCGACGGCGTGCGCGGCATCGACATGATCGTGTTCGACAGCGTGCCTGAGCTGGGCTTCCAGCTGGATACCCATTGGATCCAGTCCGGCGGCGGGGATATTTACTGGTGGATGCGCCAGGTCAAGGGCCGCCTGCCCATCCTGCACTGCAAGGATTACATGATCGATCCGGATGCGAGTATTACGGATCTGGGACTGGCGCCCAAGCTCTTTGCCGAAGTGGGCGAGGGCAATATCGATTGGGTCAAGGTGATCCGCGTAGGCGAGGAGATCGGCGTGAAGAACTACGTGGTGGAGCAGGATGAAACGCGCCGCCATCCGCTGGAGAGCGCGCGCATCAGCTTTGAGAATCTGGACCGCGCCATGGCGCAGGCTTAATATTTAAGGAGGATGAATCAAATGCCTAAAGCTTTAATCGGTGTTCAGACGATTGCCTTCCGCGATTATCTGGATACGAAGAATGATTACATGAACGCCTTTAAGCGCGTTGCGGATATCGGGTATGATGGCGTACAGCTGGGCGTGGGCGTGAAGGAAAACGCGCCCTGTGCCAAAGAGATCAAGGAGATCATGGACGAGGTCGGCATCGTTTGCACGGCGATGAACGCCCCCTTTGAGAAACTGGAAGAGCATCTGGATCAGGTGATTGCCGATGCTAAGGCGCTGGATACCAAATACATCGTTATCGGCGCTTCTCCTGAGTGGGTGCGTACGGGCGGCAAAGAGGGTTTCCTGGATTTTGCCAAGCGCTTGAATGTGGTGGGTGAGAAGCTGGCCGCCGAAGGGCTGTATCTGCACTTCCATAACCATGCGCTGGAGTTCCGCAAATATGATGGTGTGACCGGTATGGATATCCTGCTGGAGAACACCGATCCCCGGTACGTATTCTTCCAGCTGGATACCCATTGGGTACAGTCCGGCGGCGGGCATGTGGTCAGCTGGATCTACAAGGCCAAGGGCCGGATGAAGGTCGTCCACTTTAAGGATTACCTGATCGACCGTTATTCGGATACCTCCTTCCTGGAGTGCACCCATCGCCTGTATGCCGAAGTGGGCGAGGGCAGCCTGAACTGGCTGGACATCATTCAGGCTTGCCGCGACATCGGCGTGGAATGGTTTGTGACCGAGCAGGATCGCTGCGTGTATCGTCCGCCGTTTGAGGCGATCAAGATCAGCTACGATAACCTGCGCAATTTCGGCCTGTAAAATAGGGCTGAAAAAAGCAGATTAAAAAAGGCCGGGCATTTTGCCCGGTCTTTTGTTTTATATTAATGCCTTAGAACCGTTAAAGGACGCCTTCGCCGCCAATATCCGCAGGCTGTAAGGTGGCCATAATATCTTGCAGCTGTTGCTGGCGCTCCTGTGATACAGTGGGCATGGACATAAAGGCGCCGTAAAACAAACGATGCTCATAAATAAAGCTGATATAGGTGACGTGCGGCAGGTCATTGTTAGAGCGGCGAGTAATGCAGACCGCCTCTGTACCCAGCTTGTCAAGGGGCATAGTAACCGGGTCTTCCCAGCAGGATTCGTCATCTGCATATCCTGCCCCGCTGGCAAATTCTCTGGCAGTTTCCTCAAAGGCGGCAAACTCCTCCTCCAGCATCGTATCGTAATCCTCGTAGTACCAAAGCTGAATCAGCTGCATGGCGTTATTCCATTGCAGCCCTATGGGGTAATTCCGCATAAATTCGGGAAGACAGATATCCCAATCTTCCGGGACTTCGATGGCAAGACTGTGATCCCAGGCCGTCCAGCGCCCATCTTCTCCGCGAATCGGCTTTCTCTTTAGATAGTCGCTTAAGCGCGCTTCATCTACCCGGAAGCTTTGAACAATGGCCTCCAGTTTATCGTAATAGCTGGCGGGTAAAACAATAGTAAAATTATAGCCTATCTCGTCAGTCATGATCTCCAGGTTGAGGAAGGCATATTCATCCATCTGTGAAAAGGAGTATGTCGCATGGCCGCCCTGGGAGAGCGTTGCGCTTTTTGACTCAAACCGCTGTTCATCAAAAGTAGGAGAAACCATTAGAACCATCTGGCTGCTGTAACTATGGTTGGATCCGGCCGTCAGTTGATAATCATCGATCAGGGCGAAATTGGTGTATACAGAGAAGATCGGGTCGGCCGGCGAGGCGTAGCATTGCGACATCATCAAAGTTCCGTTATACGTATAAGGCCCCAACTCCTCCGGAAGACCAATGGAGTATAGCCCAAACCCCATTTCGGTGCGAACAAGCCCCTCCGCTATGGCCGGAGGTGTGGGCGTGGTAGTAGCCTGAGGAGCGGGAGCGGACGCTGCAGGTGCAGGTGTGGACACCGGCGCAGGCGTAGCGGTAGCCGCCGGTTGGTATTTACCCAGATCGGACGCACAGCCTGGAATAAGCAGTATAATAAATAAAAGCAAAGCAAGGTATTTCTTCATACTACCCCTCCGAAGATTTTCTTTTGTTAATAAATAAATGAAAGAACGTTATAATGGTATTTTTGATAATCATGTGATGCTTTTATCATAACGGCTAAGCTGGCATGCAGTCAATAAAAAAGTGACAGGATTTAATCCTGTCACTTTTTAGCATCTCCAAAGTAAAAACTCTTACCCTAAGTCAAAATCCAGACAGATGCGTTCCTCCATGACAGATTTGACAAAGCCGGCAGCCTCTAGGTGTGCGGGGTGAACCTGGTAGGCGGCTAAAGCGGCCTGGCTCGCAAACAGGCTGATCAGCATCACGGACTTGTCGCTGGTATCGAGCGGATCGATCAAGACCTCTAGTTCCACGACGCCTTCTATCTGGCCCTTGAGGGCTTCCAAAGTCTCTTTTACCTTTTGGGCGTTGTGCTGGTTCTCTTCGGCGCTAAAGCCCTTCTGGTGCGCCCAGGCAACGATATGACGGATCATTTTCGCATCCTCCTTATGTTGTAAAGTTATGAGAAAAGGCCACAGGGGCTATTCCTGTGGCCTTTTTGTATCATGGTCTAGAACGTCAACACGCGGATGACGCCCTCAATCCCTTTAAGGGCGCTGAGCACGTCCTCGCCCGCTGCGTGATTGCTCTCGATCAAGGTATAGGCGAGTTCCCCGCGGGACTTGTTGAGCATGTTATCGATATTGATGTTGTACTGCCCGATGGTGCCGGTGATGGCACCAATCATCTTAGAGACGTTCTTATGCACCACGCCGATGCGGAAGGTGCCCTCTACGCGGGGCATCTCCAAATGCGGGAAGTTGACGGAGTTGACGATATTGCCGTTTTGCAGATAATCGGCGATCTGCTCGGCAGCCATGTGCGCGCAGTTCTCCTCGGACTCCGGCGTGGAAGCGCCCAGGTGGGGGATGCAGATCACGTTATCCACATTAAGCAGCTCGTCGTTGGGGAAATCCGTTACATAGCAGGCCAGCTTGCCGCTCTGAAGCGCCGCCAGCACGGCCGGCGTATCCACCAGCTCGCCGCGGGCGAAGTTCAAAAGGCGCAGGCCCTCTTTGGCGCGGCCCAGCAGATCCGCATTGAACATGCCGCGGGTCGCATCGGCCAGCGGCACGTGGATGGTGATATAATCGCACTCCTCAACCATGGCCTCGATGGATTTGACGTAGTGCACGGCGCGGGATACGCCCCAGGCCGATTTGACCGAGATGTAGGGGTCATACCCGTACACATCCATGCCAAAGGCGGTGGCAGCGTTGGCTACCATGACGCCGATAGCGCCCAGGCCTACGACGCCCAGCTTTTTGCCCTTTAGCTCCGGGCCGACAAACTGGCTCTTGCCCTTTTCAACCAGCTTGCCCACCTGGCCGCCCTGCCCTTTAAGGGTGCGCGCCCATTCGATGCCCTGGGCGATCTTACGGGAGGAGAGCAGCAGGCCCGCCAGCACCAGTTCCTTTACGGCGTTGGCGTTGGCGCCCGGGGTGTTGAATACCACAATACCCTTTTCCGAAGCCTTATCCAGCGGGATATTGTTGACGCCGGCGCCCGCCCGGGCAATGGCCAGCAGGTTCTCATCAAAATCCATCTCGTGCATGGAAGCGCTGCGCACCAGGATGCCCTGGGCGCCCTCCACCTCTTTGCCCACTTCAAACTGGTCGGCGGGGAGGTGGTCATAAATGCTATCGCTAATGGCGTTTAGCGTACCGATCTTAAACATAGGGGAACCTCCTTCTCTATCTCCGTTTTACTTGTTGCGGGCCTCAAAATCGCGCATGAAGGCGACCAGCTTTTCAATGCCCTCGTTGGGCATGGCGTTGTAGATGCTGGCGCGCATGCCGCCCACCAAACGGTGCCCCTTGATGTTGACAAAGCCCTGCTGCGCCGCCTCTTTAACGAACTGGGCGTCCAACTCTTTCGAAGGAGTGACAAAGGGAATGTTCATCAGGGAACGGTCCTCTTTCTTGGCCGTAGCCTTAAAGAAGGAGGAACTATCCAGATAGTCGTAGAGGATAGCGGCCTTTTTCACATTGTTTTCGTACACGGCCGCCACGCCGCCCTGCTCTTTGATCCACTCAAACACCAGCTTAGCCATATAAATGGCAAAGCAAGGCGGGGTGTTATACATCGAATCGTTATTGGCGTAGGTGTTATAGTTCATCAGCACCGGGAGCTTATCGCAGCTGCGCGAAAGCAGGTCCTCACGGATGATGACCACGGCCAGGCCCGCGATGCCGATGTTCTTCTGCGCGCCGGCATAGATCAGCCCAAAGCGGCTGACATCCATGGGCTCAGAAAGGATGTTGGAGGACATATCCGCCACCAGCGGCACGTTGCCGGTCTCCGGCCACTGCGTATAACGGGTGCCGAAGATGGTGTTGTTGCTGGTGATGTGCACGTAGTCCGCCTCGGGGTCGAAATCCTTGCTGTCAAAGGCGGGGATCTCGGCGTAATTCTGCGGCTTGGAGTTGGCCACGATGTTTACGTCCACGAACTTAGCCGCTTCCTTGGCAGCATTGTTGGCAAAGTTGCCCGATACGATGTAATCGGCCTTGCCGTTGACCTTCAGGTTCATGGGCACCATCGAAAACTGCTGGGTGGCGCCGCCCTGGATGAACAGAACTTTGTAGTTATCCGGAATCTGCATCAGCTCGCGCAGCAGGCTTTCCGCCTCAGCGATGATGGCCTCATAGGGCGCGGAGCGGTGGCTCATCTCCATGACGGACGAACCGGAGCCGTTACAGTTGAGCAACTCGGCCTGCGCTTTTTGCAACACGCTAAGCGGCAACATGGACGGACCTGCAGAGAAATTGTACACGCGATTTTCCATTTCGGATGTGCCCTCCTTATTTATTCCCCGTAAAACGGGACGCCGGCTGGAACCGGCGTTTACATTGTTAATTTAATAACGATACAAACTTTATTATACTGCCCCCGCCACAATTTGGCAAGCCGCAAAGCCCCCAATCTCCGGCCCTAAAGGGGCACAATTCCCCATAAAATTGCGGAATGTTTGGGTTTTGCGGCGTGGCGGCATTATTTCCCGTCCGGATCCCAGCCGCGGCGCAGCCAGTTTTCGCGGATGCGCGCCTCGCTGCCCTGATCGGACGGGCGGTAATAGGTCCTGTCCTTGACGGATTCGGGCCGGTATTGCTGGGCCACCCAATGGCCGGGATAATCGTGCGGATACTTATAACCCTTGCCCGAACCCAGTTTACCTGCGCCCTTATAGGAGGTATCCCGCAGGTGTACGGGCACGGGCTGGTGCAGCGTGCCCTCCACATCGGCGTTGGCCGCGTCGATGGCCATCACCACGGAGTTGGACTTGGGACTTTCGCAGATAAAGATGATGGCCTGGGCTAGGTTGAGCTGGGCCTCGGGCAGCCCGTTGAACTCCAACGCCTGCGCCGCCGCCACGGCCTGCACCATGGCCTGGGGATTGGCCATCCCCACGTCTTCGCTGGCATGGGCGATCATCCGCCGGGCGATGATGCGCGGGTCGATCCCCGCACTCAGCAGCCGGGCACACCAGGCCAAGGCAGCGGTGGAATCCGAGCCGCGCAGGGATTTGCAAAAGGCGCTGAGCATGTCGTAATATTGCGATTCGTCGATGTTGAGCACCCGGCGCTGGATGGATTCCTCGGCCGTCTTTAGGTCGATATGGATAATGCCGTCTGCATCCGGCCGGGTGGTGAGTACCGCCAGCTCCAGCGCGTTTAGGGCGCTGCGCACATCGCCATTGGCCACATCGGCAATGTGGCTAAAAGCCTCCTCGTCCATCTGCACGTCCATCATCCCAAAGCCCCGCTCCTTGTCTTCCAGCGCCCGGCGCATGGCCAGCAGGATATCCGCCTCGCCCAGCGCCTGGAATTGGAAGATGCGGCACCGGCTGACGATAGCCGGCGTCATGGCAATGGCGGGGTTCTCAGTGGTGGAGCCGATAAACAGGATGATGCCCTTTTCTACTGCGGGCAAAATGGAATCGCTCTGCGCCTTGTTCCAGCGGTGGCATTCGTCCAGCAGCAGGTAGGTGCGCTTGCCGTATAGCTTCAGGCGGTTTTCCGCCGCCTTGATCACCTCGCGAACATCCGCCACGCCGGAGGTTACGGCGTTTAACTTAACAAAGGCGCCGTTGGTGTTGTTGGCGATGATGGAGGCCAGCGTGGTCTTGCCGCAGCCCGGAGGGCCGAAAAAGATACTGCTGGTCAGCCGGTCCGCTTCGATGGCGCGGCGCAATAGCCGCCCGGGGCCGATGATGTGCTGCTGGCCGATGAATTCGTCCAGCGTGCGGGGGCGCATCCGGTCGGCCAGGGGGGCGCTTTGCTGGGTATTGCTGGTAAAGAGGTCGTCCATGAGCTTCGCTTCCTCCGTTATGATCCAAAATGGTACTTCTTTCTATAGTATAAACCAGGCGCGGACAAAAGGGAAGTTGCCAAGGGCGCAGGCCCGCCGTTATAATAGAGCCGTAAAGGGGGATCAAAGGATGCGTAAGGATCAGATACTGGTGACCTACGGAAGCGATTTAAAGCGGATGGCCGGGGAACTGATGGCTGCGGCGGATGTACAGGCACAGCTTAAAAGCGGCATGCGCATTGCCCTAAAGCCCAACCTGGTAGTGGCCAAGCCCTCATCTACCGGGGCGACCACCTCGCCGGAGCTGGCCGCGGGGATCGTTGAATATCTGCTGGAATATGGCTTTAAGGATATCGACATCATCGAAGGTTCCTGGGTGGGGGACGATACCGGGCGGGCTTTTGAAGTTTGCGGCTACCGGGCTCTGGCCAAGCGGTATGGGCTGGGGCTGTACGATCTCAAGCGGGATGCGACCGTTACCCGCAAGGTGGGCGGCGAGACGCTGACGCTCTGCCGGCGGGCGGCTGAGGCGGATTTCCTCATTAACATGCCGGTGTTAAAAGCCCATTGCCAAACGGCGCTGACCTGCGCGCTGAAGAATATGAAGGGCTGCATCCCGGATCGGGAAAAGCGGCGCTTCCACCAGGCGGGGCTGCACGGGCCCATCGGTGCGCTGGCCAAGGCCCTGCCCCCGCAGCTGACGGTGGTAGACGGACTGTGCGGAGACCTGACCTTTGAAGAAGGCGGGACGCCGGTGCAGATGAACCGCGCCATGCTGGCCTGGGATCCGGTCAAGATGGACGCCTATGCGGCCGAGCTGATCGGCCTGGAATTAAGCGAGGTGCCTTATATCGGCATCGCGGAAAGGCTGGGCGCGGGCAGCACGCAGATCGGCGGAGATACCGTGATCGAGCTGAACCGGGCCGAGGGCGGAGCGATAACCCCGCAGGCCACCCGGCGGGTAGCCCATCTGGCGGCCCATGTGGAGGCGTTCCAGGCCTGCTCGGCCTGCTATGGCAGCCTGATCCATGCCTTGCAGCGCATGGACGAGGCGGGCCAGCTGGGCAGGCTCAAAGGTAAGGTGCACATTGGCCAGGGTAACCGGGGCAAAGCGGGCGCGGGCATCGGCATCGGCGCGTGCTGTAAAGGATACGAGCGGTGCGTGATGGGCTGCCCGCCCAGCGCGCGGGAGATCTTGGCCGAACTGACGAAAGAACGGTAGACACATAAAAATGTGCAAAAGCGCCCAATTTTTGGACGCTTTTGCTTTATTCTCCCCGAATTCCTGCTATAATAAGGGCATAGATAAACGCGGGATCGACCGCGAAAAGGGGGATAAGGCATGTACGAAACAGCACTGCCGCCGATCTTTGAGGGCGAGCCTTCCCGAAAGGCGTGGGAGGAGGGGCGCAGGCAGGAAATTTTGACCCTGCTCAGCGATCAAGTGTACGGCTTTGCGCCCGGGCCGGACCAATACAAGATCAGCTTTAAGCAGATCGGGCAGGAAGATTTTAAAGGGATCGCCACCCGGCGCATGGTGGAAGCGACGCTGCATACGGCGCGGGAGGATTTCCGCTTCCGCTTTGTGGTATTTTTGCCCCATGGGGCGGCAAGGCCGCTGCCTCTGGCGCTGATGATCTGCATCCGCGTGCTGGATCGGCCGATGGACGTGGCGCATCTGCACGAGATCCCCTCCTGGCCGGTAGAGGATATTTTGGCCCGGGGCTATGCGACAGCGGGTTTTTACACCCAGGATATCGCCCTGGACCGGGAGGACGGGTACTTTGAGGGCATCCTCAAAAGCTTTGAAGGGGACGGGGAAGACCGCCCGGCAAACGCCTGGGGCGCTATTGCCGCCTGGTCCTTTGCCGCCAGCCGGGTGATGGATTACCTGCAGACCCTGCCCGAGGTAGACCCGGCGCGCATTGCCGTGGCGGGCCTTTCACGCGGCGGGAAGGCGGCGCTGTGGTGCGCGGCCAACGATACCCGCTTTGCCTGTGTGGATTCCAACGAATCCGGCTGTACGGGCGCGGCCATCACACGGGGTAAGCAGGGCGAGCACGTCAAGGAGATCAATACCACCTTTCCCTACTGGTTCTGCGAAAATTATAAGGCCTATAATGAGCGCGAGGACGAGATGCCCTTTGACCAGCATATGCTGCTGGCGCTGATCGCCCCGCGGCTGCTGTATGTTTCCAGCGCCAGCGAAGATAGCTGGGCCGACCCGGAGGCGGAGTACCGGGGCGCCTATGAGGCGGGCGCCGTCTATGCGCTATACGGCCTTAAAGGGCTGGCACAAAGGCAGATGCCGGGCATTGACCAGCCCCGCCACGAAAACGCGGTGGGCTATCACCTGCGCGCGGGCGAGCACGACATGACGCCTCATGATTGGGCATTTTTTATGGATTTTCTGGATCGCCATTGGCCAAACGACTGATGAGAGGGCGCGAATTTTCGCGCCCTTTTTTGCAGCGCCGCTGCTATACGCGCCCGCCCGGGCGTACAATATAAAAAGATAGATCGAGCACACATCTTTACGTGAAGAACAGGCGACCCAACCCAAGAGAAAAGAACAAAAGCGGCTGCGGAAAATGCCCGGCAGAAGCTTGCATATCGACCTTATGCGTGACCGTATCCTTTTCGCATCCGCATTTTTAAGAAGGGGGATATGAAGTTGAGGATTTCCATTTGCGTCAATTCTGTGTACGCGGGGCGGGACTTTGTGGAGAGCATTTATGCCTGCGCGGCAGCCGGGGTCAAGGCGATCGACATGTGGAGCTGGCGGGACCAGGATATGGAGGCGGTGGGCCGGGCACTGGCGCAGACCGGCATACAGATCGCCGCCATGAGCGCGGGCTGCTCTAAAATGGTGACGCCGAAGGATAGCGCGGCCTTTGCCGGCGGCATACGCGAGGCGATCGCCGTGGCCGACCGGGTGGGCTGCAAGACCCTGATCGCCGGGCCTGGGGATGCGGCCTGCGGGCTTTCGCGGGGCTACCAGCACGACAACATCGTTTCCGCGCTCAAGGCCGCCGCCCCTATCCTGGCAGACGCGGGCAAGACCTTGGTGCTGGAGCCGCTCAATACCGCTGTAGATCATCCTAAGGCTTACCTGTGGTCCTCTGACGAGGCGTATGATATCTTGAACGAAGTGGATCAGCCCCACATCAAAATGCTGTACGATATTTACCACCAGCAGATCATGGAAGGCGACGTGCTGACCCACATCCAGCGCATGCTGGGACGCATCGGCCACTTCCACGCGGCGGGCGTGCCCGGACGGCATGAGCTGGACGGCGGTGAATTAAACTATACCGCAGTGCTCGATGCGATACGGCAGGCCGGGTATGCCGGCTTTGTGGGGCTTGAGTATTACCCCTCTGAGGGGACGGCGCCGGAGGAGGGATTTACGCCGTATTTGCAGCGCTACGGAGGCTAATGGGAAAGTTAGGCAGGGCAATGCTTGACAAGCCGGGCCGCCGCTCTTTACAATAACCATATACCCCTAGCGGTATTTGGAGGTGTGAGATGAGACAGTGTATGGATGCGGAGAACCTGCACCGCAGGCTGAAAAAGATCATCGGCCAGGTCCAGGCAATCGACCGGATGGTGGATCAGGACGTACCCTGTGAGGACGTGCTTTCGCAGATAAACGCCGCAAAATCGGCCCTGCACAAGGCGGGGCAGGTGGTGCTGGAAGGGCACATTCAGCATTGTGTGCGCGATGGGATCGAGCATGGCGACGCGGATAAGACCATTGAAAGCTTTGCCAAGGCTGTAGAGCGGTTTTCAAATATGGGTTAGCCTTTACGATTGACACCAGCGGCTGCTTTTCCGGCCGCTGGTTGTTTTTTACCCCTTGACAATCCTATACCCCTATAGGTATATTATGCACATACCCCTATGGGTATATAGGGAGGTTGTATATGGAAAAGCTGGAAAGAATTTTGGCATGGGGCGGATTTAAAAAGGACATCGTATGCCTTGCTCTATCGGGAATAGCGCTGCTGATCAGCATATTTGACCTGCTCCCGTTGCCCTTTGACGCGGCATGGATAGCGATTGTATTATGCGGTGTGCCCATTGTTTTAGAGGCATTGATCGGCTTGGCGACGGCTTTTGATATAAAAGCGGATGTGCTGGTCTCTATTGCGCTGATCGCCTCTGTCATTATCGGTGAAGATTTTGCGGCAGGAGAGGTGGCCTTTATCATGCAGCTAGGCGCGCTGCTGGAAGAGATGACGGTGGCGAGGGCGCGAGCGGGTATCGAGCGGTTGGTAAAACTAAGCCCCCAGTCGGCCAGGGTGCTTATGGAGCAGGGCGAACGCATGATCCCTGCAGGGGAGGTAAAGGTAGGGGATATCTTGCGCGTACTGCCCGGGGAGAGCATACCGGTAGACGGCGTGATTTTGACGGGGCAGACCTCGATTGATCAGGCGGTGATGACGGGGGAATCCTTACCGGTGGATAAAGCGGCAGGCGATGAGGTCGCCAGCGGCACCGTCAACCAATTTGGCTCTTTTGATATGCGGGCGACCAGGGTAGGAGAGGATAGTTCTATCCAACGCATGATTCGCCTGGTGCAATCGGCCGATGCGGGCAAGGCTAAAATCGTAGGGCTTGCGGACCGCTGGGCTACGTGGATTGTCATCATCGCCCTCAGCGCTGCTGGGCTGACGTGGATGTTTACCGGGCAGATCATCCGGGCGGTAACGATCCTGGTGGTGTTTTGCCCTTGCGCGCTGGTGCTGGCAACGCCGACTGCGATCATGGCGGCCATTGGCAATGCGACCCGGCACGGCTTTTTGGTACGGGAAGGGGATGCGCTGGAGCGATTGGCCGGCGTAGCACGCATCGCCTTTGATAAGACCGGGACGCTGACCTATGGAAAGGCACAGGTGACGGCGGTAAAATGTATGACGCCCCGCTTGGAAGAAGCGGAGCTGTATGCGCTGGCTGCCTCGGCAGAGCGGCGCTCAGAACATCCGCTGGGCAAGGCGGTGGTACAGGGGTATCAAAGCCAGGGCAAAGGCGCGCTACTAACGCCAGAGCGCTTTCAGATGATCCCCGGCCGCGGAGTAGCCGCAAAGGTTGGCGCCCGGATGGTATTAGCGGGCAATGCTGCACTTTTGCAGGACAACGGCATCATTCTCTCGGCGGCAGAAAAAGAGGCGAGGGACTACCTGGAGGAAGGCTGTACCGTGATCTATGTAGCGGTAGACGGCGAGGCGGCAGGTTTTCTGGCCCTGGCCGATACGCTTCGGGCGGATAGCCCAGATATGATCGGGCAGATCTCCAGGCTGGGGATCATGCCCGTGCTGCTCACGGGTGATCACGCGCGCGCAGCCGGGGCGATTGCCGCGCAGGCGGGTATTGCACAGGTGCACGCCGGCTGCCTGCCGGAGGATAAGCTCAACTGGATCGCGCAAAGTCAGGCACAGGGCCAGCACGTTTGTATGATCGGCGATGGCATTAACGACGCGCCGGCGCTGAAAAAGGCGGATGTGGGCATTGCCATGGGTGGGATAGGCAGCGACATCGCCGTTGACGCGGCGGACATCGCACTGGTGGATGACGAAATACGGGAATTGCCCCATCTGCTGGCGCTGTCCAAGCGAATGATGGTCACCATTAAATGCAACCTGGCATTTTCCATGGCGCTTAATTTTCTAGCTATTGCGCTGGCTATTACGGGGGTGCTGAACCCCGTGGTGGGCGCGTTGGTGCATAATGCCGGGTCGGTGCTGGTCATCGTCAACTCCGCCGTGCTTTTAAAATGGCGAAGACGAAGATAGGTTTGACTATAAAACATCCTTTGGTTGGGAAAAGAAAAGCACAGGCTTTCAGCCTGTGCTTTTTTGCGGTTAGAGAGGGCAGCATATACGCGTTACACTGCCAGAATCCCGCCATCTACGGCCAGGATATGCCCGGTCACATAGTCTGAGGCGGCGCTGCCCAGAAAGATAAAGGCGCCGCGCAGCTCTTCTGGCGTGCCCCAGCGGCCCATGGGGAGGCGGTCCAGGGTTTTGGGGTACTCCACCGGATCCTGGCGCAGGCCGGAGCTGATCTCGGTCTCGATAAAGCCGGGGGCCACGCCGTTGACACAGATCCCATAGGGCGCCCATTCGTGCGCCAGGGATTGGGTGAGCAGCTTGAGCGCGCCCTTGGAGGCGGCGTAGCCCTCGATCTGGCGCTTGCCCAGGTAGCTGTGCAGGGAGCACAGGTTGATGATCTTACCGCTGCGCTGAGGGATCATGCACTTTGCCGCCAGCTGGGAAAGGTGCAGGGCGCTTGTCAGGTTGAGCTCCAAGATACGGTCCCAGGCGTCGAGGGGATAATCCGCTGCCGGGAAATCTTCGCACATCCCGGCGTTGTTGATGAGGATATCCACGCCGCCAAGCGCAGCTACAGCTTTTTCAAAGGCATGTTCGCGCGCGGCGCGATCCTGCAGGTCCACTTGAAAGCCATAGGCGGGTGCACAGGGCGTATGCAATGCCTGCGCCGCATCCAATACCGCGCTGGAGCGGGCCAGCAGGGCAACCGACGCGCCCAGTTCGTGGTAGCTTTCCGCCACCGCCCGGCCAATGCCGCGGGATGCGCCGGTAATGACGGCGCGCTTGCCCTTTAGGTCAAATAATTCTGCTGCTTTCATATCGTGCTCCCTCCTTACGTTTCAGCCGTTGGTGTTGCCTGGGATGGGATAACCGTATTTGGTCTTATACGGCAGGGTATGATCCTCCAACAGAGTATCCTCGTTGATCATAAAATAGTTCTCCCGCGGCGTACCGGCGGAGGTGCCGCCGCCATCGTCGGCATACCCAGGGTCGTCATAGGTCGGGTCAATATAATAGACCTGGTCGTCCATCTTTACCAGGTTCCATTCGTGGCCCACGTTATCAGCATACCCGATCACCCGGATGCAGTAAAAGCCGGCCAGGTTGGCGATGTACTGAAAGGTGCGCGCGTATCCGGAACAGACTGCTTCGCCCCGCACCAGCGCGCCATAGATGTTGGAACAATCCCGGTAGACCTCGTTATCCTTCATGGCCCCGTTGGGGTCATAAGGCTTGTTTACGTCATAATCCGTATAATAACGGGCGATGCCGATCACATTATCGTGGATATAGCGCAGCTGCTCGGCATCGCTCCCGATGGAGGGCAGCTCGTCGATAATGGGGCGCACCATCTGGTCGATCACGTCCTGGGCCTGGGCCACCTCGTCGGCGGTCATATAATAGGTATAGGTGATCTTTTGGACGGAGGCGCCGTCGGTTTGCAGGTTGAGTTTGGGATACAGGTAGAAAAACTCCGGATGGTCGTAGAGAATGTATTCAAATACCTTGTTGACCTCGTCCTGCTGGGCGTCGCCATTTAAATGGGTCACCGGCTCTAAGGCCTGGATCTCAAACATCAGCCGGTCGTACAGTTTTTTTTCATCGGCATTCAGGGTGGCATAACCCGCAGGCTCGGTAAAGGCCTGGGCTTTGCGGGTATCCGAGGAGAAGTCCGCCTCCGGGTCGTCGGCTAACAGATCCGCCCCTGAGGTGGCGGCGGGCGCATCGCCCTGCCCCAAAAGGCTGCACCCGGGCAGGGCGGTGAGCAGCCCCAAAACCAATAGCAGTGATATCGTTTTTTTCAACATAATGGCCTCGCTTCAGCATCAATCATTGCGGCGCGCCGGGCGCCGCCTTTATCATAGCATACCGCTAGGGCAGGGGACAAGAGAGGGAGAAAGTGGTATGATAAAAATAAGGAATGAATGGAAAAACGGTTTGCTGGTGCGGCGAACCGGGTAGCCTTAAAAAGAGATTAGACCACAAGGAGGAAGGAAAATGCTGGATCGGGATGCGGCCCTGGGTGCGCTGCAGATCGCGCAAAAGGGCGGAGCGGATTTTGCCGAAGTATTTATGGAGGATACGGAGAGCACGGCGCTGAGCATGGTCGGCGGTAAGATGGAAAACGCGCAGACCGGCCGTATATTCGGCGCGGGCGTGCGGGTGATGCGGGGCGTTACAGCGGCCTATGCCTATACCAATGACGTGAGCCGCTTAGGGCTTGCCCGGGCGGCGCAGCAGGCGGCCGCGGCACTGGACGCTCAGGCGGGAAGCCCTGAGGAGATTGCCTTTCAGGTGGAGGGCGATGGCCGGGCGATTTGGGCGCAGCAGCTGCCCGGAAAGGTGCCGGGGGCGGAAAAGGCCGCACTCGTGCGGGAAGCGGACCGGGCGGCGCGGGATATTTCGCCCGAGATCGTGCAGGTATCCTGCGGCTATAGCGATGTGGATCAGCGGATCTGGGTGTGCAATACCGCAGGGCTGTTTGCCCAGGACCGGCGTGTGCGGGTGCGCCTGGCGGTGCAGGCGGTGGCCTCTGACGAGCAGCAGAACCAGACGGGGTTTGAAGGGCCGGGGGCAGCTATGGGCTTTGAGGCGTTTCGCACGCGGATCGATCCGGCTTTGGCGGCGCAAACGGCGGCGCGCACAGCCGTTACCATGCTGCACGCAAGGGAGTGCCCGGCGGGCCGCTTCCCCGTTGCGATCGATTCCGGCTTTGGCGGGGTGATCTTTCACGAGGCTTGCGGCCACTCTTTAGAGGCCACCAGCGTGGCCAAGGGCGCGTCCGTATTCTGCGGCATGCGGGGTAAACCCATCGCCGCGCCCTGCGTTACCGCCATTGACGACGGCACCCTGCCGGGAGAGTGGGGCTCGGCAGCTATGGACGACGAGGGCAACCCGACCCGGCGGGTGGTGCTGATCGAAAACGGCATCCTTAAAAATTATCTGGTGGACCGGCTGGGCGGCCGGCGCATGGGTATGGAGCCCACAGGCTGCGGACGGCGCCAATCCTACCGGTTCACGCCTACCTCGCGCATGTCCAATACTTTTATCGCCCCGGGGGAGAGCACAGATGAGGAGATCATCGCCTCGATCGACAAAGGCTTGTACGCCAGAAAGATGGGCGGCGGCTCGGTCAACCCGGTGACGGGGGACTTCAACTTCGCCGTGCAGGAGGGGTACTGGGTCAAAAACGGCAGGATACAGGATGCCGTGCGGGGCGCCACCCTGATCGGCAAAGGCGCGGAGGTGCTGATGAAGATCGATAAAGTGGGCGGCGTGCTGGCTCTGGGCCAGGGCATGTGCGGCTCGCTGTCGGGCAGCGTGCCCACCAATGTGGGCCAGCCGATGATCCGGGTATCGTCCATCACTGTGGGCGGCAGATAGGAGGGGTTGAAGATGACGTTTGACGCTTTTAAAGATCGGGTCTTTCAGCAGGCCAAGGCGGCGGGGCTGGAAGAATTTGAGCTATATTACACCGATGGGGAAAAATTTGCGGTAACCGTGTTTGAAGGGGAGGTGGAATCCACCGATATCTCCAAAACCGCCGGGGTGGGTTTCCGCGCCAAATGGCAGGGAAGTATGGGCACCAGCTTTACAGAGGCGCTGGATGAGCGCGCCGCCGGAGAACTGGTGACCCACGCGATGGAGAGCGCACAGCTCAAACACGCGGACGGAGAGGAGTCCTTCCAGCCGGGCGGGGCGGCCTATGCCCATTGGCCAGAGCAGGGGCAAGGGCTGCAGGCGATCACTGCTAGCCAGAAGATCGAGCTGGCCCAAAGCCTTGAGCGCAGGGCTAAGGCGCTGGACGAACGGGTGCAAAGCGTGCAGCATTGCAAGGTGCAGACCGGCCGCGGCAGCGTGCGCCTGGTCAACTCCCTGGGGCTGGATGTACAATTTACCTCGGGGATGGCGATGGCCATGCTCGAGCCCGTAGCAGCCCAGGGGCAGGAACGCAAAAGCGGATTTGCCTACCGGGGCGCGGATCAGTGGGCGCAGCTGGATGCGGACGGCCTGGCGCGCGAAGCGGTAGAAGACGCGGTAGACGCGCTGGGAGCGGGGCCGCTGCGCACCGGCCGGTATGAAGTGATCTTTAAACCACAGGTCATGTGCGACTTTCTGGCGACCTTTGCGGGCTGCTTTAGTGCGGATGCGGCGCAAAAGGGCCTCTCGCTTCTGGCGGGAAAGGAGGGGGAAACGGTGGCTTCCCCTGCGGTCAGCCTGATCGATAACCCGCTGATGCCGCAGGTGCTGGGTGCGGCCCCCTTTGACGACGAGGGCGTGCCGGGCAGGGAAAAGCTGGTGATACGCGAAGGCGTGCTGCAGACCCTGCTGCATAACCGAAGGACGGCGGCCAAGGCCGGGATCGAAAGCACGGGTAACGCCAGCCGGGCGGGCTATGCCGGGCGGATCGGCGTGGCCCCTACGATATTTTATCTGGCCCCCGGCCCGGTGCATACGGAGGCGGCGCTGGCGGCCCAGAAAAAAGCCTTCTACGTTACGGCGCTGGAGGGCCTGCATGCCGGGGCCAACGCGGTCAGCGGGGATTTTTCCCTCTCCGCCCGGGGCTTTTTGCTTGAAAACGGCCAGCGGGCCCAGCCGGTGGAGCAGGTGACCCTCTCGGGTAACTTTTACCAGGTGCTAAGGGAGATCGTCAAGGTGGGGGACGACCTGTATTTTGACCTGCCGGGGGGCAGTTGTTTTGGCAGCCCGACGGTATGGCTGGGCGAACTGAATGTGGCAGGCAAATGATTAAAAATGATAAATAAAAATATTTGAACAAATACTTGACGGATTTTGATCGCAGTGCTAAGATGAAGATGACAAAAGGGAAAGGAAATAAGAATAAGAAGCGGATGGTGTGTAAGAATCCGCAAATTCTTGAAAGGGGGCGATTCCGTTGTACGAAGATCAGCAGTGGCAGCGTTTAGCTGGACGGAATCGTATTCCGGCCTGCTAAACGCAAAGCGAGCGTGAGCCCGGGCGGCCTTAAAAAAGCTAGGGCGGGCAGCTCACAAAAGCGGGATAGGTAAACGCGGCTATCCTGCGGGCGGGAGGATTTGCAACCGCTTATAATAGGCCCAAAAGGTAAAACCCAGGATGGCTTATATACCGGCAGCGTTAAAAAGAGTAAACAGACGGCCGTTAGGCTGGCGCCCCGGCAAGAGGGGCGAAGGAGAAAGGTAAGAGCCGGTCATATCGTAAGAAAGGGCTGAGGGTAAAGCCTTAAAGGCTCCGCGAGAAACATCACAGGGAAAAGTGATGACAATCGCATACATCCAAAGTAGAGGCGGCTTAGACGCTTTGAAAGCAGTAGAAGCGTAACAAGAGTCTTTGAATTGGAGGAAACAGTAAAAGTACAAAGCGCGGGGAGAGACGAATAAAGTCTCTCCCCCTTTTATTTTGGCGGCAGGGGGGATAGAATAAACGTAAGATGATGGACTGGAGGAAAACGCAACATGGCTAAACGCGTGTTTCTAATCGTTTTAGATAGTTTGGGGATCGGCGCACTGCCGGACGCGGCGGAGTTTGGAGACACGGGGAGCAATACCCTGCGCGCAGTTGCCGGCGCACAGGGATTTTCGGCGCCCAACCTGCGGCAATTAGGGCTTTTTAATATTGAGGGCGCCCCGGAAGGGTTGAGCGCGCCTCAGCCCAGCGGAAATTTTGCCCGGATGGCCGAACGCTCCCGCGGCAAGGATACCACCACCGGGCATTGGGAGATCACCGGGGTGATCTCCCCCAAAGCCATGCCGACCTTCCCCCAGGGTTTTCCGCAGGAGGTGATCCGCGCATTTGAGCAGCGGACCGGCCGGGGCGTGCTGTGCAACCGCCCTTACTCCGGCACGCAAGTCATTGCCGACTATGGACAGGAGCATTTGGATACCGGCAAGCTGATCGTCTACACTTCGGCCGACAGCGTATTTCAGATCGCCGCGCACGAGAGCCTGGTTCCCCCGGAGGAGCTATACCGCTATTGCCGTATGGCCCGGGAGATTCTGCAGGGGCCTTACGCGGTGGGCCGCGTGATCGCCCGTCCCTTTACCGGACAGGCGCCGCACTTTACCCGTACGCCCCGCCGCCACGATTTTTCGCTGCTGCCGCCTAAAGATACCCTGTTGGATTTGCTGTGCGCCGCCGGGCGGGAGGTGATCGCCGTGGGCAAGATCAAGGACATATTTGGCGGGCGCGGGGTGACGCGCGCGCTGCCCACTGCCGGGAATGCCGAGGGGATCGTCCGTACCTTGGAGCTGACGCGGGCGCCGTTTTACGGCCTTTGCTTTGTCAACCTGGTGGACTTTGACATGCTTTATGGACACCGGAACGATGTGCAGGGCTACGCCAGGGCACTGGAGGCTTTTGACCAGGCGCTGCCCGCCATCATGGAAGGAATGGGGCAGGAGGATATCCTGATGATCACGGCGGACCATGGCTGCGACCCTTCGACGCCATCTACCGACCATTCCCGCGAATACACGCCGCTTTTGGCCTGGGGGCCGGCGCTCAAGGGCGGCGTGGACCTGGGCACGCGCGCCAGCTTTGCGGATATTGCCCAGACCGTGTTGCAGGCCCTGAACGTTAAGGGAGATAGCCTTGCGGGTACGTCGTTTTTGGATGAGATGAAGCGTTAAGCCGGTTTGCCTTGCGCAGAGGCGGCCGCCTCTGGTAAACTTGATATTAGCAAGCTAAATATTTATTGGGGGGATAGAGATGGAAAGGATCGCACGGCGCTGGAAATCGCTCAGCCAGGAGGAGGTGCGGCGCATCAGAAATGCCTCTTCGGTGGAGCAGTACGCCACAGGTGGCCTGGCAGGCGGACAGTACATGCCGGCGTATACCGGCGCGCTGACGGGGAAAGCGGTAACGTTGAACTTTGAGGGACGGGAGGCCTTGCACTATAAGTTTGAGGATGCGCACGCTTTGGCCTGGCAAGATGGCGCGGGCGGGGAGGGGCGCGAGTTTTATCAAGCCCATGTAGGAGCGCAAAACGTCTACTTTGTACACCACGCGGTGGAAGGGACGCTAGAAGGGCGCACGCTGGTGCTGGATTTTGACACGGGGCTGGTCACGCTGTGCGCGGCGAAGATTGGCAATGGATATGAGGCCCGGGAGGTCGGCCATACCTTCTATTTTGGACGAATCGCGGGGGTGGGCGATGGCAAAGCGCCCTTGCACGGCTTTACCCACGATCTGGTAGGCAAGGCCATCCGCTGGACGTATCGGGAAAATGAGATGATGGTCAAACACGTTTACCTGACGCCGCAGTACTATGCCTATACCATGATCGGCGGGTTGAACGGGTGGACCAGCGCCACCCCGGCGGATTATGTAAAGATCCGCGAGAACCTCTATATCTTTACCTGGCTGGAGGAGCGCCAGGCGGGGATTGAGGGCATCTGCCTGATCGACCTTGAGGCCATGCACGATGTGGGCGGCTTTTTCGGCATCAACAGCGGCGATGCTTTTGAGTGCTATACCTTTGGCGCAAAGGGAGAGTGGAGCACGCCGCATACGGATTTTGAGGATTAATTAAAAGTTTATCATAAAGCAAATGCCCGGATCTTAGCATCCGGGCATTTGGTTTTTTGTGGCGCTATTGCGCCTCATTCAGCGTAAACAGCCAGGAGCAGGCGCAGGTATCGTCGCAGGAGTCCGGATAGCAGCTGACGCACTGGCAGGTGATCCGCTCGTCGATCGTGCGGGCGAACCCTGCATATTCGATCAGCCCGACCGGCTTGCAGGGATGCAGCGCCATATTTTTGCGGGTGCGGGCGCTTTGTACCCGGCATTCCAGCGTGCGATAAAGCAGGGTATTGCCCTGGATACGGATCTCATCCTGATTGATGTTGGCGTAAAAGCGTAAGGAAAGCGCGCGGGCCAGCCCCTCCAGTCCCGCGCGTTCGGGCAGGTTTAAAAACTGCTTGATCCGTCGCGCCTCGATAACCGTAAATCGCTCCCAAGCCTGCGCGTCGTGGACCATCGCCTCGTCCATGCCATATTTTTGCTCGATGGACTGGAACCAAACGCCGTCCATGGCCAGCCAGTTTTTGGAATAGAGCGTGATCAGGGAGATCAGCTCTTCCTTGGTCATTGCCTGCAAAGTTTCATTTTCTCGCATATTGGGGATACTCCTCGTCATTATTTATCGTAATTTGTGCTTCAGCGCTATTATAGCACATGTTGCGTCCCGCTTTTCCGGATATAAAAGCGGATTTGACCTGGAAGAGCCCATATGCTATGATAATACGTAACCAGTTACTATATGGGGAATGACGATGAAACAGGAAAACGAAAAGAAGTTCATCTTTGGCAGCTTGTTCGTGCTGGCCAACCGTCTGCAGCTGGCGGGCGATCAATTCGACCCCCAGGTGACGATGAAGCAGTGGTTTTTGGTGGCGATGGCCTCGCAGTTCCGTGAGCCGCCCACCTTAAGCGCGCTGGCGGAGCTGATGGGCTGCACCCGGCAGAATGTTAAAAAGTTGGCGGTGCTGTTGGAGAAAAAGGGGTTTTTGGAGCTGCGCCGGGATGGACGCGACGCCCGAGCCCTGCGCGTGGTGATGACACCGCACTGCTACACTTACTTTAAGGGGCGGGAGGCGGCGGAGGACGAACTGCTGGAAACGCTGTATGCGGGCATGAGCCAGGAGGAGATCGCTGCGCTGCACCAAGGGATGAAGCATCTGACGGAGAATCTCGAAAAGATAGAAGCGCGAATGGAGGAGGGCTTTAAAGCGTGAAGACGTGCATTATTTATACGACCCGGCATGGCGCGGCCGCATATTGCGCCCGGCAGATCGCCCAGCAGCTATCCGGGGAGGTGCAGTTGCTGGATTTGGGCGAAGGGACGCCTGCCGCTTTGCCGGAGGCGGATCGGTACATCCTGGGCGGCTCTATTTACATGGGGATGGCGCAAAAGGCGCTCAAGGCGTTTTGCGGGAAATTTGCCGATGGGCTGCTCCAAAAGCCGCTGGGTCTCTACCTTTCCTGCATGGGGGTAGAAGAGGAGATGGTGCGCAAACAGCTGCTGGACGCCTTTGGCACGCAGCTGCTGGATCATGCGCGGATCGCCGCGAATTTAGGCGGCGCGTTCGATTTTGACAAGCTGGGGCGGATGGAGCGCTTTATCGTCAAGCAGGTGGATAAGGCCATGCGCAAACAGGGCAAAGAGGGGCTGGGGCCCTTAAAGGGCCAGGTCAGCGCGATCGCGCCTGAAGCGATCGCCGATTTTTGCGTAAAAATGGAAGGGTGAAGCGGCCTGGGGACCCTTTACAAAATTTCGGCAAGGCGCTATAATAGATTGACCATAAGGTAAACGCGGCGATGGAGACCGGCGTTTATCCTTCGTGCCAAGCGAGCCGGGGAGGGTGCGAGCCCGGCCACAGAGGGGTAGATGCGACATCACTCCGGAGCGGCCGGAGCCAACGCGCTTTTTGCGCAAGTAGTTCCGGACGGGGGCCTCCCGTGACAGAGGCGCCCGTATTGCGGTTTTGGCAATGCGGTTTTGAGGTGGGCGCTTTACAGGCGCCAAATTGGGTGGTACCGCGAATCAGTTTTCGTCCCATAGGGGATGGAAGCTGTTTTTTTATGGGTCAAATGGATCATGATGAGGATTTTAGGATAGGAGGAAGCGCGAAGCGATGTTGAAAAAAGTTTCGACAGACCTGAACTTTAATGCCCGCGAAGGCGAAGTGCTGGACTTTTGGAAGAAGAACGATATCTTCAAAAAGAGCATGAAGCTGCACGAGGGCGCACAGACCTTTACCTTTTACGATGGGCCGCCTACGGCCAACGGCCGCCCGCATATCGGCCATATCATCACCCGGGTGATGAAGGATATCGTGCTGCGGTATAAGACCATGAAGGGGTACGATGTGCTGCGCAAGGCGGGCTGGGATACCCATGGCCTGCCGGTGGAGCTGGAAGTGGAAAAGCTGCTGGGCCTGGACGGCAAGCCGCAGATCGAGCAGTATGGCGTAGAGCCCTTTATTGAGGAGTGCAAAAAGAGCGTTTGGAAATATAAGTCCGAGTGGGAAAAGATGAGCGACCGGGTGGGCTACTGGGCCGATATGGAGGACCCGTACGTCACCTACGATAACAACTATATCGAGTCGGAGTGGTGGTCGCTCAAGACCCTGTGGGACAAGGGGCTGCTCTATAAGGGCCACCGGGTGGTGCCCTACTGCCCCCGCTGCGGCACGGCGCTTTCCAGCCACGAGGTGGCCCAGGGCTATAAGGATGTGAAAGAGACCTCCGTCTTTGTCAAATTCAAGGTGGAAGGCGAGGAGAATACCTATATCCTGGCCTGGACGACCACGCCCTGGACGCTGCCCAGCAACGTGGCGCTGTGCGTCAACCCCCACGAGACCTATGTGAAAGTCAGCTTTGAGGGCGAGTTCCTCATCATGGCCCAGGCGCTGGTGCCCTCTGTGCTGGGGGATGGAGCCCAGGTGGTGGAAGTCTACGCCAAGGGCGAGGATCTCAAGGGCCTGCGCTATCAGCCGCTGTTCCCCTACGCCAAAGTGAAGGAGGGCTCCGCCTGGTTTGTGGTAGCGGACGACTACGTCACCTTGAGCGATGGCACGGGCGTGGTGCATACCGCCCCCGCCTTTGGTGAGGACGACGCCCGCGTGGGCCGGGATAATAACCTGCCCTTTGTACAGATGGTAGACGCACAGGGCAAGTTTGTGGAAGGCTGCGACGAGCTGACCGGGATGTTCGTCAAGGATGCGGACCCGGTCATCATCGAAAGGCTAAAGAGCGAGGGCAAGCTGTTCCGCGCCCTGGAGTTTGAGCACAGCTATCCCTTCTGCTGGCGGTGCGATACGCCGCTGCTGTACTACGCGCGCTCCAGCTGGTTTGTTAAGATGACGGCGGTGCGCGACCGGTTGATGGAGATCAACCGCTCGGTCAACTGGATGCCGGAGAACATCAAAGAGGGCCGGATGGGGAACTTCCTGGAGAATGTGATCGACTGGGGCCTTTCCCGCGAGCGGTATTGGGGCACGCCGCTGCCCATCTGGGAGTGCGAGTGCGGCCATACCACGGCCATTGGCTCCATCGCGGAACTGCGGGAAAAGGCCGTGGAGGACGTACCCGAGGATATCGAGCTGCACAAGCCCTATATCGACCGGGTGCACATCCGCTGCGAAAAGTGCGGCAAGCCCATGACCCGCGTGCCCGAGGTGATCGACTGCTGGTACGATTCGGGCTCTATGCCCTTTGCCCAGTGGCACTATCCCTTTGAAAACCAGGATAAATTTAAGGTGCGCTACCCTGCGGACTATATCACCGAGGCGGTGGACCAGACCCGCGGCTGGTTCTACGTGCTGCTGGCCATCTCCACGGCGGTGTTTGACCACGAGGTGTTTAAAAACTGCATCGTGCTGGGCCACGTTAACGATAAAGACGGGCTCAAGATGTCCAAGCACAAGGGCAACGTGGTGGACCCCTGGACGGTGCTGGACAAACAGGGCGCCGACGCGGTGCGCTGGTACTTCTTTACTAACAGCGCCCCCTGGCTGCCCAGCCGCTTTTATGAGGAAGCGGTCAGTGAGGCGCAGCGCCGCTTTATGGGCACGCTGTGGAATACCTACGCCTTCTTCGCCCTGTACGCGGGGATCGACCAGTTCGACCCCACTGGATTAAAACTTGCGGATTGCAAGCTGAATGTGATGGATCGCTGGATCCTCTCGCGCCTTTCCAGCCTGATTACGGCTGTGGATAAGGGGCTGGAGGGGTACCATATCACCGAGACCGCCCGCATGCTTGAGGGCTTTGTGGACGACCTTTCCAACTGGTATGTCCGCCGCTGCCGCGAGCGCTTCTGGGGCAAGGGCATGACGGAGGATAAGCAGGCCGCGTTTATGACGCTGTACACCGTGCTGGTGGAGTTTAGCAAGCTGGCCGCGCCCTATGTGCCTTTTATGGCCGAGAGCATGTACCAGAACCTGGTGCGCTCCTTTGATGAGCACGCGCCCGAGAGCGTGCACCTGTGCGCCTTCCCCGAGGCCGTCTGCCCGGTGGACGCGCATTTGGAGCAGCAGATGCAGGAGGTGATGGAGCTGGTGGCGCTGGGCCGCTCGGCCCGTAACACCGCCGCCCTCAAGAACCGCCAGCCGCTATCGGCTATGTACGTGATGGCGCCCCAGAAGCTGGATGCAGAGTACGCGGCGCTGATGGCCGATGAGCTGAACGTGAAAAAGGTAGCGTTTGTATCCGACGCGCGGGAATTTACCACCTACACCTTTAAGCCGCAGCTGCGCACCGTGGGCCCCAAATACGGCAAGCTGGTGGGCGCCATCGGCAAGGCGCTGGGGCAGGTAGATGGCAATGTTGCGATGGAGGAATTGAACGCAGGTAAGGCGCTGGAGTTGGAAGTGAACGGGCAGAATGTATCCCTGGCGAAAGAGGATCTGCTGATCGCCACCGCCAACAAGCCCGGGTATGTGGCCCAGACCCAGGGGGATATCACTGTGGCGCTGGATACCAACCTGACGGAGGATCTCATTGAGGAGGGCCTGGTGCGCGAGATGATCTCCAAGGCGCAGACCCAGCGGCGAGAGGCCGGCTTTGAGGTGACCGACCACATCGCCCTGGATATCGCGGGCGATGAGAAGATCGACGCGGTGCTGGCCAAGTTTGGCGATCAGCTCGCAGCCGATGTACTGTGCGACGCGCTGCAGCAGGGCAAATCTCAGGGCGGCGTGACGCGGGAATGGAACATTAACGGCATCCCCGTGAAGATGACGGCAAAGGTGCTGTAAATAGCAGTGACAAGGCAAAACCCCCTGCGCGATTTTGGGCAGGGGGTTTTGCCGTCGTATGGGCTTCATTGCATCAGCCTTTCGCGCAGTGCCATGACCTCTTGCATCAGCAGCGTGCCCAGTGCAAAACCGCGGGCGTATATATCGGCTGTTTCCAAATGGTCTGCAAGCGTAAGCAGGTCCTCTAAAGATTGAACACGTTTATAATCGTCCGAAGACATTTTTTCGCTGAAGTAATGCTCTTCGTTTTCGATCTTCTTAAGTAGGGCTTTGTGCTCATCGGTTTTGGGCAAGGCCGATTGCCAGGGAGTGATTTCGCCAGCATATAAAGCTTCTAGCAATGATTTCATACGAATTCCTTCTTTTAAGATTGGGTTTGGGGTGGAACTCCCATAAGCGCATCTTACCGCAAAATGAAGGTTTCCCGGCGATATTGAACAAACTGTTCTAAACGGCGCGAAAAAGCCTGCTCCGCGCCCTTTGCGCCCGGGATGGACTCTGCTATAATAATGAAAATAGATTGATATTCGAGCGGGGCGTGCGCGGGGGCGAGGCCCATCTCGTAAAGGAAAGGAACGCATATAAAATGCTGTTGGCAACCAATTGGCAGGATTATCAGGTGCTGGATACCGGGGATGGAGAGAAGCTGGAGCGTTGGGGCAGGTATGTGCTGCGCCGGCCGGATCCCCAGGTGATTTGGCCCAAGACGCTTGCGATAAAAGAATGGGAAAAGGCAGATGCCTTTTATACCCGCAGCGCCACCGGCGGCGGGCAGTGGACCTACCGCAACCGCCTGCCTGAAAGCTGGCAGGTGGGCTATGGGGCGCTCAGTTTCCGGGTCAAGACCATGGGCTTTAAACACACCGGCCTTTTCCCCGAGCAGGCCGTAAACTGGGATTGGATGGCTAAAAAGGTGGCCGGCGCGGGCCGCCCGGTGCGGGTGCTGAACCTGTTCGGCTATACCGGCGGGGCTACGGTGGCGCTGGCGGCGGCCGGGGCCCAGGTGGTGCACGTGGACGCGGCCAAAAATATGGTGGCCGCCGGTAAGGAGAACCTGCAGCTTTCCGGCCTGGGGGATAGGCCTGTGCGCTGGATCGTGGACGACTGCCTCAAGTTTGTGCAGCGCGAGCAGCGCCGGGGCCGCCAGTATGAGGGGATATTGATGGACCCGCCCTCCTACGGCCGGGGGCCGGGGGGCGAGGTGTGGAAGCTGGAAAACGAGGTCTACGGACTGATTGGCGAATGCGTTAAGGTGCTCTCGGATGCGCCGGTCTTTTTCCTCATCAATTCTTACACCACCGGCCTTCAGTCCATGGTGCTGTACGATCTGATGCAGCGCGCCATCGTGCCCAAGTTCGGCGGCCGGGTAAGTGCCGATGAGATCGGCTTGCCTATCAAGGACCAGAAAATGCTGCTGCCCTGCGGCACCACAGGCCGCTGGGAGGCCGACCGATGAGCCGGGTGGTCTATGAGGATAACCACCTGCTGGTGGTGGATAAATCCCCCAACGTGCCAGTGCAGGCGGATGCCAGCGGCGACAGCGACCTGCTAAGCGAGATGAAGGCGTATATCAAGGCGCGCTATCAAAAGCCGGGGGCGGTCTACCTGGGGCTGGTGCACCGGCTGGACCGGCCGGTGGGGGGCTTAATCGTCTTTGCGCGTACCTCTAAGGCGGCCGCGCGGCTGAGCGACCAGGTGCGCCGCCGCGCGCTGGGCCGGGTCTATTGGGCCGTGGTGCGGGGCCAAATGGCCCCGGAGGGGACGCTGGAAGACTACCTGCTTAAAAATACGGCTGAAAACCGGGTTTCGGTGGTGGCGGGCGATACGCCGGGCGCGAAACATGCGCGGCTGCGCTACCGCGTTCTGGCTGCGCGGGATGGGCTTAGCCTGGTCGCTATCCGCCTTGAGACCGGCCGTTCCCATCAGATACGGGTGCAGTTCGCCCATGCCGGGCATCCGCTTTGGGGCGATCAGCGCTATGGCCGGCCCTACAGCAAGCCCGGGGAGCAGATCGCGCTTTGGGCGCGGGAGCTGCATCTGGAGCATCCCACAAAAAAAGAGCCCATGGCGTTTGAAAGCCCGGCCCCCCAGAGCGAACCCTGGCGCCTGTTTGAGCGGGAGATCGCCGCCATACCGGCCGGCGGGGCGGGCGCGGGCCTGGGCGGGGAGACCGAAAAAACCATATAAAAAGGGCACGCATAAAAATATTTTTATAATATCGGCCAGCGCTGCGCAAACTAGCTTCACTTAAATAGCAATAAGGAGTGGAAAGTGATGCGCAGACAAAAAGCACGGCGCGGGAAACTGGCGCCGTTTATCATTGTATCGGCTGTGGCGGTAGGCGCCGCGCCGCTGGCCATCGGCCAGCTGAAAAGGACCAGTTACCGTCTCTCCCGCTATCACCAGCTGATGGTGGAGCAGGAGGCCGGGGATATGGTCTATATCCTCTTTAAGGGCAGCGACCAGGCGCTGGGCGATATCGGCGTGCTGCCGCTGGACCGGCTGGAGGGCGAATTGAAGCTCCGGGGTCTGGAGGGCGCTGTGGAGGCGCAGGAGGTGCGGGATGCGTTGTGCCTGCGCGAGGGGGATAAGCTGGGCTTTTACCCATTGGCCAAGATTGAGGAGGGCTACCGCATCGCCAGCGATGGGAAGACCTTCCCGCTGGGGCTGGTAGCCGGAGTGCTGACAGTGCTGGCCAACGAGGGGCGGCCAGTGGGCGAGATCTATGAAAAGGACGAGCTGCAGATCATGACCTTTGAGGGGCGGGCCCTCATCAGCCTGGAACTGCCCATGGCGCCGGAAGCGCGGCCTCAAAGCCGTCCGCTACTAGACGCGGCAGGGCAGCTGGGGCAAAAACTCAAGGATGAGTTTGCGCCGGTGATGGAATTGCCGCCCCGCACGCTTTGGTTATGGCAGGGGACGATGATAGCGGCCACCGCCGCCGTAGTCGGCCTGGGCATGGCGCTGATGAAGCGGCGCTGAAGGATAAAAAGAGGGCCGGGGCAGTTAGTAGCCCCGGCCTTTCCCTATCCTTTTTATTAGATATTATAACGGGTTTTGACGATCACATCGGTAAAGAAATATTCCTCCTTGGGCTTTTTGCCGGTAAACAGGTATTGGAACAGCGTCATCACCGGCTGGTAGCCCTGCTCAAAGGAGTTTTGATCCAGCAGAAAGTCCAAAGCGCCCTCGCGCAGGTTCTCGCGGTTTTCCGGCGTGTTATCATAGCACACAACCTTTACCTGGCGGGCCAGGCGCAGCTCCCGCAGGGCCTGGCATACGCCGGATTGCCCGTTGGAGGCGATAAAGATGCCCGCAAGGTCCGGATGCTGCGCTACCGCATCCAGCACCGCCTGGCGGGCTACGGCGTCGTCATCCTGGGTCAGCGCCAGGTCCAAAAAACGGATGTCCGGTGCGATACGCCCCAGCTCCTCCATAAAATAGGCGGCGCGCCGGCTGTGGCTGAGGTTGGAAAGGTGCCCGGTCATCACCAGCACTTTGCCCCGGCCGCCCAGCAACACCTGCATTAGCCCCGCGGCGGTATGGCTGGAGCGCCGGTCGTCCTGGCCGATAAAGCACAGCCGCTTGGTGCCGCTGATATCCGCGTTAAAGGTCACCACCGGTATGCCCTGGGCGATCAACTCGTTGAGCCTGCGGCGCAAAAGGTTATCGTCCACCGGGAGCAGGGCCAGGCCCTTGATGCCCGCTTCCACCAGCTCGTCCACCATTTCGATCTGCCGCTGAGCGTCCATGGTATCAATCTCGCGCAGCAGTACCTCGGCGCCCAGGTTGCCTACCTCTTCGGCCGCCTTTTGCGTCCCCTTTATCAGCATGCGGATAAACGAGGTCTGGGCGGATTGTACGATGACGCCGATCTTAATGGGCTTTTTGGTCAGCGCCAGCGCCCGGCCGATGCGGTTGGGCTCATACCCCTGCTCTTTGGCGATGCGGCGGATGCGTTCCGCCACCTCGGGCTTGACGCGGCCGCGGTTATACAGCGCCCGGTCTACCGTGCCGCGGGAAACGCCGGCCAGCCTTGCAATTTCTTTAACGGTTACCGCCATAAGCAGAAATGTACTCCTTTGATCCTGTCAGATATTATTTACAGTATTATATACATACTTTTATCTTATTTGCAATCAACGTCAGGTAAACAAAAGCTGCCGGTCTCGCACTTCAGGTAGCCGGTAAGGGCTCCCGGGGCCAGGCGCAGCTGTACGCCCCGCGCGCCGCCGCTTACGGATATGGCCGGATGGTCAGGTAAACAAAAGCTGCCGGTCTCGCACTTCAGGTAGCCGGTAAGGGCTCCCGGGGCCAGGCGCAGCTGTACGCCCCGCGCGCCGCCGCTTACGGATATGGCCGGATGGGTAAGCGCGCTGCTGTCCAAATAGGTGGGATAATTCTTTTTCATTCCCACGGGGGAACAGCCGCCGCGGATATATCCTGTGAGGTTTTGAATCTCGCGCATGTGCACCATCTCAACCTTTTTGTCGCCGCAGGCGGCGGCCAGCGCCTTGAGGTCCACGGTCTGCGCCACCGGGATGATGCACACCAGGATGCCGGTACGCTATCCGCGCAGCACCAATGTTTTAAAGACGGTATCGGGGTCCAACCCCATCTTCTGCGCAGCGGTTACGCCGCTCAAATCGCTTTCATCCACCGGATAGGTCAGCACCTCAAAAGGGACCTTTGCCGCTTCCAGCAGGCGGATCGCATTGGTTTTCACTTTTTTTGTGGCCATAGCTTCTGCACTCCTTGCCATGAGATCGAAATAGGGCCGGCGCATTAAACGCCGGCCCTATTTTAGCATATTTTGTTTTGCGGCACAAATCAGTCGTCAAACTGATAAACGCCCGCTTTAGTGCCGCCGGCAAAGGGCCGCGGCCGCTCAAGCGTAGAGGGTACCTCGTAATACTGGCCGCTGCGGGCGGAATCCACCATACCGTCCAGCACGTCCAGCACGTGATAGGGCAGATCCATATGCGCGCGGGGCTTGCGGCCGTTCTGGATGGCCTTGGCCAGATCCGCCACGGCGATACCGCGGCTGTCCTCCGAGAAGGGGAACATCAGCGGAATCTCATAGGTGGGGTTGTTCCAGGCGCCCTCGCGCAGCAGGCCGATGGGGCCGTGGTACATATTCGGGTCGCCGCAATAGAGCACGCCCTCGGTGCCGATGATCTCCACCTGCGGGATCTCGCCCTGAGGGCCTACGCTGGTCACCAGGAAGTTGCCCACTACGCCGCTTTCAAACTCCAAAGTGGCCGAGATGGTCTGGGGCGCCTGGGGTTTGACCGTGTGGCCATAGCGTGGGTTATCCGGGTTTTTATAGGTAAACTGATCTTTGGTGATGGAGAAGTTGCCGGCCACGCGCTTGACGGGGCCCAGCAGGTTGACCAGCGCCGTCATATAATAGCCGCCCATATCGTGCAGGATGCCGGCCCCCGCCGCCATGGAATACTCCCGATCGGTAGAATCCATGTACTCCGGGAAGAAGGGGAAGCCGCGCACGCAGATGGCGCGGGCCGCGATGGGCTTGCCGATGGTGCCGTTATCCACCAGCTTGCGGGCGGTTTGCAGCCCTGCGCCAAGGAAGGTATCCGGCGCGCCGGTGACGTACAGCCCCTTGCGCTTGGCCAGGTCGTACACCTTTTTGGCCAGGTCGCGGTTCAGGCTCATGCATTTTTCGGTATAGACGTGTTTGCCGGCTTCCAGGGCCTGGACGGTCACCGGATAATGGGCGCGCATATACGTCAGGTTCAGTACGATCTCGATCTCGGGGTCGTTAAAGATCTCCTCATTGGTCAGCACCTTGATGCCGTACTCCTGGGCGCGCTTTTCGGCCTTTTCCGGGATCAGGTCCGAGCAGCCCACAAGCTCCACTACGTCGTGAAAAGTTTGGGTAAGGTTCTGCATGTAGATACCGCTAATCATGCCCGAACCGATGATGGCAGCCTTTACTCGTTTCAATGGAAACGCCCTCCTTCATATCGCTTATTGATTTTATTATAACATACGCATCCCGAAAGAGCAGCATTTTTGATCAGGCTTTTCCAAATTATGGAGGGAACTTTATAAACAGGCTTAAATTTTGCCCGCAGTTGCGGTATACTGATAATAAGCGCGCAGAGCGCGATTCATTTCTGCAACCTACATACAATTAAAAAGGGGGGACTGGGGCATGATCTATCGCAATTTTCCCAAGACCAATACGCCGGTAAGCGTGGTTTCGCTGGGAGCGGAGCACCTGCTGCAGGTGGACAGGGCCACCTGTATCGACGTGGTGAGCGCCGCCATCGACCATGAGATGAACTATATCGACCTGTTTATGAGCGAGGACTATGTGCGCGATAACATCGGCGCCGCGCTGAAGGGCCGCCGCGATAAGGTGATGATCGCCGGGCACCTGGGCAACACGCAAAAGGAGGGGCAGGCCTTCCGCACGCGGGAACTGGGGCTGTGCGAGCAGTACTTTGACGAGCTTTTGACGCGGCTGGATACCGACTATATCGACATCCTGATGCTGCACAACATCGACGAACTGGAGGATGCGAAAACCTGCCTGGACCCGGATGGCTTTTTGGGCCTGGCACAGAAATACCTCAAGGCGGGCAAGGCGCGGATGCTGGGCTTTTCCAGCCATTCGCCCAAAGTAGCGGCCTACCTGGCCAATACGGGGATCTTTGATGCGACCCTGTTTAGCATCAATCCGCTGTTTGACCTGATGCCCGAAGAGGCGACGCTGGAGGAGATGTTTGACGAGGGGCGCCAGCAGGAAACGGCGCAACACGCCACCGCCGCCGCATCGGCGCGCACGGCCTTTTACCGCCAGTGTGAGGCGCAGGATATCGGCATCGTGGTCATGAAAGCCTATGCGGCCGGGGCCATGTTCAAACAGGGTTGGACGCCGGAACAGTGCATCGCCTACGCGCTCTCCCGGCCGGGTGTGGTTTCGGTAGCCGCGGGCTGCCGCTCGGTAGCGGAGGTGGAGGCCGCCGCGGCCTATGTGAATGCCACAGAGGCCCAGCGGGACTATACCCTTTTGATGCAAAGCGCCCACTGGAACGCCGAAGGACTTTGCATGTACTGTAACCACTGCCTGCCCTGCGCGGCGCAGCTGGATATCGCGGCCATCACCCGGCTGCTGCACCGCTTCCAGGAGGGGGATAAGACCGCGCAGGAGGCTTACCGCGCCCTGGCGCACAACGGCGGGGAGTGCCTGGCCTGCGGCGGATGCGCCACCCGTTGTCCCTTTAACGTGGATGCGCCGGGGAACATGCGTTTGGCCCATGCGTTGATGGGTTGAGGATAAACAAACCGCCGGCTAGGGCGGTTGTGATCAAAAAAGGGGGAGCAATTTTATTATGGAAAAGAGAACCTATTGCGCGGACCTGGGCGATGGCACTTACCGCAACCCGATCCTGCACGGCGATTATCCGGACCCGGCCGTGCTCAAGGATGGGGAGGACTATTACCTTGTCAACTGCTACCAGCCCATGGTTTGGCACTCCATGGACCTGCTGCATTGGGAGCCGCTATATGAGCTGCCCTATTCGGTGGGCGGTGCGGCGGATATCTGCAAGTACGGCGATACTTATTATATCTATAATATCGATCCTTTCCGCAGGGATGAGGCGGATTACAAGGCCTCCAGCGTAATGGTGCTGACCACGCAGGATATCAAGAGCGGCCACTGGGACGGCCCCTTTTACGTGGGACCGGCCTTTAATATCCTGGGCGGGCACGAGCTGATCGACCCGGGGCATGTGGCGGATTTTGAAGGGCGGCGCTGGCTGTACATGTCTGAAAACGTGTGCTTCCCCTTGACGCAGGATGGGCTGCACTTTGCCGGCCCGGGCAAGCGCGTGCTGGAAGATGAGGTGTTCCCCGACGACTGGGAGATCCAGGGCGTGTATACCGAGGGGCCGCGCTTTACCCTGAAGGACGGTTGGATCTATCTGACCATCGCCGCCGGCGGCACCATGGGCCCGCCCACCAGCCATGGGGTATTCTCCTACCGCTCCAAGCATGCGGACGGCCCTTGGGAGCCCTCGCCCTACAATCCTATTATCCGCACGCACTCGCGGCACGAGCGGTGGATCAGCAAGGGCCACGGCACCTTGGTGGAGGCGCCGGATGGCAGTTGGTATATGATGTATCACGCCTTCCTCAACAACCGCTTCAATCAGGGCCGCATGATGCTGATGGAGCCGGTGGAGTGGACGCAGGATGGCTGGTACCGCATCCCCGAGTGGAGCGGGGCGGATAAGGTATTGCCCGCGCCCAAGGGCGGCAAGGCCGTGCCCCACGGCTATCCCACCCACGTGCAGTTTCCCAGCGAGGATCTGCCCTGCCAGTGGTATTATACCGGGCGCGTGAAAGAGCGTATCCGGGCGGTGGAGGACGGCATCGTGATGCAGGGCAGCGGCACCTCCCTGCACGATTCGGACGGGGTGTTGGCCTATAACGCCTTATATGAGAACTTCGAGGTGATCACCCGCGTAACGGTGGGCAACGGCGCGGGCTGCGGCATCTCCATGTATTACAGCCCCTCGCACGCGGTAGGGTTTGCCCTGAAGGATGGGTTCACCTGGGTGTTCAACTGCGGCCACGCCAATTTACAGCGGCATTTCAGCGGCGTGGAATATCTGTGGGATCAGGCATATTTGAAGTTGACCGTCCGCCATCAGGTGGTCAGCCTGTGGATCAGCCCGGATGGGGAGCAGTGGACCAAGCTGCCGCCCTCCTTTAACATCGCCCATCTTTCGCATATGGCGTATATCCCCCGGGGCGAGATCCACGGCATGGGCATGTACCCGGCACTGTTCACTTACGGCACCGGCGAGGCCACCTTCCATGAATTCACCATCCGGGAGCTGAAGCTGGAGGATTAGGAATATACGCTTAAGGCTGAGGCTGTACCGCATAAGGAGGAACAAGCATTGAAAAACGTTTTGCTTAAAAACGGCGTGAGCATTCCCGCTATCGGCTTTGGCACCTGGACGCTGCAGGGCGAGCGCGGGTATCGCGCCTTTCGCCAGGCGATCGAGTGCGGATTCCGCCACTTTGATACCGCAGAGAGCTATGATACCGAAATCGAACTAGGGCGCGCCATTCGCGATAGCGGCGTCGCACGCGAGGAGTTTTTTATCACCAGCAAGCTGCCCGGCGAGTTCAAGGCCTATGAGATCGCCAAAGCTACGCTGGAGCAAAGCCTGGAGCGGCTGGGGATGGACTATCTGGATCTGTACATCATCCACGCGCCCTGGCCTTGGGAGGAGCAGGACAGCCCGGATTGGGCGGATGGAAACCTTGCCGCCTGGCGCGCGATGAGCGAGGGGTACAAGGCCCAGAAGGTGCGGGCGATCGGCCTGTCCAACTTCTCCTACGCGGATATTGAGCGCATATGGGACCGCTGTGAGATCAAGCCCATGCTCAACCAGATCAGGCTGCATATCGGCCATGTGGCGGCCTCCACGGTGCGCTACTGCAAAGAGCATGGCATCGCCGTTTCGGCATGGAGCCCGCTGGGCGGCGCGCCGCTGCGCGGCAAGGTAGCCCTGCCTGAGTGGGTGACCGTTAAAACCTACGCCAAAAAATATGGCGTAACGCCCCAGCAGCTGTGCCTGCGCTTTGCCATGCAGTATGGAGATATCGTCATCGGCCGCACGGGCAACGAGAAGCACATGCTGGCCAATCTGGCGATCGAGAACTTCACCATTTCCGATGCGGATATGCTGGCGCTCTCCCAGATCGACCCGTACTGGCAGGGCGGCGAGAAAAGCCTGTTTGCCTGAGGGGGATCAAGCCTGGGGCCAGGCAGCGGTTAAATTTGCATTTTCAGGGACGCTGTGCTATAATACTACAGCGTCCTTGCTCTACCCCAAGATGGGCAGGGCCTTAAGTCCAAGAGGAGGTGAAAGGCATGAATCAGTATGAAGTGCTCTACATCATTGATCCGACGCTGGAAGAAGAAGCCACCAAAGCGGTGATCGAACGTTTCAACAAGCTCATTGCCGACAATGGCGCGAAGGTGACGGATATCGATGAATGGGGCAAACGGCGTTTGGCCTATGAGATCAACGATTTGAACGAGGGCTACTATGTGCTTTTGCACATGGAAGCTGCGCCGGAATTCCCCTCGGAGCTGGAGCGTAATTTCCAGATCTCTGAGAACATTATGCGTTACCTGGTTACCCGGGTAGGCGAATAAGGAAGGTGGACAAGGCATGAATCGAGCGATTTTGGTGGGGAACCTGACCCGCGATCCGGAGCTGCGCGCCACGACCAGCGGCGTAGCCGTGTGCTCGTTCACAATTGCCATCAACCGGCGTTTTGCGAACCAGAACGGCGAGCGCGAGGCGGACTTTATTCCCATCGTGGTGTGGCGGGGGCAGGCGGAGTCCTGCGGGCGCTACCTGCATAAGGGCAGTAAAGTGGCCGTTTGCGGCACCATCCAGACGCGCAGTTATGATGCGCAGGATGGCACGCGGCGCTATGTTACCGAAGTCGTAGCCGACGAGGTGGAGTTTTTGACCACCCAGGGCGGTAATGGCGGCGGGGACGGCCGTTATCAGGACCGGGGAGATTCCGGCTTTGGCGCCCAGGCGCCTGCGGCCCCGGCGGATCTGCACAATATCGAGGATGACGAACTTCCGTTCTAAATCCCAAGTATCGTTGATTTTAAAGGAGTGAAAGCATTATGGCTATGGATCGTGGCGAGAGAAGGCCGCGCGGCGGCCGCCGTCCGCGGCGTAAGGTCTGCAAATTCTGTGTAGACAAGGTACAGCATATCGATTATAAGGACGTTTCTTCCCTGCGCAACTATGTTAGTGAGCGCGGCAAGATTCTGCCCCGCCGGATGACCGGCAACTGCGCGAAGCATCAGCGCCAGCTGGCAATCGCCATCAAGCGCGCGCGCATCGTGGCGCTGCTGCCCTACACGGCGGAATAAGAGTTTTAAAGAATAAGGGCTGCCCTTGGACGCGGGGCAGCTCTTTTTTTATATCTTTTTAGGGCGCGGTTGTTCTTTACCGGGCCTTTTGGCCTGCAAGCTTCAAGATAGCTTGGATAAAATCCGCCTTGCCGGCGGTATAACGGTCCCGGTCGTCCGGGTATTGCGCGGCCAGCTGGCGCTTGAGCGCGCAATACTGCTGCGCAGCTTGCGGGTGGGCATTGAGATAATCGCGAAAAGCAACGTGTGCGTCAAAGGCCGGGTGGCCGGCCGCATAGCAGTGGATGTGTTCCAGAGATAAGCTAAGGGGCCCATCGCCCCGGCGCACGAATAGAAACCGCCCGGGTACGCCGCTTTCGCCGCGAGGGTCGTACCCGGCCTTAAGCATCGCATCCTGGTCGATGGCGGCAAGCGATTTGACCTGCACGGCCACATCCAGGATGGGCTTGGCATCGATCCCCGCGATGGCCGTACTGCCCACGTGCTGGATATCCAGCAGATTTTCGCCCAGCAGGGGCATAAGCAGCGCCTTTACGGCCCGGTACTCCGCGGCCCAACCTTTGCAGTGCGGGGCCAGCTTGACCTTGTAACGTGCAACACCTTCCATAGCTGCTCCATCCTTTCCCAGTACTAATATAAAAATAACCCCTCCTGCCTGAAAAGGCAAGGAGGGGTTTGGCTTTGTGCAAAACTAGCCTTTGATGGAACCGTCCGCGTTAAAGACCGGCAGCTTTTCCAGATACCGGATGTCCGCGCGCTCCTGGGCATCGCCCTCGGCCAGCACCGCCATGCGGCCCACCACGTTGCCGCCCACCTGGGTGACCAAAGCCTCGATGGAACGGATGGAATCGCCCGTGCTGATCACGTCATCCACGATCAAAACGCGCTTCCCGCGCAGTAGGGCAGCGTCTTCTCCGCCCAGGTACAGCGTTTGCTCCTTGGCGGTGGTGATGGAGTTGACGCGGGTGGAGACCACGTCCTGCATGTAGAGCTTGGGTGCCTTGCGCGCCACGACGTAGGTGTTCTCGCCGGCCTGTGCCGCCATCTCATAGAGCAGGGGGATCCCCTTGGCCTCCGCGGTGATCATGATATCGTGCGCCGGGGCGAGCTTTAAAAGCTCACGGGCACAGGCTTTGGTGATCTCCACATCCCCAAACATGATAAAGGCTGCGATATACAGCTGGTCGTTTACCTTACAAAGCGGCAGCGCGCGCTTGCACCCCGCAATCGTCATTTCGTGACGCATACCCATTATTCAAGCACCCTTTCTTAAAAGGAGCGGGCGCAGCCGCTTGGCAGTACCCTTTCTGCAAGCTGCGCGCCCCCCTTTTACAAAACCGTTTGTTTTAATTAGATCGCCATGGTGATGATGCGCAGCGCAAACAGCGCAAAGCACACCCACATCACGGGATGGATATCGCGCACCTTGCCGGTGAGCAGCTTGAGGATAACCCAGGTCAGCATACCGAACATGATGCCGTTGGCGATGGAGTAGGTGAAGGGCATCATGATGATAGCCACGAAACCGCCCAGCGTATCGGCGATGTCGCCCTCAAACTCCATTTTCTTGACCGAGCCCATCATCAGCAGGCCGACGAATACCAGCGCAGGCGCGGTGGCAAAGCCGGGGATCGCCGTAAAGATGGGGTAGAAGAAGATCGCCACGATGAACAGCACCGCAGTGGTCAGCGCGGTCAAACCGGTGCGGCCACCCTCGGCCACGCCAGCGCTGGACTCGACATAGCTGGTGACCGTGGAGGTGCCCAGGCACGCGCCCACAACCGTACCGATCGCGTCGCTCATCAGCGCGCGGCCGGCGCGGGGCAGCTTGCCGTCCTTATCCAGCAGGTTGCCCTTGCTGGCAACGCCTACCAGGGTGCCGACGGTGTCGAACAGGTCGACAAACAGGAAGGAGAAGACGATAACGGCAAAGTCCAGCAGATGCTCGCCCACCCAGGCAAAGTCAAACTGGAAGAAGGTGGACTGCTGCACCACCGGCAGCAGCGTCCAATTGGAGAAATCCGGCAGCAGGGAGTTACCCTGATACCAACCGATGCCCTGGGCGATCATGCCCAGCACCCAGGTGATGAGGATGCCCAGCAAGATGGAACCCTTGACGTTGTGATGATGCAGCGCGCCGATCACCAGCAGGCCGATCATCGCCAGGGCAAACTCGGGCGATACCACCCGGCCCAGGTCTACCAGCGTGCTCTCGCTGGCGATAACGATGCCCGCGCCCTTCAGGCCCACCAGGGTGATAAACAGGCCGATACCCGCCGTAATACCCAGCTTGAGGTTGGCGGGGATGGTGTTGACCAGCGTCTCGCGGAATTTGAACAGAGAAAGCAGAATGAAAATGATACCTTCAACCAATACGGCCGTTAACGCTACCTGCCAGGGCACGTTCATCCCCAAGCATACCGAATAGGTGAAGTAGGCGTTTAAGCCCATGCCGGAGGCCAGCGCCACCGGGTAGTTGGCCAAAAAGGCCATGCACAGCGTTGCGATCGCAGCAGAGATCGCCGTGGCCAGGAATACGGCGTTAAAGTCCATCAGCGCTACGCCTGCGTCCGCGCCCGAAAGCATCAACGGGTTGACGATCAGGATGTAGGCCATGGCCAGAAACGTGGTAATACCGGCCGTGATTTCGGTACGTACATTGGTACCGTGCTCTTTGAGTTTAAAGAGCTTCTCCATAATAACCCCTCCAGATAAAAAATGTTTATGTCATCAGGCTACGCGCGCCTGTTCTTCCCAGCTTGTCCGGTCGAGGGCCAAAGCAAAAGCGGCCGCAGAGGCGGCGGTCATCCCATCCGCCGGCGGGCAAAAAGTACGGTTCTCTGCAACAGTAAAAAAGGAAAAGCCATATCCCAGCCTCCGCCTTTTAAGTTACCTAAAGTACGAAGAAGATATAGCCCAAAACCCGCTGAAAAGGGAAAGCGCATAAAGCCATCGGGCTTGTCCCTATGATCTTTATGCGGCCTTAACAGACGCATATATTATAACCAGGTTGGCGCTTTTTGTCAATTTTGAGACCCTAAATTAAAAGCTACCTGCGCGTTCTCTTGCAGGGCCTGCGTCATTTTTTCCTTCATGGGCTTGGCGTAACTGCCCGTCAGGCCATAATGCGCCCGGCGCTCGCCTACCATTTGGTAAAGCGCGTCTTTATAACCCTTAGGCGCGCCGCCGGTCTTGTACAACTCGTGCAGCGGCGCCGAGAGATGGGGATAGTGCTGATCGATAAAGCGGAAAAACACTTTCCGCGTCTGCCCACGCAGGTAAAGGGTACCCGGAAGGCAGTAGTGCACCCGGCTTGCGTGCGCAGCGGCGAACAGCGCGTCGATATTTTCATAGCTGTCCGTTAGGTAGGGGATGATGGGCATCACGTGCAGGCCGGTGGAGGCGTTGGTTTTGCGGAACTGCGCCAGCATCTCAAAGCGCCGGAGTGAGGGCGCCGCGCCGGGCTCCAAAAGGCTGCGGACGGATTCATCCATGGTGGTGACGGTGGCGGCCACGTTGACATAGGTGATGCGGGAGAGCTGATCGATCAGGTCGTAATCCCGTAGGACCAGCTCGCTTTTGGTGGAGATGATCGCCGGCGTCTTGTAGCGGATGAGCAGCCGCAGCACCTCGGTCATCAAGCGGTAATGGGCTTCAGCGGGCTGGTAACTGTCCGTCACCCCGCCGATGTTGACGACCTCCCGCTTCCAGCTGGGCGAGGACAGTTCCCGCTCCAGGGCCTCCAGAATATCAGTCTTGGCGTAGATATGGCCAAAGTAATCCTCCGTATCCAGATAGCGGTGGGAATACATGGCGTAACAGTAGCGGCAGCCGTGTTCGCAGCCGCGGTATAGGTTCAGGTCCCAATGATAGGGCACGCGCCGGCCCAGCTCGTGCAGGGCGCTCTGGCAGGGGAGAATATGATATTCCGTCATAATCGGTTCGGTTCCTCTTTTCTAAGGTTATAGCGGCGCAGCGTAGATCCGCGAGCTTTCTCCCCAGGGATGGTAACCCTGGCCGAGATAGGAAAAGCCATAGCGCTCGTAATAGCCGGTGTGATCGGTACACAGATAGAGCGTTTCATATCCGGCGGCGCGCGCGTCGGTTTTAGCACGCGCCAGCATAAGGGCGCCATAGGCGCGGCCCCGATAGGCCGGTTCGATATATAGGGCGCAGAGCCAGGGATAAAGGTCCATCCGGCTGATAAAGTCGTTGGTGATCAGCCCTGCGCAGCCGATGACCGCGTCCTCCATGAATAGCAGGTACCATTGGGGCAGCGGGGCCTTAGCCCCGATGCAATGGCGGATACAGTCCTCATAGACCATAAGACTTTCCGGGCTGGCCCACTTGTCCTGAAAATAGCGGATCGCGGTATCCGCTATGGCCGGTTGCTGGCATACGGAGACGATCTGCGGTTGTTTCATGCCTTTTCCTCCTAACGGCCCTTTACCTGGCTCAGGCGGGATTTATGCACGTACATTTTACGGTCTGCCAGGACGATCAGCCCATCCAAATGCTGCCCGTTTTCCGGATAAGAGGCGATGCCGAAGCTGAAACCCAGAAACTCGGGTTCCCCCTTGCCCAGGGAGATGGGGCTTCGCTCTAACCGGCCGCGCAACCGCTCGGTCTGCTCCAGGCTGCACAGCAGGATGAACTCGTCTCCCGAGATGCGGTAGGCCTCGCCCATTCCGGCGCTTACCCGCCGGGCGGCGCGCGCAAAGCCCGCCAGATACCGGTCCCCGGCGGAATGTCCGTAGCGGTCGTTAATGGTTTTAAAGCGGTCCAGGTCGATAAAGATGAGGCTGAAGGGCCGCCCTTGGTCGATCAGCGCTTGCGCGTCCTCATAAAAACTGATGCGGTTTTTAAGGCCGGTCAGCGGGTCGGTACGGTTTTGCCGCCGCAGCTGCTCGGCATCCTTATCGGCGCAGACCAGGTCGTGAAAAACCCGGTAACTGCGCAGGATGATCGCACCGATGATTACCACCAGGATCAGCTCCAGTAGGGCCTGGTCCTTGGTAACGAATACGTAATTGAGCAGCACGCAGCTGATAAACCAAAAAAAGCTCAACCGCAACAGGCTGCTGAGGGTTTTATCGGTAACATTTTGCAGGATGTAGAGGAATTGACTTTTAATAAAACGCAAAAATAGCCGGAGCGTAAGCGCGTAAAATACCGTTTGGATGATCAAAATCGTAAGGGAGAAATCTGTTTGGGGCAAGAACGTTGCGACCCGCACCGCCAGGGAAAAGGCCAGCATGGTATAGATCCAGGCTGAACACATGACGGTAAAGGTATATTTGAGCGGCTGGTCGTAGATAAAATAGCAGGGCAGCAGATAAATAAAGCCAAATAGAACAAATAACCCATTCCCATTGCCGTAAGAGGGAAGCGAGCTGAGCAGGCAAATCATGCCGCCTACCAGCGCTGCGGTAAAAAGCGCAAAGGAGGTCCACAAGGCGACGGGGCGAAGCTTGGGTGTAGAACAAAAGTTTAACGTATAAAAGTTGATCGTCACCATTTCAAGGATGATGATCACGTGGCAAAATATCGTCATAGCGCTCTCCATTTGGGTAAAGCCTTAATATGCGTCAGGTTTTCATTAAGCTTAACACAAACCAATGGACAAGTCGATGCCTGGGGATTGCCTAATTCATCCATTAGAGGCCGCCGGTAAAATGATAGACACCCGCTTCCCGGGGAGAAGGGGGGGCCTGCACCATTCCGCTAAAAAAATCGATATCAGGCGGCGCATTGGCGCGGCAAAATACCAGCCCGTCTATGGACTGGAACACGGCGCCGTAAAAGAAGTAGACGCAGTCCCCCTGGACGGCTACGCGGCATACGAAAAAGTACATATGTCAAGACAGGTGCATTGACAATACGGACTATCTTCGCTATGATGAAAAAGATTTAACCAAAAGAGAGGGTAAGGTGTATGGCAAAGGCAAAAAAGGATAATGGAGGCATCATCAAACGTTGGGCCAGGCGCTGGTTTATCGATGCGCTGGGTTCCATGGCGATGGGCCTGTTTGCGACGCTGATCGTGGGATTGATCCTGGAGCAGCTGGCCAAGATCCCGGGGCTGGATGTGCTCAACCAGCTGGCTACGGTGGCCAAATCCGGCCCGGTGGTGGGCGCGGCCATCGGCGTTGCGGTAGCCACGGGGATGAAGGTAAAGCCCCTGGCGGTGTTCTCTGCGGCGGTAGTGGGCGCGGTGGGCTACAGCGCGGGCGCTGAGGTTTTAGTCGCCGGTACCCAGGCAACCATGACCGGCGGACCCTTGGGCGCTTATCTGGCGGCGCTGGTGGGCGCGGAGATCGGCAACCTGGTGGCCGGACGCACCAAATTTGATATTTTGTTGGTCCCGCTTAGCGCCATCATCTCCGGCGGCCTGGTGGGTATCGTTACCGGGCCGTATATCGGCGGGGCCATGGCGGCGATGGGCACCTTTATCAACGATATGACCGTGCTCCAGCCCCTGCCCATGGGTATCGTCATTTCGGTGGTGATGGGGATGATCCTCACCGCCCCGATCTCCAGCGCAGCCATCGCCATCGCCCTGGGCCTGGAGGGCCTGGCAGCGGGCGCCGCTACGGCGGGCTGCTGCGCGCAGATGATCGGCTTTGCGGTGGCCAGTTTCCGCGAGAATGGCTGGGGCGGGCTGGTCGCCCAGGGCCTGGGTACCTCCATGCTGCAGGTGCCCAACATCGTGCGCCGGCCGCTGATCTGGCTGCCGCCTACGCTGGCTTCGGCCATCACCGGCCCGATCGCCACCTGCCTTATGGGGATGACCAATAACCCCGCAGGCGCGGGTATGGGCACCAGCGGCCTGGTGGGCCAGGTCTCCACCTGGATCACCATGTCCCCCACCATGGACCCGGTACTGCTCACCCTGAACATCCTGCTGCTGCACTTTATCCTGCCCGCGGCGCTGACGCTGCTGATCTCCGAGGGGATGCGCAAACTGGGATGGATCAAGTTTGGCGATATGAAGCTGGAGCTGCAGTAGCCCTTGCATTTTAGCGCGTGGCGTGTATAATGTAAGTGCATAGCGGCGATAATAGCCGCGGATACAGGTGATGAAAGGGACATGGGCCTTTTTTGACGCGGAAAGAGAGCCGGCGGTGGGTGCGAGCCGGGGCGCGGCAGTGGGGCTTTCCACCCTGGAGCTTTGGGAGCAGGGGCACTTTGGCCCTCAAACCCGGCGGATCAGCCCCGTTACCGGCTATTGAGGCTGGCCGTTTTTGGCCGGCGAATTTGAGTGGCACCACGGATGACCCCGTCTCATGTATGAGACGGGGTTTTTTAATTTAAAAAGCAATGTAAAATGCTGAAAGGATGAGCGATATGTTGGATTTAAACCGTATCCGCAGCGACGCGCAGGGCGTGCGCAACGCGCTGCTCAAGCGCATGGACGAGGTGAGTTTTGATGAACTGCTGGACTGGGACGCGCAGCGCCGCGCGCTGATCGCCAAAAACGATCAGCTAAAGGCCCAGCGCAATAAGGTCTCCTCCGAGATTCCCAAACTCAAAAAAGCGGGGGAGGACGTGCAGCCCATCTTCGCCCAGATGAAGCAGATCGGCGGGGAGATCGACCAAAACGATGCGAAGCTCAAAGCGCTGGACGGCAAAATCCAGGGCTTCTTACAGGGGCTGCCCAACATTCCGGACGAGGATGTGGTGGCCGGCGGCAAGGAGAATAACGCGGTGCTGCGCCAGTTTGGCGAAAAGCCTGCCTTTGACTTTGAACCCAAGGATCACGTGACCCTGTGCGAGTCCTTGGGGCTGATCGACTATGCCCGGGGCGCCAAGCTGGGCGGCAATGGGTTCTGGATCTATACCGGGCTGGGCGCGCGGCTGGAGTGGGCCCTGCTCAATTATTTTATCGACGAGCACATTAAAGATGGCTACCAGATGATGATGGTGCCCCACCTTTTGACCTATGCCTGCGGCTATACCGCCGGCCAGTTCCCCAAATTTGAGGAGGACGTGTTCTGGCTGGAAAAAGACGGCGAGGCCCGGCAGTTCCTGCTGCCCACGGCGGAAACGGCGCTGGTCAGCCTGCACCGGGATGAGATTTTGGACGAGGCGGAGCTGCCCAAAAAGTACTTCTCCTACACGCCCTGCTATCGCCGGGAGGCGGGCAGCTACCGCTCGGAGGAGCGGGGCATGATCCGCGGCCACCAGTTCAATAAGGTGGAGATGGTGCAGTTCACCCGCCCGGAGGATTCGGCCAAGGCCTTTGAGGAGCTGGTGGGCAAGGCAGAGCGCCTGGTGCAGGGCTTGGGCCTGCACTATCAGGTTTCTAAACTGGCGGCTGGAGATGTAAGCGCATCCATGGCCCGCACGTACGATATTGAGGTGTGGATCCCCAGCATGGGTATTTATAAAGAAGTAAGCTCGGCCTCCAATTCCAACGATTACCAGGCCCGCCGGGGCGGCATGCGCTTTAGGCGGCCGGGCGGCAAGCCCGAGTTTGTGCATACCCTAAATGCCTCGGGCCTGGCCACCAGCCGGGTGCTGCCGGCCATTGTAGAGCAGTGCCAGCTGGCGGATGGCTCGGTCAAGCTGCCGGCGCCGCTGGCTCAGCGCATGGGGATGGAGGTATTAAAACCCGTAAAATAAGCGGCGGAGAAAATGGGGGAGCCAATGATGTTTAAAGAGCTGACCAATATGGTGTTGGGCGAGCTGGAAGCGGTGTTCGCCCGCATGCAGGAGGCGGATGTGCGCCCGCTGCTGGAGGCCCTCAAGTCCGCACCGCGGGTATTCTTGCTGGGCGCCGGGCGTGAAGGGCTGTCCACCCGCGCGTTTGCCATGCGGCTGATGCACCTGGGAAAGGCGGCCTATTGGATCTGGGACGATACCACCCCTGCCATCGGCCCGGGAGACCTGATGGTGTGCGCCTGCGGCTCGGCTGATGTGGGGCACGAGAACTATATCGCCCAACAGGCCAAAAATGCGGGGGCGGATCTGGCGCTGATCACCCCGGCAGGGGAGGGCTATCTGCTGGGCATTGCGGATATCGTGACCCGGGTACCGGCCGCGGCCTACAAGGCGAAGGGAGATTTTGTGCCCTCGGAGCAGTTGATGGGCAACTTGTTTGAGCAGACGCTGTTTTTGCTGTATGATATCCTGGTGATGCAACTGCGCCAGGAGCTGGGCGTGAGCGCGCAGGAGATGGTCGCCCGGCACCGGAATGTGGAATAGCGCGGCGCTATGCGCCTGATAAAAGCCGCATCGCCCCAAACGGGCCGGTGCGGCTTTGCTATGCGGATAGGTTTGCCTAAAATAAGGAGAAAATATTGAATAAAAAGCGGGGTTTTACGGCCGCTGGGCTCAAAGCAGTTGCCGCTTTCGCCATGCTGGCGGACCATGCGTACAAGGTTTTCCAACCGCAGCTGGTAGGCGCCCTGCAGGCGTTTTTCCATGTGGATGCTGATGGCGGACAGCTTTTGCTGCTGCTTTTTTGCGGCGCTACCAGCATCTCTTTTTACATCTTCGCCTACTTCTGTGGGGAATCCTGCCGCTATACCCGGCATAGGGGGCGGTACCTGCGCAACCTTTTTGCCTTTGCGCTGCTGTCCGAACTACCCTTCCAGCTATTGCTCGATATCATCCAAGGGGAGCCGTTGCAGGTGCAATGGGGACTGAGCAACGTAATGTTTACCCTACTGTTGGGTGCATTAGCCTGTTTTGGCTTTGATACCCTAGCCCGGCAGGGCAAAAGGGGCGCAGGGGCGCTGTTTGTATTGCTGTGCGCGGGTACCGCAGGGGCATTGGGCACGGATTATGGGGCGTATGGCGTCGCCGCGGTATTTATCTGCTATTTTTGTGAGCATCCACGGCAAAGGCTGCTTGCGCTGGGGGCGGTCATCGTTTTGCAGTACGTGATGGGTGTATTAGCGGTGGATTTTTTCACTTACGGTTATAATGGCTATGCCCTGATGGAAACGATGATCTTGATGGCTTATGCACTGTGCGCCCTGCCGCTGCTAAGCGCCTACAATGGTCAGCGCGGCAGGGGATGGCGCTACTTTTTCTATATTTTTTACCCCGCGCATATCGCGCTTCTGGTCTGCCTGTACGTTTGCCTGGAGACAGGGCGTTGATCGGTTTTTACATAAGGCCGGCGGAGTTATCCCCTGCCGGCCTTATTTTAATGGTTTAAACCGTCGGTCGCGTGCGCGGCTTCAAGTATGCCGGCAGCAATGGCGCTTTGGCTTGCCATTTGCATAAAAAACGCCTCATCCCGCTGAAAGATCGCATCGCGGAAGCGGGATAATTCAAAAACCATGCGCTCTCCTTCGGGTTGCCGATCGATCACCTGTTCCTGCCCGTTGATCAGCGCCCGGAAAGGGGGAAAGACGCTTAGCCGCCCCGGCGCCTCGATCCGGCCCTGTTCCCCCTCGATCCAACATCCCGTTTGCAGATCCGCATTCTTCGCCGTTTCGATCTCGCAGATAAAGGTAGGGTATTCCAGGCGCAGCTTGCCTGCCAGGTCGATCCCGTTGAGGCCGTATTCCGCCTGATAGCTTACCTTTCTGGGCGCGCCGAACAGATCCACCGCTACGTGGATGCAATAGATCCCCATATCGTTCAGCGCGCCGGCCTGCATCTCGGGGTTGAAAATATTGGGGTTCTCTCCGCGCAGGTAGGCGTCGTATTTAGAGGAGTAACGCGCGTGGCAGATCTTGGCGCGACGGATCGTCCCCAGCTGTGGAAGCAATGCCTTGCAGCATAGATAATTGGGCATATGGATCGTGGTGATCGCTTCAAAGAAAAATACGCTTTTTTGACGCGCGGCCTGGATATAGCTTTGGACATCCGCCGCACTTAGGGCGGCCGGCTTTTCGACGATGACGTGCTTGCCGTGCCGCAGCGCCTGCAGCGTCTGCCCGGCGTGGAAGCGATTGGGTGAGGCGATATAGACCGCGTCTACATCGCTGCGATCTAGCATTTCTTCGTAGTCGCAGCAGCTATCCTGTACGCCCATAGCCGCGGCAAAGGCTTTGCCACGCTCCGCATCCCGGGAAAAGACCACCCGGCTGGCAACCCCCGGCGTACGCCTGATGGCCTCTTGCATCTGCTGCATGATCGCGCTGGTGCCGACGGTGCCGATATTCAAAGTTTGCTGATCCATATTTTAACCTCGCTTTCAGGGTTGTTGAGCTGTTCTTCTGAGCAGTTTTGGTAGGCAGCGTTGGCCTATATGTCCCCAGGCAGTCCGCGGACAGAAACCAAGCTAATATGATTATACTAGAAAAGCCGGCGGTCCGCCGGCTTTTTACCGACCATTCAGCCCCAAAATTTATAGATGTTTTTGGCGTCGATCATAACGGGCTGCAGAAAGTTATCTTCCAGCGTTCCGCCATGGGATCGGGGAGGTATGGCGGCTATCGTGGAAGTGAGCCGCCGCGCGGGTATAAACAAGTTGGGGCTTGCAAACGCCCCGAGGGTTCTAGTAGTTGCGGGATCGATAATGATACTTCATACCTTGCCTATCAAAAATGCGATTTTTTCTTCGGGTTTCCAGTTGACAAACGATGATGTATTTTATATAATAAATAGGCACTTGGACATGTGCCTGTAGCTCAGCCGGATAGAGTGTTTGGCTACGAACCAAAAGGTCGGGGGTTCGAATCCCTCCAGGCACGCCAGCAGGCTAGGCCTGCATGCAAATCGCGCTCTTCACTTTGTGGAGAGCGTTTTGTTTTGTTGTCCGCGTTTTTAATGGGTATCTATTTTGTCAATGCGCACAGAAGAAGGCAGAGCAGCCCTCAGGCGAAGATGCGGGCGGGAAGGAGACTGCGTCATGACCGCCAAAAGGGCGGCGGCCTGGGCATGTGTATGGACGCTGGCGCTGGCGGCGGTGCTGTGGGGGCATATGGATTTTGTGCGTCAAGCCCTTGAAACAATGCCGGAAGCCGTCGCCATCAGGCTAGAGCAGGGGCTGGAGCCGCAAGTATTTTTAAGGGAATCTGTCGCAGGCGGGCTGGACTGCGCGGGGGAGGCTGTGCTGCCCCGGCAGATGCTCTCGGGTGGAATGGTGCCGGCAGGGATCGAGGTGGAACCGCATTTGGCCAGCGCCGGCTATGGGCGAATCGCGGCCCTGCACTTGATAGAGGGCAGCTTTTTCGGCGATACGCGGGCGAATGTGATCGTCATTAGTTCGCAGTTGGCTCGCCGGCTTACCATGACGCCGGAGGCGGTGGGAATAAAAGTACGGATGAACGATACGGAGTATACGGTTTGCGGCGTCTACCAAAGTAGCGAAATGTGGGCCGCGCAGATTTCGCGGACAGACCGGGAGATTGTCTATTTGCCGATGGCCAACGCCCGGCCTTTAAAGGGCGCAGGAATGCCGGCCGACACAAAGGCGCCCACTGCGGGAGCGGACAGCACGAATCGTGAACCGGAACAAAGCGCGGAAGGAATTAAGACGGATACGGCCGCGCAGGCTATAGCGGGAGGGGAAGTGCCGGATGCGGGGCCTGCCGCCGCGAAGGTAACGCGCGTGCTGATGCCCCTTGAGGCACGCTATCTGTCCCAAGATGCGGAGCAGATATTGCGCGCGACGTTTTCCGATCCCTTCACCATAGCTCAGATCGTCGATTTGCGGGAAACGCGCGCAACTATCGGGCAAATCTTTCGGCTGGACTTTGCCGTCGCGGGTATCTGCTGTTTCCTGATTCTGATGCAGCTAGGGCTGGGAGGATACCGCATGCTATTGCCTGCATGGAGGGAGGCGCTTGCCAGCCGCCTGCCCATTCCGCGGGAACAGCGGCGCAGGCTGATTCAACGCAGCGTAGGCTACGCCCTGGTGGGGACCGCCGCGGCGGCCATACTGGTGCTAGCCTGGACGATCCCCATACTGCCTGCGCGCTGGCTGCCGGAGGGGTCGATCCTGAACGCGGGACATTATGCTCGCTATTATGTCGATATAATCCAGGCCTATAACGGTGCAGGATATGATTATGACGCGTTGCTGACGATACGGCTGACCGCCTGGTCTTTTGGCTGGCTGTGCGCGGCTGCATACCTTGCAGTCATGGCATGGCTGCGCTGGCATGGCGTCATCAATGGGTGGCAACGGAATAAAGATGGGCGGATGTGAAGTGATAGCCGAAAGAGATAAAAACGATTAGGACAAAATTAAAGCCGCTCTTTTATTCTTAGAGAACGGCTTTTACCCGATTTCGGGCGCTATCAGTTTACTTCTCGCACCCTGGACGTAAAGCGACGCTTTCCAATGCAAAATGTGAAAAACGCCCGTGCAATTACCTGCATGGGCGTTTTGGCATCGGTCTAACGCTGGATGGGACGCGCTTTCCACTTAGTCCGGCTTATCCATCAACGCTAAAGGTACCTCTCCCAGATGCTTGAGTTCAAAGCCATTCTTTTTAAATTCCTCATAGGAAAAGGCATTCAGCTCATCACAAGCCAGCTTGTGGAACTCGTAAAAGTTAGGCCACCACTCGTAAGTATCCCCCAGGTTGTGGCTGAGGTAAGCGTCGGTGATCTCCTTACCCATTTGAGGGGCGACGTAGAAAGCGCCCATAGCCAATACGTTTACCTCATTGCCCGTGATGGCGCGCAGGGCCGCGGGCACGCTTTCCACGACGCCGGAAAACACGCCTGGGCACTTGCTGGCGGCAATATGGATGCCCATACCCGTACCGCAGAAGACCAGCGCGCGCTCAAACTCGCCCTCGGCGATCTTGGCGCCTACCTTCAGGCCGATGCGGTGGAACATCTCCGGATTTTCTTCATCCGCCGCGCGCACGCCGATATCGGTGACCGTCCATCCCTTACCCTTGAGGTGCTCGACCACGGCCTCCTTAAGCGGAAACCCAGCAAAGTCCGCCGCGACGAGAATCTGTTTGTCCTTAATAGTCTTCATTCTTTGTCCCCCTTCTGCCCGGACGCGCCGGGCTGTGCGTTAAGTGTAGTATAGCAAAAGTAGAAAAGCATATTCAAGCACCGGTCTACAATTACGGCGTAGTAGAGGTACAATGGAATGGACAAAACAGATGATTTCCGTTATACTGGCCCAAAATAAACCGTTGCAAAAGGGGTGGCGCGTGATGCTGGAAACCTATACGGAAAAGGCCGGCGCAAGGCTAAGAGAAAAACAGCGCATCCTGTCTGTAGCAGCCGGACGGGAAAAGGCGGACCTGGTATTTAAAAATGCCCGGTATGTCAACGTATTTTCTAACGAGATCTGCCGGGCGGATATCGCCCTGGCGCAGGGGCAGATCGCGGGGATAGGCCGGTATAGCGGACGGCAGGAGATCGACGCATCGGAAAAGATCATCCTGCCAGGGTTTTTGGATGCGCACGTGCACCTGGAAAGTTCGCTTTTGTTGCCCGGCGCCTTTGCGGGGGCGGTTTTACCCCATGGCACGACCACGGTGATCGCCGATCCCCACGAGATCGCCAATGTGATGGGAACAGCGGGGATCCAGTACATGCTGGAGGCCACGCAGGGGCTGCCGGTGGATGTACGGTTTATGCTACCCTCCTGCGTGCCGGCGACGCCGCTGGATGAAGCCGGCGCTGTGCTGGATGCCGGGGAACTCGAGCCGTTTTACGCCCATCCCAGGGTACAGGGGCTGGGCGAGATGATGGATTATCCCGGCATCTTAGAGGGAAAAGCGCGGACGCTTGAGAAGGTAGTTGACGCGCAGGCCCACGGGATGCGGATCGATGGCCATGCGCCGGATCTGGCACCACACGCGCTAAACGCCTATGTGGCGGCGGGCATCTATTCAGACCATGAGTGCCATGACCTGGAGGACGCGATGCAAAAGCTCAGGCGCGGGCAGTTTATCATGATCCGCGAAGGGACGGCTGCGCGCAACCTGGAGGCTTTATCGCCCCTGCTTTGCCAGCAATACGCGCAGCGGTGCATGTTTTGTACCGACGATTGCCATGTAAACGAGGTGCGTGCCCGGGGGCATATCGACCATATCCTGCGCCGCGCCATCGCGCTGGGGGCAGACCCGGTTGCCGCCGTGAAAGCGGCCAGTTTTAATGCGGCGCAGTATTTTGGCCTGAACGATCGGGGCGCTATCGCCCCGGGCTACAGGGCGGACCTGGTAATGATCGATGACTTTGAGTCCCTTAAAGTTGAAAGGGTATGGATCAAGGGCCAACTGTGGGCGCAAGATGGCGTAGCGCGCGACTTTACGCCGCCGGCGGTCTCGCCGGGGCTGGAGCGGCACGCCCGGGATACCTTTCATCTAAAGCAGCTGTCTGCGGAAGATTTTGCGCACAGTGGGCCGCTGGGCGTAATTGGGATGATGGGTGGAGAGATCACCACGCTGGACGCGGGCTGTGCCAGGGACATCGACCTAAATCAGGATATCCTAAAAATCGCACTGGTTGAGCGGCATAGCAATACCGGCCATATCGGGTTGGGTTTTCTAAAAGGATATGGCCTGCGGGCCGGCGCGGTGGCCACCAGCATCGCTCACGATGCACACAATATCGTAGCGGTAGGGGAAAATGAGGCGGATATAGCTGCTGCCGTCAACTGCGTGGCAGAACTTGGCGGAGGCATCGTGGTGCTGCGGGACGGAAATGTGCTGGCACAGCTGGCGCTGCCGGTCGCCGGGCTGATGAGCGATGGAGCGTGTGCAAAGGTGGATGAAGAACTGGCGCTGGCCAAGAAGGCGGCCAGGGCGCTTGGCGTTTCAGACGGTATCGATCCGTTTATGACGCTGAGCTTTATGGCGCTGCCGGTCATCCCTGCGTTACGGCTGACCACCCGAGGTGTGTTTGACGTGCGGCAAGGGAAAATGGTATAAGAAGTTGCGCTGCGGCGGGCCCAGGCCCGCCGCAAGGCTTATTACAGGCCGTAGCGGGCCTGCTGGGCGACGGTGGCGATGAACATCGCATTGGTGGGACGGTCGCGCCCCGGGTCCAGAAGTGTTGAGAACAGCTCCGCTTTAACAGGAGAAGGGCTGCGCTCGAAGGTGATGCGGATGGCGTTGCGCATGGAGCGCTCTACCATGGAGGCGTTGATCGCATAATGATGGGCGATGACGTGATAAAGGCGGGTAGTGGCGTTGGCGAACAACTCGTGATTATGCGCCATGAGAATGATGGCATCGCGCAGGTAGATAAAGCCCTTTAAATGTGGCGGCACGCCGATACTGATTAATTGATTTGCGACGATAGATTCTATTCGTGTGTCATAGTCACATTCATACGACATGGATCGTTGCTCCTCCTGTCCGTTAATCGGATGCGGTCTGCATATAAGTTTCAATTGAGGTAATGATTTTATAATAGGATATCTGGACGCTGTTAAAGGTATGGTTACAGGCCTCCAGGTCTTTTTTCTTGGCGTATACGCACAGCTGCTGGCAGTGGGCGGCCAGCGGGGTAAAGCCCAGATTCAGGCACAGCCCCTTGAAGTTATGCGCCGCATGATAGATCGCCCCCGGCTCGCGGGAGCCTATGGCGGTTTTTAATTGCGCATAGCTAGGGTCAGCAGGGAAGCGAAGAATATAGCGCTTGATTGAGGGCATGGGTACGCCCAGACGCGTTAAGGTCACCTCCGGCTCTAAGATGATTTCGTTGAGCAAGTCTCTGAATTTCATAAAGCTTTCATGACCTCCTGCGTCGTTGGCTGATCAAAATAGATTTTGGCGGCGGTTTCCTCGGCCCAGGTATAATCCAACATATAATCCTGTACGTTTGCGCTTAAGGTTGGATTATTTAAATGGTCGAAGTAATCGCAATCCAACCCGCCGGGATTGATGTTGCAAGAACCCCGTACGCTGTGAAAGATATCGCTGGAGTCGTACTGGGCCAGCACCTGTTTGAGCATGATAACGGCTTTGCGGTACAAGCGCTTGGTCTTTTCGTCGATCGGGCGTTCCGGCCAAAGTGCCTCGATGGCCTCCTCCATGCCGACGGCGCTGCCGCACCGGTCGATACACATGGCTAAAAGTTCTTTGGATTTGGCGTTTGAAAAGTACAGCGGCTGCTCCCGGTCAAACACATCAAAGTGCCCGAAAGTCCTGACGGTCAGCCTTTGGCGCAGGCGGTGGCTCAGCAGCGTCGCCCGCTCGATCGCCTCGGCGATATCCCGGCAGACATAAGGCTTGCAGATATAAAAATCCGCCTTCATGCGCATGGCTTCGGCACAATATCCCGGCTCGCTGGCCACGTAGATCAAGATGATCTTGGGATAAAGTTTGCGCAGCTCGCGCCCCAGCTCCAACCCATTGAGCCCAGGCATGTCGATATCCAAAAAGGCGAAATCCACGGTGTTATTGCGTGCAAAATGCAACGCATCCAGCGGGGATTGAAACGCGCCCAGAATGGCGACGTGCTGGGAGAGCACGCATATATCCTGCAATATTTCAAGGGATAATTGGTTGTCATCCACCAATATGGTTCTTAACATTCTCATTCTCCTGATCTAGTGTAAGCACGCTGTATTTATGACAGGAATGATTATACCACACCCAGCGCTACTTTAACGCCACCCTTTTAACAAAAGAAATGCTACTTTACGACATCTTATATAAAAGTGAGGTATTTTTATATAAGATGTTGCGGAAGCCGTATTTTTGCGCGTTTGAGACCGCAAAAAAGCCGCCCGGCGGGCGGCTTAAAGACGGAGCGATAACAGCTAAATGATACTGCTGAGCATATCCAGGATAAAGTTGCTCTTATAAAACAGCGAGGCGAAGAATGAATTGTCCAGGTATTGGTTGACAAAGCTGATCGGCATCACCGAGAGGATGACCGGCACGATGGCGAACAGTACGAACATCAGCAATATGCCCTGCACCAGGCCAAAGCACCCGCCAAGCACACCATCCAGCGTCTTGAGCACCGGCAGGCTGACCACGGCATGCGTCATGGCGATGATCAGCGCGAAGATCAGCGAGAGGGCGAAAAAGATGATCAAAAAGCTGATGACATTGACCAGCAGGTTGCCCAGCGTGGTGTTGAAGTACTGCCCCAGCGTCACGACGCCTGCCTGCCCGGTAAAGGCTTGATTGAGCACGTTTTCCCGCAGCATGGTGGTCACCGAGGAGGGAAGTCCGCTGGTAGAGAGGATGTCCGTCAGCTGTGAGGAGGTGACGGAGGAGGCCGGTTGGGAAAGGATCTCAAATCCGGTCAGCGTTTCTGCCGCCCCATCGGACATATAACCAAACAGCTGCCCCCAGAAAGAGGAGCTCATCAAAAACCTGGAGAGAAAAGGGTAGAACAAAAATGCCCCCAACCAGGACAGGAAGGTAGAGGCCAGGGACAGTGCCGTACGGGTAAAGCCCCGGTAAAAACCGTACAATACAAATATGGCCAATAAGACCAGAATTGCGATATCAAGAATATTCAAAGCGCGTTCCTTTCTAAAAGCACAAATCGTTTAACCCAGCGGTACCTTGTAGACCGAGGCGCCGTCGCTGACCAGAGCGAAGCTGCGGTCCGGCGAGAGCGTAACGGATTGGATATCGATGGGGAGCAGCGTGTTCCCCTCGCTTTGGCCGGAAAGCGAATAGGTGTACACGTTGCGGCCGGCAAAAGCATAGACTTTGCTGCGCCCGAAGTAGACGCTATGGGTGTCGTCCGGCAGCTTCAGGCTCTTATCGCCCTCGGGCAGAGTGGCCAGCTGCAACTGGGTGGGCGCCAGCTTGGTGGCCGCATCCAGCTGCTGGGGGATGAGGGCCAAGCGCATCGCTTTATCCAGCTGCGCCGCGTCCGTCACGCTCCAGCCATAGACCAGGCGCTCGTACTGCTTTTCACCATCCTTATTGTAGCACACCACATTATTGGTTCCAATAAGCAAATAGTTCTCATCGGTCACCAGCGCGTCGTAGCAGACTTGGTTATAGGCGGTCACCATGCCGCTAACGGCTTTGCCGGGGTTATAGGTCGTCAGCCTGGAAAGCGGCGAAGGGGCCAGGGTATCCAGCGTGATCACCCAGACCTGCTTGCCATCGGGCGCATAATCAAACTTGAGCGCGGTCTGGTCCTGCAGGGCGATCTGGTCTACCTGGGCGCCGGCCCGGTCAAAAACATCCAGGCGGTAACCGCCCTCAGAGGTTTGCACCAGCGCGGCGGCCGTATCCTGGCCGCACCGGGCCATGATCAGCTTGTCCGTCCCGTAGGATTGCTCAAACAGGCGGGCGCCGTTTTCGTCGTATACCTGCATCAACCGCTCGGTATAAAGAGCCGTCAGCTGGCTGGAAGCGGCCAGGGTGCCCTGCACGGCGGCCTCGCTGTTCCACATGGCGTTGCCTGCGGGGTCGATTTTATAAAGCCGCCCCTTTTCCCAGTATAGGATGCCGTTGCTGGCGGCGGTATAGGGCGTATCCCCCGCAAAGGTTAGCGGCGCGACCTCCAGCGAGGCGGCCTGGCGGGCGGGCCGCCAGATGAGAAACTCGCACAGTATCAGTGCGATGATCACTAAAAAAAGCGCGACAAACGGAATAAATTTGCCTACGCGTATCCGTCGTTCCATCTTCATTCTCCTATTTAAACGCCCGAAATAGGCGTGAAACTGCCTGAAGCTGCGCCCGCTCCATGGTAAACAAAATCAGGAGGGCTGGACCTTTTTTACAAAAGATCAAACCATCCTTTGCGCGAAGTATAAATGACCCTTATATATTGTAAAGCAAAAGGGGGGACAAATGCAATCTAAAACCGAAATGGAAACAAAACCGATACTTTAAAATAGCGGGCTGTAGCTGCGCCGGCGCAGGATAAGCGCCAGTTGCTCCGGGCTTTTGCCGCGGCAGGGCAATAGCAGCGCGCCGCTTTCGGCGGGCCGGGGAGGCAGGCGCAAAAAGATGCCCTTATAGACCGTGGCACCGTAAAGAAAGGCCTCGTATCCCACGGCCTGGGCGGCGGGCAGGCAGGTAAAGCCCATCCTGCTCAGGGCGCGGGCTTGCGGTGCGGCATCTTCGGTATAGGCGATCAGCATGGCGGCCTCCTTTTAATATTTGACGCATGGGGGACCCGGTGACTATACTAATAATGATGAAACGATGGAGCGTGAAGCCATAAATTAGTATATCCGCGCGGACGGCCTTTGATGCACGAAAGGGGCTGCCTGGCGGAGCGGGAAGGACAGGATCACATGGAGATATTGGCGCCGGCGGGCGGAATGGAGCAGTTGCAGGCGGCGGTGCGCAGCGGGGCGGACGCCGTTTATTTTGGCGCGCAGCTTTTTAACGCCCGGCGCAACGCGGCCAACTTTACCGATGAGGAGATACCCAGGGCCATTGCCTACTGCCACGCGCGGGGCGTACGGGTGCATATGACGCTCAACACCCTGGTGCAGGATGGGGAGATGGACGGGGTGTGCCGCACGCTGGAACAGATCGCCCGGGCCGGGGCGGATGCGGTGATCGTTCAGGATCTGGCGGTGGCGCGCCTGGCCCGGCAGATCTGCCCGGAGCTGAAGTTGCACGCCTCGACCCAGATGGCGGTGCACAACGCGGCGGGGCTGCGCCTGCTTGAGGAAATAGGGTTTTCCCGCGCGGTGCTGGCCCGTGAACTGAGCCGGGAGGAGATCGGCCGCCTGGCCGCGGGGACCGGCCTTGAAGTGGAGGTGTTTGTGCACGGCGCGCTGTGCATGAGCGTTTCGGGCCAGTGCTACCTCTCCGGTATGCTGGGGGGGCGCAGCGGCAACCGGGGGCTGTGCGCCCAGCCCTGCCGGCTGGATTTTAAGGCCGGGCAGAGGGGGTATGCCCTTTCGCTTAAGGATCTTTCCCTCATCGGGCAGATGCGGCTTTTAGAGCAGCTGGGGGTGGCCTCGCTCAAGATCGAGGGGCGGATGAAGCGGCCCGAGTATGTGGCCTGCGCGACCCGCGCCTGCAAACAGGCATTGGAGGGAGAACAGCCGGACTTGGAAAGCCTGAAGGCCGTATTCTCCCGCAGCGGGTTCACCAATGGCTATTTTGCGGCCAAACGCGACCTTGCGATGTTCGGCACACGCACCCGGGAGGATGTGCAGCAGGCGGGCGGGGTGCTGGGGCAGATCGCCGCGACCTACCGCCATGAGGCCAAAACGGTGCCGGTGGATATGCGTTTGACTGTGCGCGACGGCGCCAGCCCGGAATTGCAGGCGATGGGGCGGGGTGTGCGCGTTTGCGTGCAGGCGCAAGGCGAGAAGCCGGAAAAAGCCGTCAACCGTCCGCTGGACGAGGCGCAGGCCCGCCAGGCGCTGGAAAAGACGGGAGGGACGCCCTTTTACCTGCGGGAGCTGCACGCGCAGATCGAGCCGGGGCTGCGGTTGCCTATATCCGCGCTGAACAGCCTGCGCAAGGCGGCTTTAGAGGAGCTGGAAACGCTGCTGGGGCAGCCGCCGGTGCGGGAGATCATCCCCCTGCGGCTGGAAAAGGCGCCCTGCGCGCGGGTAGAGGATGGAGAGGGCGCGCCCCGTCTGCGCATCCGGCTGGAAAAGGCGGAGCAGCTTTCACAGGAGTTGGTTATCGCGGCGGAGCGGTTGATCCTGCCGCTTAACGAACTGGCGGCGCACCCGGAGCTGTTGGACGCCCTGGGAGATAAGTTGATCGGCGAGATCCCGATGGCGGTGTTCCCGAATGATGAGGAGCGGACAGCGGCGCTTTTGGCGGCGCTAAAGCGCCAGGGACTGGCCGGTGCGCAGGCCGAGAACCTGGGGGCGCTGTGCATGGCCCGGGAGTTGGGGCTGCGCGTACACGGCGGCTATGGGCTGAATATCCTGAACAGCTTGGCGCTGGAAGAGGCGGGGCGCTTGGGCGTGGCGGATCAGACGATCAGCTTTGAGGCGAACCTGCGGGATATCCGGCATTTGCAGCGCCATGTTCCCTGCGGCGCGATCGCCTATGGGCATCTGCCGCTGATGACGCTGCGCGCCTGCCCGATGCAGGGCGCGCGGGGCTGCGGGGATTGCGATGGACGCAGGGCGCTGACCGACCGCAAGGGCGAAAAATTTACCGTTTTGTGCCGGGAAAGGCGATATTCCCAGTTGCTCAATGGCCACGTATTATCCCTGGCGGACCAGCAGGCGCAGCTGCAGGGGCTGGATTTTGCGACGCTGTACTTTACCCTGGAGGATCAGCAGGCCTGCCGGCGTGCGCTGGAGGATTACCTAGCCGGGCGCATGCCGCAGGGGCAATATACCCGCGGGCTGTACCTGCGCCAGCTGCAGTAAAGGGGCTTTGCCTTTCGAACCGTAAAGGACTATACTTTGGATATAAAACGACAAACGACAGCGCAGGGCGGCTGCCCTGCCTGAAGAAGGGTGGTTTTTGATATGGCACTGGATTTTGACCGCGTGATCGAGCGCCGGGGCACGGACGCCGCCAAATTTGCCGGCCTGGCCCAGGAGTATGGCAGGGAGGATGTGATTCCGCTGTCGGTGGCGGATATGGACTTTGCGGTCTTCCCGCCGATCCTTGAGGCCATGCAGGCCCGGCTTTCGCAGGAGATATTTGGATACCATACCCTGGAGGAGCCGGCTAAAGAGGCGGTATGCCGCTGGTATGCGGCGCGGCATGCCCTCAAAGTCGCCCCGGAAGCGGTGGCGATGCTGACCAACGTGGTCTCCGGGTTCAACCTGGGGGTGCAGGTCTTTTCCCAGCCCGGGGATCAGATCGTGGTACAGCCGCCGGTATACGGCCCCTTTTATCTAGGCCCCCAGCATGATAGGCGGGTGGTGCACAACCCCTTAAAAAAGGTGGGGGACAGCTGGAAGATGGATTTTATCGATCTGGAGCGGCATTTTAAAGCGGGCGCCAGGGTGATGATCCTGTGCAACCCCCATAACCCGGTGGGGCGCAGCTGGCGCCCGGAGGAGCTGGGGCAGCTAGCCAAGCTGTGCCAGCAATACGGGGTGTTGGTGCTGTCCGACGAGATACACGGGGACCTGACCATGCCGGATTACCGGCATACCCCGATTCTGTCAGTCCCCGGGATGGAGCAGCATGCGATCCTTTTTTCCTCGGCATCCAAGACCTTTAACCTGGCGGGGTTGAGCACGGCCTTTGCCGTCATCCCGGACGAGGGGCTGCGCAAGCGCTTTACTGATGCGCTGCGCGTAGTACACGCGGGCAGCAACATTTTTGGCCTGGTGGCGCTGCAGGCCGCCTTTGACCGGTGTGGCCCGCTGCTGGACGAGCTGCTGCAATACCTGCATGAGAACCTGCATAGGACTTGCGTGCGGATCAATGCCATCAGCGGTCTACACACCCGCATGCCGGAGGCCACCTATCTGCTTTTTATCGACTGCGCAGGGTTGGGCGTACAGGACCCCCACAGGCTGATCGCCCAGGCGGGCGTGGGGCTGAACAAGGGCAGCTTTTTTGGGGAGGACTACAGCCAGTATGTGCGGATGAACGTAGCCTCGCCCCGGCCGGTGCTGATGGAGGCGCTGGACAGGCTGAGCGCGGGGCTGGTTCGGAATCGATAGGACGATAGGGAGGTTGAATACGATGGAACCACAGAATATATATAAGGTAGAGCTGCATGCCCATACCGATGAGACCAGCCTTTGCGGGCACGTACCGGCGGCTGGCCAGGTGGAACTTTATCTGAAGGGCGGCTACCAGTGCCTGGTGTTGACGGATCACTACTTTCCGGACTTTTTTACCAAGTTTTATCCGGGCAAAAGCTGGGATGAGTATGCCGATATGCTGCTGGCCGGATACCGGGCAGCTAAAAAGGCGGCCGAGGGCACGGCGTTGACCGTTTTGCTGGGCTTTGAGCTGCGCTCCTATGAGGGGATGGAGGACTTTCTCTGTTATGGGATGACCGAGGAGGACGTGTACCGGTATCCCATGATCTGCCAAAAATCCGTCAAAGATATGTGCGACTTTGCCCACGAAAAGGGTTGGTTGATCAACCAGGCCCACCCGTATCGGGATGACTATGCGCAGCTCCACCCGGTCAAGGATCCGACGCTGATCGACGCGGTGGAGGTGTATAACGGGACCCCGTATGTGCACAATCACAACGAGCTGGCGCTGGAATGGGCGCGCAAGCACCATGTGCCTGCGCTTTCCGGCTCGGACGCACACCGGGATTACGGCGCTTGCCGGGGCGGCATCGCCTTCCCATATCCGATCTACTCCTCTCAGGCATTGATCGAGGGCATTAAAAAGCAGGATTATACCCTGCTGCGCACCCAGGACGAGATGCAATATTAAAGAGAAATAGGAGGGAAGCTTATGCCGCTTTACGAGCTGTCAAACGCGGTCCGCCGCTGCCAGAATTTTGAATACCGTAGCGACCGGCCGGGCGACGGCGCCCGGGAAAACCGGGGCTTTAAAGGCCACGCGTATGACCGGCTGCCCGCGGGCGAGCGGGTGACGCTGCTGGATGCTGCCGGCCCGGGCGTGGTGGATCATATCTGGATCACCTTTAAAAACCGGGAGGAGATCGCCCCGGCGCATTTGCAGCGGGCGCTGCGTCTGGAGGCCTATTGGGATGGGGCAAAGACCCCGGCTGTGGCCTGCCCGTTGGGAGATTTTTTTGGCGGCGCCTTTGGCGAGGCGGTTTCCTTTGAAAACGAGCTGTTCTCTTCGCCGGGGGGCAAGTGTTTTAACTGCTTTATTCCTATGCCGTTTTTAAAGCGGGGGCGGATTGAACTGGTCAACGAATCGGATGAGGATATCAACCAGCTCTTTTATACGGTCAATTACCGCAAGCAGGCGCTGGAGGGCGAAAAAATCGGCTATTTCCACGCCTATTGGTCCCGCACCATGCCCCCGGTGGGGCAGGATGTGACGATCCTGCCGCAGGTAGAGGGCGCGGGCCGCTTTTTGGGCTGTGCCATGCAGGTGGCGACTCACCCGCGCTATGGCGGGGCCTGGTGGGGCGAGGGCGAGGTAAAGGCTTTTATCGATGGGGACGGAGATTATCCCTCCTGGCTGTGTACGGGGACGGAGGACTATCCGGCTACCGCCTGGCTGCTTAACCCCTTTGCCCACCGGTATACCGGGTGCCTGTTGTGCGACGAGGCGGGGGGACGCTTCCAAATCTACCGGCTGCACGTGCCGGACCCGATATATTTTAACCAGCGCATCCGCGTGCAGGTCCAGCAGATTGGCGGCTGGCAGCGCGAGAAGCTAAAAGAACTGTTTACGCCGCAAAACCAGCCCCAGGTGATAACCGCGATCAACATGCAGGATGGTTCCTGGCGCAACGCCTTTGCGCCGGAGCAGACCCTTTCCCTGTTTGACGAGGACATCCCCGGGGACAGCTGGATGAACTTTCTGCGCCAGGACGACTGGGCCTGTACAGCCTGGTTTTATCTGGACCGGCCGGAAAATGGCCTGCCCGCTTTGCAAGCCTACCCGGAGCGGAACCAGAGCCTGTTTGAAAAACAATGAGGCTGTAAAGCAAAAGCCCCCGCCAAACGCGGGGGCTTTTCTAGACGAGATGGCCCAAAAGTGTAAAAAAAAAGGCGATCTCCTCAGCCAAATGCTGATGGTTCACGCCAATGAAGGGGGGACAAAATCAAATCTCACCGCGCCGGCCGAGCCGGACAGGGGCGAGAAGGCGTAAGGCCCGAGAGCCGAACGCGCTCCCCCAACGGATGCCAGGCATCGAGGGGGAATCATTTGCAAACAAACGAAACAAACGTTCGTTTTTCCTTTGCACGCTTATCATACGATATTTGTCGAATCCTGTCAACAGAAGGCGAGGCATTTCACAAAAGTTTCACAATTATGTGACAAAGAAACTTCACATTCCTGTTTGTTTTAAGCGTTTTGGCGATATAAAAGGCATATAATCAGCCAATATAGCCGAATGTTCAGTTTTGTGTGCGCATTTGAGCACAGGCCATCCCCAGCGCTGCGCACAGCGCCTGCACGGTTTGCTCCAGCGTTTGTCCTGCGCAATCCACCGTTAAATCCGCATATTTCTCATACAAGGGGATGCGGATGCGGTACAGGTCCGCAAGGGTCTGCCCCGGGCCCATGGCGATGCCTCGGGTGGCGATATTTTGCACCCGCCGCTGGATTTCATCTAAGGGCAAGCGCAGATAGACCACTTTGCCGCCTTTTTTAAGGTGGGCCATGGCCTTTTCGCTGTACACCGCGCTGCCCCCGGTGGCGACGACCTGGCCGCCGGGAGCGACGGTCAACAGGGTCTGCTCCTCCTGGCGCAAAAAGGCGTCGATCCCATCCTGATCGACGATCTGCTGCAACAGATGCCCAGAATGGGCCTGCAGCAACAGGTCGGTATCCACAAAGCCGCGCCCAAGGGCTTTGGCCAATAGCACGCCTACGGTACTCTTGCCGCAGCCTGGCATGCCGATGAGTACGATATTCTCCTGATCTGTCGATTGCATATTACCCTCCCCTATAAACAGCAAGCCCTTGCGCTTAAAGCGCGGAAACCCTGCCAATATGCGGCCGCAAAACCCCGCCCGGCAGGGACGGGGGCGCGGAACCGGCAATGGCCGCCCATTATTATACCATATATTTGGGCAGGCAAAAAGGCGCCTTACAGCGCCTTTTGAAGTGCCCGCTATTCGGCCTTTGCGCCAGCCTCTTGCACGAAAATGGCAATGGCCTGCTGCATAAACGCCGCTAGCCCGGGTGCGAACCGCTCATAATAAGCGGTAAACCGCGGATCGCAGGCGTACATCTGGCCCAGGCCCGCGTACATCTCGTAGGTATAATGGATGCCGAAGTGCGCGTTGAGGTAGGCGTAGTGCCGCGCGATGGCGGCCTGGGTCTCCTGCGCGCCCGCGCCCTGGGGCATGCAGGCGGCAATGGCGGCTGTTATCGTCTCGCCCTCCTGCATCATGGCCTGGTATTGCGTTTTGTTGAGCTTGGACAGGGCGGCGTTGCTTTGATCCACTGCCTTATCGCCATATTTTTGGCGTATCTCACGGCCATAGTTTTGTTCGTTTTTCTGGGCGGCCGCCTGGCCGAGGCCCTCGAATCGTTCCTGATCGGACATGATTTCTCCTCCTTTCCATTCTTGCAGGGTCCTGTCGATATTGCCGATCAGCTTTTCCAGCGCCGTTAGCTTGCGGCATAGCGATTGGCGGTGGCAAAGCAGGGCGGCGGCCCGGTCAAACTCCGGGTCGTCCAGCAGCAGGGCGATCTCCTTTAGGGGGATGCCCATCTGCCGGTAAAACAGGATCTGCTGCAGGCGGGCGACCTCGGACGAGCCATACCGGCGGTAACCGTTTGGCAAGCGCTCCGGGCATAGCAGCCCCAGGCTGTCGTAGTAGCGCAGCGCCCGCTCGCTGACGCCCGAGAGCTTAGACAGGCCTCGTACGGTATATTCCATCTTTCGTTCGCCTCCTGATAATAGAATTGTAAGGGATGACGTAGCGTCAAGGTCAAGGGTTTTTAAATAAAAAAGCGGCGCATCGCGCCGCTGGTATCAGATTCAGAAATTACGCTTCGGGTTTATTGGAAGGATCGATCATATGGTCGAGCGCGTAACGGCAGCACTGTGCCACCAACGCGTTCATGGATATTTTGTGTTCGGAAGCGCATTTGGCCAACTCTTCAACCAGCGTTTTGTTGAGCCGAAAGGTTTTATTCACAAACTCTTCGCGCTTTACCTCAAACATGCCCTATCCTCGTTTCGCTTATTTACAAATATTATACTGCTCATTATAATTGCTATATACACCATAAAATTGCACTGTGATTAAAGAGCGTAAATGAACTGGAGGCGTATGACATGCGCTGTGACAATTATTTTTGTGCTTATTGGCGCGAGGGTCACTGCATATCAAAGGAGATCGCCCTAAATATTCAGGGTATCTGTCAGGAATGTATCTACATAGAATTTCCAGATAAAGTGCTGGAAGAGAATAGAAAAAAGACGCTGGAGCATCTATAAAAAACGGGCAAGCTTAAATGCTTGCCCGTAAAGCCATAAGCGAATTTTACAACCGCCCATTCTCGTCCTTTTGCAAGGCCTCATCCAGCAGGTGGGTAAAATCGAAAGTGGCAAAGTAATCCCGCGGGGTCTCGGCCCGGCGGATGAGCGTGGCCTGTCCGTCCGCGCCCAGCAGCACCTCGGCTGAGCGCAGGCGGCCATTGTAGTTATAGCCCATGGCAAAGCCGTGCGCGCCGGTATCGTGTATAACGACCAGATCGCCGATCTCCGTCTTGGGCAGCATCCGGTCGATAGCGAACTTATCGTTATTCTCGCACAGCGAGCCGGTCACATCATATTTGTGGTCGCAGGGCGCAGATTCCTTGCCCATGACGGTGATGTGATGATAGGCGCCGTACATGGCCGGCCGCATGAGGTTGACCGCGCTGGCATCCAGGCCCAGATAGTCTTTATGGGTCTTTTTCTCATGGATCACCCGGGAAATCAGGTACCCGTGGGGCCCGGTCATAAACCGGCCAAGCTCGGTATTGATGGACACCTGGTGCAGCGGCGAGGGGACGATGACCTCTTCATAGGCCTTTTGCACGCCCGCGCCGATCTTGAGGATATCCGCGCCCGGCTGATCCGGCAGGTAGGGGATGCCCACGCCTCCGGAAAGGTTGATAAACGTTACCCGGCCGCCGGTTTCCTCGTAAAGCTCCACCGCGGTCTGAAAAAGCAGCCGGGCCAGCGCCGGATAATAGCTATCATCGGTGGTATTGCTGGCCAAAAAGGCGTGCAGGCCAAACTCTTTTACCCCTAAGGCCATCAGCTTTTTAAACCCTTGGGTCAGCTGGGAGCGGGTAAAGCCGTATTTGGCCTCGCCGGGGTTACCCATGATGGTATTGCCCAGCTTAAAGTCCCCGCCGGGATTAAAGCGGCAGCTGATCTTGTGGGGGATGCCGCCGTTTTCCTTTAAAAAATCGATATGGCTGATATCGTCCAGGTTCACCGTGCCGTCCAGTGCGCGGACCTTGCGAAAATCCTGGGCGGGCATATCGTTGGCGGAGAACATGATCTCCCCGCCGGCAAAGCCGCAGCTCTCGGCCAGCATCAGCTCCGTATAGGAGGAGCAATCCACCCCACAGCCCTCTTCGCGCAGGATCTTCAAAATAAAGGGGTTGGGCAGGGCCTTGACGGCGAAAAACTCCTTATAGCCCTTATTCCACGCAAAGGCTTTGTGCAATTTGCGCGCCGTATCGCGGATGCCGCGCTCATCATACAGATGGAAGGGCGTGGGATACTGGGCGACGATTTTCTCCAGCTGTGCTTTTGTAAAAGGTACCGTCTTCATTCTCTTTAGCTCCTTGCCTGGTGCAAAGCCCCGTATATTATAGAAGGGCCTTCTCCTATGATGGGGTTTATTTTAAAGGGTTTGGCCGTGCGTGTCAATCATCTTTACGCGCCCGTAAGATAAAAACCGGCATTTTTTCGCCATTTTTACGGTCACAGGGCCGCAGGCGAATTGACAAGATACGCAAAAAAGATTAAGATAAATAAAATTGAATTTTGCGGGGGGACCATTGGTTGAGAAGGCGTAAGAGCCTGACCCTTTGAACCTGTCAGTTAAGACTGTCGTAGGGAAGCAAACATTTGTTTAGGCCTTGGCCAAACGGATTATTTGCCGCTCATCTGCGAACCGCAGAATTGTGAGCGGCTTTTTTGCATCCCCCCAGGCGGGCTTTAAAAAGGAGGAATTATGATGCAGCAGTACACCACGCAGATGGACGCGGCCAAAAAGGGCATAATTACCGAACAGATGAAGGCGGTGGCCGAGAAGGAAAACCTGGATGTGGAAGTGATCCGCGCGCGGGTGGCCGCGGGCACCATCGCCATACCGGCCAATAAAAACCACAAAGCTTTGGATGCGCAGGGGGTAGGGCAGGGCCTGCGCACCAAGATCAACGTGAACCTGGGCGTTTCGGGCGACCTGGCCGATAACGAGATGGAGTGGCAAAAGGTGCAGACCGCCATTGAGCTTGGGGCCGAGGCGATCATGGACTTAAGCAACTTTGGCAAGACCCACGCCTTCCGCAAGCGGCTGATCGACGCGGCCCCGGCCATGATCGGTACCGTACCGGTATATGACGTGGTGGGGTATACCGGCAAAATCGTAAACGATTTAACGTATAAAGATTTTTTGGCCGTGGTGGAAAAGCATGCCAAGGACGGGGTAGATTTTGTGACCATCCACGCGGGGCTGACCCGGCATACCGCCCAGAAGGTGCTGGACAACCCCCGGCAGACCAACGTGGTATCCCGCGGCGGATCGGTGCTTTTTGCCTGGATGGTGCACACCGGCAACGAGAACCCCTTCTTTGAGCATTACGACGAGCTGCTGGATATCCTGGCCAGGTATGATGTGACGCTCAGCCTGGGGGATGCCTGCCGCCCCGGCAGCATTGCCGACGCCACCGACGCCGCCCAGATCGAGGAATTGATCACCTTGGGCGAGTTAACTCGTCGCGCCTGGGAGAAGAACGTGCAGGTCATCATCGAGGGGCCGGGGCATATGGCGCTAAATGAGATACAGGCCAATATGATCTTACAAAAACGGCTGTGCCACGGCGCGCCCTTTTATGTACTGGGGCCCCTGGTCACCGATATCGCCCCGGGGTACGACCATATCACCTCGGCCATCGGCGGGGCCATCGCCGCGGCCAGCGGGGCGGATTTCCTTTGCTATGTGACCCCGGCCGAGCACCTTCGGCTGCCGGATGTGCAGGATGTGCGCGAGGGCATCATCGCCAGCCGCATCGCAGCCCATGCGGCCGATATCGCCAAGGGCGTGCCCGGCGCGCGGGATTGGGATAACGCCATGAGCCGCGCTAGGCAGGAGGTCAACTGGGAGAAGATGTATGAACTGGCGGTAGACCCCAAAAAGGCCCGGGAATACCATGATTCCTCCCGCCCGGCGCAGGAGGACACCTGCACCATGTGCGGGGAGATGTGCGCCATGAAGACCATGAACCGCATCCTTTCCGGCGAGGCGGGGTGCGTGAAGCTCTAATGGCTAAGATCGTAACGGCTTTAAGCATCGCGGGCAGCGACTGCAGCGGCGGCGCGGGCATCCAGGCGGATCTCAAGACCTTTGCGGCGCTGGGGGTCTATGGGATGAGCGCCATCACCACCGTAGTGGCGGAAAATACCCAGGCGGTTTTTTGCCGTCAGGACATCGCGCCGGATGTGCTGGCCGCGCAGATCGAGGCGGTGCTGGGCGATATCCCACCGGACGCCGTCAAGATCGGCCTGCTGCCCAGCGCGGCAGCGGTGCGCACGGTGGCCGCAGCGCTGAAGGGCACTGCCCTGCCCGTGGTTTTGGACCCGGTAATGGTGGCCTCTGCCGGGCAAACGCTGCACGGGGCGGATATGCTGGAGGCTTTAAAGGCAGAGCTGCTGCCTCTTGTGACGTTGATCACCCCTAATTTGGCCGAGGCGGCCGCGCTGAGCGGACTGCCGGTAGAAAACCACTTGCAGCGGCAGGCCGCGGCGCTGAAGTTAAAAGACCTGGGGCCGCGGGTGGTATTGCTTAAAGGCGGCCACCTGGATGGGGCGGCTGAGGACCTGTACTACGATGGGGAGGGCTTTTGCGCCTTTACCAGCCCGCGGATCGACACGAAAAACACCCATGGTACCGGCTGCACCCTGTCCTCGGCCATTGCGGCTTACCTGGCGCGGGGCTATGCCCTGGCGCAGGCGGTGGAAAAGGCCAAGGCGTATATTACCGGCGCCATCGCCAACGGGCTGGCGCTGGGCAGGGGCGCGGGCCCTTTGGGGCACTTTTACTTGCAAGATGGAAAACAGGAAGAAGGCAGTTAGATGGCAAATGAATATACGCAAAGGCTGGCGGCGCTGCTGGGCGCAGTGAAGGAGAAGCGGCCTTTGGTGCACCATATCACCAATTATGTAACGGTAAACGACTGCGCCAATATCGCGCTGGCGCTGGGGGCCTCCCCGGTGATGGCGGACGATATCGGCGAGGCGGCGGAGATGACGGGCGCGGCCCAGGCGCTGGTGCTCAACATCGGCACGCTGAACGCGCGCACGGTGGAGGCCATGCTGGCATCTGGCCGCAGGGCCAACGAAAAGGGCATCCCCATCGTTTTGGACCCGGTGGGCGCGGGGGCGACTGCGTTGCGCAACCGCACGGCGGAAAAGCTGCTGGAGCAGCTTAAAATATCCGTGGTGCGGGGCAACCTTTCGGAGATCAAATTCCTGCGCGGCCTGGGCGGGGAGACCCGGGGCGTGGACGCGGCGGACCAGGACGGGCTGCCCGCGCGGGTTGCCCTGGCAAGGGAATTGGCGCAGATGCTGCACAGCGTGGTGACCATTACAGGGCCTACGGACGTGGCCTCGGATGGGGAAAAGGTGCTGCGGGTGGATAACGGCTGCGCGCTGCTCTCGGGCGTGACGGGCACGGGCTGCATGTCTACCACGCTGGTGGCCGGATTGTGCGGCGCGGCGCAGCCGGAGGATACCCTGCTGTGCGCCGCCGGCGGCGTGGCGCTGATGGGCCTGGCGGGCGAGCTGAGTTTGGAAAGAGAGGACGGCCGGGAGCTAGGGCACTTCCATATGGGGATCATCGACGCGATTGGCCGCATGGACGAAAAGACGCTGCTGGAGAGGGTGAAGATCGATGAAGCCTGAGGTGGATTATACGCTCTACCTGGTGACCGACCGGGAGCTGATGAGCACAACAACGCTGGATGAGGCGGTGGCCCAGGCGGTAAAGGGCGGCTGCACGCTGGTACAGCTGCGGGAGAAGGATTGCACCTCGCTGGAGTTTTACCAGCAGGCCCTGCGGGTCAAGGCCATTTGCGATGCGGCGGGGGTGCCGCTGATCATCAACGACCGGGCGGATATTGCCCAGGCCGTGGACGCGGCGGGGGTGCACCTGGGCCAGAGCGACCTGCCCTGTCAGGTGGCGCGGCGCATGCTGGGGCCGGATAAGATCATAGGCGTATCCGCCGGGACGCTGCCCGAGGCTCTGAAGGCCGCGGCGGACGGGGC